>DASPIB010000001.1:349389-698779 GCA_035629335.1 Verrucomicrobiia bacterium
AAGTCAAAACATACTTATGGTTCGAAAAAGACGCCGAAGCGGCGATGAATTTTTACGTCGAAATATTTAATGGTGCGCCAGAAAAGAAGGCTGAATCAAAAGTAGTAAGCCTCAGCCGCTACCCAGAAGGTCCGCTCGAAGGGCCGATGGTTGGCTTAGAAGGGAAGGTCGCCAACGGCGCATTTATGCTTGCCGGTAATGAATTTATTGCGTTTGATGGCGGCCCACAGTTTAAATTTAACGAAGCTATTTCGCTGTTTGTCGATTGTGACACCCAGAAAGAAGTAGATTATTACTGGGAAAAGCTGAGCGCCGTACCCGAGGCCGAAGCCTGTGGCTGGCTAAAAGATAAATTTGGCTTGTCGTGGCAAATTGTTCCTAAAGCTCTGGGGCAATTGATGAGCGACCCCGATGCTGAAAAAGCTGGCCGGGTTATGCAGGCAATGCTGCAGATGAAAAAGCTAGATATTGCTCAATTACAAGCCGCGCACGACGACAAGTAATCCGTTTGTTTCCTCTGAAAGCTTGATTGTAAAACTTACGGCTTTTTTAGCACCAAAAAAGCCTGCCGGTTGTTTATAATAGGAACAATGCATCCGCTGTTTCAAAGTATTGTTGTTTTGGTGATCATCCTAGCGGTCGCGCGTTTTATTAAACGCGGCTCTGGGGTGCTACAAAAATTCTTTATTCCCAGTGCATTAGTTGCCGGGGTGTTGGGGCTGGTTTTTGGACCGCAAGTTTTAGGCACGATCCCCGAGGAGATTACCGCCTACTGGGCAACATGGCCTAAATACCTAATTACAGTAGTATTTGCCGGGTTGTTTTTAGGTAAAGTTATTCCTGGCCGCAAAGAAATTTGGAAAGTTTCAGGGCCAATGATTGCTTTTGGCAACAGCCTCGCCTGGGGGCAATACGTGCTGGGTATTCTGGTGACTATGTTGTTTTTGACCCCGGTTTTTGGCACAAGCCCCCTGGCGGGCGCACTGATTGAGATCAGTTTTGAGGGTGGGCACGGTACGGCTGCCGGTTTGGCGCCTACCTTTGAGCAGTTAGGCTGGAAAGAAGGCACCGATATTGCTTTGGGGTTAGCAACCGTGAGTATTGTTGCAGCAATTATAATTGGTATTTTCTTTGTGAACTGGCATAGCCGCCGCGGCGGAGGGAACTATATCGACCCAGAGGTGCAGCGAAAACAGCGCCAACAAATGATTCGCAGTGGCTATAATCTAATTACCTTTGGTCGAAAGCTGCGGGCAACCCCACGAGCGATTGCGATAAACGTCGCTGCTTTTGCTATCGCTATTGGCATTGGCTGGGTGCTACTGCAGCTACTGATAATTATTGAAGCTGCGTTGCTCGGCGGCATAACTGACATTCGCTTCTTCACGCATTTACCGCTCTTTCCACTGGCAATGATTGGTGGACTGATTGTCCAAATGATACTGCGCAAATTTGGCAAACAAACCTTGATTCAGCGCCGCACCGCCGAGATTATTAGTACTTTGGCGCTCGACATTTTAATAGCCAGCGCCATCGCCACAGTGTCGTTAAGCGCTATTGGCAGCAACCTGCCGGTATTCATTACGTTCGCACTCCTGGGGATTGGCTGGATTGTGTTTGGCTTTTTGGTTTTAGCGCCACGCATGTTTAGCAGCTTTTGGTTTGAGAAAGGCCTTACTAACATGGGGCAGTCCATGGGTATGACTGCCACAGGGTTGTTGCTTGGTCGACTTGCCGACCCGAGCAACAAATCACATAGCCGCGAAACGTTTGGCTACAAACAATTAGCGTTCGAACCCTTCATGGGTGGGGGTATCGTGACGGCTGGTTCGGTTATTGCTCTGCACGAATTTGGCCAAATTCCGGTATTGATTGGCGTGAGCCTCATAACGGTTTTCTGGATTTGGCTAGGAATACGCCTTGGGAAAAAGCGCCCAGTTTTACCGGCGACTGCGCACAGGCACGATTCGTAAGATATAACGTGTAACGGCAGAATCTTTACGGTAGCCATAGCAAATGCTACTCTAGTAAAGGCTTGACAATCGGCGGAGGAGGAAATGTGGCGCAGAAAATGCTACTTCGGGAACTGCTTGAATACTACCCGACTGCAAAGAAGGCGGTTCAAAAGAACGGGCCAATAACGCCAGAAGCCTGTGCCGAGCGAGCAATCGAAGATAACTACCAAAAGCTAGACTGGTCGGTGGTTTGCACCGAAGTGTATAATCTTGTTTCATCCGAGAACAGTTTGTCGCCGCGCATGCGCAGGATGGATCAAAAAACAATTGATCGTCTCCTCGATCTTTTTAGTGGCGCAATTTCGCTAAGCGGCTCAGAGGGGCAAAAGGAATATGTAAAGGCTTGCCTGGTGTGGGCGTACACCGCGGTGTATGAAAAGTAAGTCAGCCGAAAGTGCTCGTCGGTAACGGCGGGCACGTTTTTTTGCCAGTTAAGGATGGTATCGAGAGATTTAGGGGCGGGAAAGGAAAGAAGCTCGAAGCCACTATTCACATATTCAAATAATTCGTATAGTATTGTATGGCAACATCTGTACATTCGAAACGGAGCCTCAAATGAATCTAAAAGTGCTTGGTCCGATGTGGCCACAGTTCATTGACGGCGATGTTTATAAGGTTTATGGCAACAAATTGCCGGCTGACCTTGCAAAAATGCTCAAGGGGTATCAGTATAGCGCAAGCCATGATCAGGCAAAGCCCGAAGGAGTGTTCAGGGCCGATCTTAAGTTCTTCGAGACTGCAGCCGACAATTCGGTTCGGTTGTTTAATCTGCCTGACCACAATCCAACGCATTTTAAGGAGGTTCGAGATAACTTTCTGGCGCTTTTTGATGCTTACTATGGTCCGCGAGCGAGGTCGGAATATCTAGTCGTCCGCCAGGTTGGCGCGGCGGCAGCGTATTCCCACGATTTTGGACACTGTGGGGCAACGCTTATTCGTGATGCGCCGGCGAATCAGCGGCCAAGGGGTTATTCGCTTGACCAGACGCTTGAATGGGCGAGCGCTTCCGAATTCATCAAGTTGCTACAGAAGCGCAGCTATGCACTGCCGGCTCAGGTGTTTAGTGGCGCGCTCATTCTTGGCACGACCTTTGGCGCCAAGGATGCAGCCGAGCGTAGCTTCAGGTTCGTTCCTGCAATCACCTCTCAGCACCGTATCACTTTGATGATCCGGGTGGCGGACTCTCGACCGATGGGCGGCATTGAAGAGTTCATCACCAAGGGTGCAAATGTGCTGATTGGCGAAGTTCCAGCTACAAGCAAGCGCGTTACCAGCTTTAAAGAGCTGATTGAGAAGCAGCTGGGGTACATCGGGTACGTTAAGGATATCCAGAGTAAGCTCGACAAGGTTACGAATGGTGTAGTGAGCCGCCTCGGCTGGGCTGCCCAAGCAAAAGAGATTGAGTCCGAGCTCAATAAGCTCCATAAGGGCGATAATAAGAAGCTTGAGGCCTGGGCGAGGGGTCACCTCGCTGAAAGGTGGAAAGTTAAAATCTAACAGCTTTACGCCGCTCGGTTCCGCCGAGCGGTTCTAAATTTCTAAGGATGTTTAAGGGTAGGCAACAGCTGGTAGTGTGCGGTATGCTAGAAGTACACAAGGAGGTATCATATGAATGACGACGACCTACAATTAAAAGGCTATCAGGACGATCTAGACGCTGATCTGAGCAAAAAAGATGAAATCACGCACGAATTAACCGACAATTTGGCCGATAGGGCGGGCATCCCTGAGTCAGAAATTGCCCATGAATTCAAAAAGATGAATCTTGATGAAGCCGGGCATGGCAACGAAGATATGCGCGAATACATCGAGGACGCCGACGAAGATATGGGGCAAGCTGGAAAGCGCTAACTCATTTTTTATAGGCCGCCAAAAATTGTTTTTGTAATCGATACTTTTGCTGGGTTTGCACTACGTTTGCTTCTAGCTGTTCGATAAGCGTAAAAAGTGGAGACGGTGAACGCAAGCTTGAACCGGAAAATAATAAAGTTCTCGCTTTTGAAAGATGGTTGAGCTGTATTGTGGCAAGGGCTTCGGCACCTGTTTGCCAAAATTCTTTCTGCATAGCCGTTAACAGCTCGGGCAGTTGATATGTTCCAGCGGTCAGCTCCAGCTTCTTGAGTAAATGGCACACCACATAACTGAGATGTCCTTTTCGAATGTCTGCTCGCCAGTCATAAACATCATCTTGTAATTGGCGCGCAATGAGATAATGGCTCAGGCCGCGTTCAAGGTTTTTAAGGGTGGCATTAGAATAATGCGCAGTTTTCGCAATCAGCCGCGGCCCAAGAATATGCACGAATGATTTGTGCGCAAGTTGAGTGCGGCCGGCAGAGAACTTCGGAAGTGCCTTAATTGCTATAGTTGCATCGGTCGCTTCGGCGCGGCAATGGGCGAGTTCCCAGCTGCTGGCGGCATCAAGCAAAATGAAGTAACGTTCAATTTCACTGCGCTGGGTTGGGGCAAAAAGGCTAAACTGCGTTAACGCTTGCCGCAGCGCGACATTGGCAATTGGCAGGGCTTTGGTGTGCGTGTAGTCGTCCTGAATGGCATCGTATGTTGTGTAAGCCAGCCAACTAAAAAAGTTAGCTTTACAGAGTGTAGTAATTGCTTCTTGATTGAGCGGGTGAGCTAGTGATTGATTAAAAAAATGTGGCAGTAAAAGAATCTCTTGATTTGTATCAGCGGTGAATATCTTTTCGGCCGCCTGAATGGCCAATGCCCGAGATGAAGACGGGAGTGACTGTAATTGTGCCATCACGCTCGACTGCACGGTTTCATAAAAAGGGTCTTTTGTGATATTCGATGGCGTGTCTTTGGGTGTGAGTACTAAAATTGCTAGGCTGGTAGCTATAATTCGCGAGAGCTGCTCATCTTCGAAGTGCTGGAAAGCAGGAAAACCGCCGTCTTTTTGCTGAAAGTCGAATAATCGGGCTGTCTCGATGCTACTGAATGGCGCCCCATTAACCATGCGAGAAACAAAATACCTAGTAAGGGTTGATTCAAAATCAGGCTGATGATTTTGTGTGGTGGTTTTTAAGTAGCGCAGCAATGATGGCGGAATGATGGTGAGCTTATTTAGCGCTGCCGCAGTAAGCAAATTAACTAATAGTGTCGGCTGCCCGTTAGTATTTTTGTAAGGGCCACCAGGGGTAACTTCGTGGCGAGTCAGTAAACGAGTAACCTGTGCGAGCATTTCCCCGGTAATTAGCTCGGCACGAGTGTGCTGTAAAACTAAAAAAAGAAGCAAAGCTGTCTCGATTGTGCTGTTCTCATTCTTTAAAAACCGGACAATTGTCTGGGCGTCGTTTGGTCGTGAGTCGCCCGCTAATAGCCGGGCGGCTGCGTCAACCGGTGAGCTTACAGGCGTGAAAACAAGAAAATGACGCGCCGCACTTAATTGATCATCGGTCATTTTGCTTTTTTGGACTTTTCGGCAGGGAAAGTATAAACTTTGTGTATTCGGTAGCAGGGTCGAGGGCAAGCGATCCGTGGAAATGATTCTCGATAATTTGTTTCGCAATAAATAAGCCGATACCCATACCGGTTTCTTTGGTGGTGAAGAACGGCTCAAAAATCTTTTGCCTGTGCTCAGGGCTAATGCCAGCGCCCCAGTCTGTAATAGCTATGAAGAAAGTATTCGCATCTTCAGATAATTGCAATTTTACTACCTTTTTGCTTGGGGACTTTGTTCTTGCGTAGGCATCGATAGCATTCGTGATAATAATGGCGATTGCTTGGCTCAGACGGGTTGGGTCACCGGTGAGCATAGTCGAAGTTTTTCCTGAAGTCTCAAACTCGAGTGTAACCTGCTTTCCGTGGGCTTTTTGTTTAAGTAGCTGCAATGTCTCCTTGATTCGCTTGGCAAGATGAAAGCGGCGCTCCGGGTTTTCGCCTTGTAGTTGGGCTCGAACACGATCAATCATGTGCTCGAGGTGCCGAACGCTATTGCGAGCACGCGATACCGCTTCCGAGCGAGGCGCCCGTTGCTGTAAGTCTTCGATGTCCAGCGTCAAAACGGTTAGCTGATTCGCCAGATCATGAAGTAGCGCTGCACTCAGCTGTCCCATTTCGGCAAACCGGTAAAGCTGCTGCATTTCCTGGAATTGCAGCGCTTCAAGTTCAAGGGTACGTTCGGCAACTCGTACTTCGAGTAACTCTTTTTCTTTTGAAAGCGCAGCTTCAGCGGCCCTGGCCTTCTTTAGCGATGCTTCCATATTTTTACCAAACAACCACGACACTAGCCCTAAAACTGCAAAAATTGCACTATAACCAAACACTTCCCCAAGTACAGTGGGTCGTACGGTTGATTCGAGCGGCGTATACCAACCAAAATCGATCACGATTTGTAAACCAATCAACACGAATGTGGCGGCCCCAGCGGCATACAACGATTGTCGCGGGCCAAGTAAAATGCTTGCCAGTACCACGGTCACGCTTAGAAGCAAAATGCCAAAAGTGGTGGCAATGCCCCAGGTGATAATGATGAGACTCGCAATAACACCATAAAAGAGCACCAATAAGGTTGCTGCGAGGCGGTATTTTGCTTTACGCCACAAAGTAAACATTAAGAATAAAGCAGCGGAAGCCATGGTAATTATCACCATGCGACCGGGGAGGGTGGTGGCGTTTTTGATGAGTGCCCCGATGATTAACAAAATAAAAACGATCAGTGTGAAGGCGGAAGTGCCAAGCAAAAGAAAAATAAAAGTGCGCTCACGCTCAGGCTCAAGCGGAAGTGGTGTTGCGGGCCTTAAATATTTTTCCAATCGTGAGCTTATCATTTTAAAACTACAAATTAATGGTCGTGCTAAAACCAAGGCTCGCCGCCATCAGCCTGCTCAACCAGGATAGCTTCGATTGCTTCAGGGGAACGCTTCTCGGGATCGTTCAAAATAGCGGTAATAATCTGTTCCATAACCTGTTCTAGTTTACATTATATACTACGCTGGGTCATCGACCATATAACCGATACCATAGGCAGTTTTGATTATCGGCGCGTCAAATGGTCGGTCAATCTTGTCGCGTAAATATTTTATGTGTACATCAACCGTGCTGCTCCAGCTATCTTTGGTAGTTTCCCAGGCATGATTAAGAATCATAGAGCGAGTGACGGCGCGACCGCGGTTATTTATTAGGTATTCGAGTATGTCAAATTCTTTGCGTCGGAGCTTAATAGGGACGCCCGACCGTTCAACGTGCCGGCGATCGAGGTCGATCACCAGGTCGCGATGTTTAATGATGTTTCGCTTTAGCCGAAAAGCTTGGCGACGACTGAGCGCTTTGATGCGCGCCTGTAATTCTTCGCGGTCAAAAGGTTTGGTGAGATAATCGTCGGCGCCTGATTCAAGTAGTGCAATGCAATCGCTACGTTCTTTTGAAGCGGTGAGCACCAGAATAGCCGCTTGGTTGCCGGCGGCCCGTAGTTTTTCACAAACCTTCTTCCCCGATATATCTGGCAAGCCAAGATCAAGAATAATAACAGCATATTGTACCGAGGCGGCCTTACTAAGGGCTTCATTGCCTGATTCGACCACATCGATAACAAAACTTTTACCAAACAAAAGTTTTATTCTTTCAGAGAGGTGCTGGTTGTCTTCGACGATTAATAGTTTCATAACTTTATAGATACAGGTTTCGCTCTTTTGGCTTAATAATAGAACACAATTATTAAATAATTCTTAATAATTATACGAGAAAAGTGTATTTTGTGGCGAAAAGTTATGAATAAAAGCTAATTTTTGTTTTAAAAACATGAAGCCGAGGGCTGCCGCTTGCTAACGCCAATTGGCACTAACTGTATATCCCTCGGCGAACATAGATGTAACAATGCCTGTTGCCTGAGCACGGTTACGTCTTATGTTTACCGTGTAGTATACCGCCCGCAAGATTAAATTGTCATTAAATAAAAGCTTTTTAAAAAAGATGAGGCTGGTGGCGAACGATTATTCACCACCAGCCGTCTCAGAAGACATGCAGGGCCGTACCAAAGGCCGCGCAAAACACAAGAAGTGTCGAGGCAAGATCGAGCGACGACCCGGTCATGAGTGCCTTAACGCTCGTTGGCGCCGTCCGCAGCTTCTGCACAATAGTCCTGAGCTGTCGGCGAGGAAACGGCTGAGCTTTTGTGATTGGCTTCACGTCTTGACGAACAATTGCCGCTAGCGGCGCCTTCCAGCGCCACAGAGTCTGTAGAACCAAAAAGATCGTACCGACAAGGTCGATAACGCCCTTCTTGTTGAAGATCCACAGCGCCTGAACAAGCTGCGGCGTTGCCTTCAGGACGACCGTATACCAACAACGCGCCCAAGGTGACTTGGGGTGCAACTTCCCCTGTGTCATGAGCACGATGAGGATGTACATGCCAATCAGATCGATCTGAAAGACAGTCACATCCCATGGCTTAAGCCGACCACCACTCACGAATAGCTGGTAGAACTGAATGCAGACAACCGTAGTGTTACCGGCTACGATGGCACTATACTGGACGAGCAGCCCCGTCATCTCTTTGCGTTGCCAGCCGGTCGAAACTCGGCGCGCTTCAATTGTCAACCAGATAAAACAGAGGATTGCCGCCTCGGCTGAACACATCCAGCTAATCAGCGGCGGTCGCCCTTCAAGCGAGGCGTCAATCTGTCGCCACCAAAAAGCGACAATCAACCCCAGGCCGATTAGTTGATCAAGCCAAAACCACATCTCCCGCTTAGTCCAAGCGCGCTTTTCTGCGCGCGAACCAATTGTTGCCATTTTTCCCCATCCAGATGGTAGAGGCTTCGCTTACAGTATACATTTAAAAACATAATTTTGCTATAATAACTCGTGAAGCACAAGCAACTTAGAAAAGGAACAAATGCATGGATCAGCAGCCGGTCTCACCCCAAAAACAGCGTAACAGAATGATTTTATTTACTATTGTGGTAGCAATTTTGGCGGTTGTTGGCATTATCGTGGCTATTCTTTCAGCTAATCGTAATGACGCGCCCAAGCCAGCGGCCGAGTCATCAAATCTCGAGAAAACCTTCTACGAAAGCTTAGCGAACGCCAGCCAGCAGCAGCGAATTCGGGTGGCCATGCTCCGAAAAACCTATGCCAATGCTGCTGATGCTGCGGCTAATAAAAATGTTGGGGTCGTCGCCTCAACGGTGAGCGAGATCGACGTTGCAGCCGGCAAGTACCGTAACGTTTTTGCCAATAAAAACCTTGGAAAAGACGTATTTACCCTCGGTCGCTGTATTGACGGCACTGACTACATCGACCTCCGCAACGCGTCCGAAGAGGCTAAAACTTTGCAAGAAGCGAACCAAGACCTGTTAGCTCTTTCGCGAGTAACCGAGAACCTGCAGTTTGTCACTTGCAAGCGTGTTGGGCTATATCCCCAGGCTGTAGTGGTTGATTTAGCACCGGCGCGCATTAACGACGGTGTGTTCCCGGTAACCCTAAAGCCCGCACAGGCCAAAACTTGGGAAGAAGAAATGATCAAAGCCGACTTATTTACGGTTACCGATGAAGGCGAGCAGACATTTGAGGGTAAAAAAGTGCGTAAGATTAGTTTTGCCCCTAAAGGCGATGGCTTATCGGTTAACCAAACCCTGTACCAAAATTTCTTTAAAGCTGCAGAAATACAAAAACTCAAAGCCGAAAACAACCCAGATGCCCAGTACGATTACGCTTTTATCAGCATCAATGCGAGCAATTCCGGCGGGGTAAAAGGCTTTTACTTAATCGACGAAACAACAAAGCTACCAGTCTACAGCGAGCTTATGGGGGTGAACAAAGACAGAGAAGCAGCCGAATCAGATAGTGTCAAACGGCTCAATATTGGCGTGACCAAGCAAACCTACTCGTATCCGCCCGAGCTTACATTGGATGAAAAATCACAACTCGAAATCTTACAGTAATTTCTGGTAAATACTTAGCGATGTTGGTATAATTCCAAATATCTGCTTGGGGCGCCGTGGCGGAGTGGTTACGCAGCGGTCTGCAAAACCGCGTACACCGGTTCGATCCCGGTCGGTGCCTCCAGATAATTGCCGCGGGCGAGTGGCGGAATTGGTATACGCGACGGACTTAAAATCCGTTGGTCTAAACAACCTTGCGGGTTCGAGTCCCGCCTCGCCTACCAGAGATTATTTTGCTTTTGTTTTTAAGGACAAAGCCCTGTATTATTCCAAGATAAAATGCTATACTTATAGCAGAATAAATTACGATATCTAAAGCGAGGGAAAGCATGATTCCATTACTAGTTGTCGGTGCAATTGTACTGATTTTTATTATCTTCTTATGGGCAACCTACAACAGCCTTGTTAAGCTGAATGTCCGGGTTGAAGAAGCCTGGAGCGATATCACGGTGCAACTTAAGCGACGGCTCGACCTGATTCCGAACCTTATTAACACCGTAAAAGGCTACGCCGAACACGAACGCAGCGTGTTTGAAGCGGTTACCGAAGCCCGCGCCAACGCCCTAAACGCTCAAGGCGTTAAAGAAACAGCCGAAGCTGAAAACCAATTCGAAGGCGCACTAAAAAGCTTGTTTGCAGTAGCTGAAAACTACCCACAACTACGGGCTAGCGAGAATTTCCAGCAACTACAGCAAGAATTAGTTGATACTGAAGACAAAATCCAGGCTGCCCGCCGCTTCTATAACGGTGGTGTCCGTGATCTCAATACCAAAATTCAATTGTTCCCAAATAATCTTTTTGCTGGCTGGCTTGGGTTTAAAAACCGAGAATTCTTCGAAGTCGATGACATGGCTTCGGTTGAAAAGCCAGTTGAAGTTTCTTTCTAACATTTCTTTCAAGAGAGGCCTAACTAGTTATGTATTCTGCCATTGCTGCTAATAAAAGAAATACGGTCATTATTATGGCCGGCTTTCTTTTGCTCATCGGGGGGCTCGGGTGGTTGGCCAGTGCTATTTATGGCAACCCACACATTTCAATTATTGTTATTGTAGTAGCGGCAATTTACGCACTGATTCAATACTTTGCCGCAGCACGGCTGGCGATTGCTATGTCGGGTGGTAAAGAAATCCAAAAGCGCGACGACCCGCGGTTGTGGCGGATTGTAGAGAACCTGGCAATCACAACTGGCATGCCAATGCCGAGAGTGTTTATAATTGACGATCCGGCTTTAAATGCTTTTGCTACCGGTCGCAACCCTAAAAATGCAATCGTGGCAGCGACCTCGGGAATCCTAAATGCTCTTGACGACACCGAGCTCGAAGCGGTGATGGCGCACGAGCTTGGCCACGTCAAAAACTACGACATTCGCGTGTCGATGATTGCGTTTGGCTTAGTCAGCGCGATCGGCTTGCTTTCTGATTTGTTTATTCACATGATGTGGTTTAGCAGTAGTGACGACCGCGATAATGTACCGCCGCAGCTCATGATTTTTGGTTTAATCGCGATTATTCTGGCGCCGATTGTGGCCATGTTAATTCAGCTAGCGGTTTCTCGCCAACGAGAATACCTGGCCGATTCTACTGGTGCTATGACCACTCGTTACCCCGAGGGCCTGGCGCGCGCGCTTGAGAAAATTCAACACCAAGGTGCCACGCTCCGTCGCCAAAATGCCTCAACCGCCCATTTGTTTTTCGCAAACCCCTTAAAAGGTAACTTTATTGGTAAACTATTTAGTACGCACCCGCCAATTGAAGATCGCATTGCTCGGCTGCGTGCCATGACGGAAAAAATGTAATTTACCACCTATGGCGGCGCCTAGTACCACTGAAAAAAATAAAAAGCCGGGATTAGCATCACGCCTAACTGGGCGATGGCAACAATACCTGCAGCGGACGCCGCACCGAAGCTTTCGTCTTACTCGCCGCCGAGACTACGCCCGCGATTTTCAATTGCCTGGTTACTGGAAGTTTACTGGCGAAGTGTGGCAAGTGCTCATTAAAGACAAAAAGCTGTTTCTGGGCGTGGTGGTGGTCTATGCACTGCTCAGTATTCTAGCAGTGGGCATGATTTCGCAGCAGGCGTACGACGAACTTAACTTTTACCTGAATGATGTCGGCCAGGAAATTACCGGCGGTGACGTTGGTGGTTTTACCAAGGCGCTAGTCGTGTTTGGCGTGACCCTAATGGGAGATTTAAACAGCGGCGCGTTATCGGAGGCGCAGCAGATTTATAGCGCACTGCTATCGCTGCTCTGTTGGCTAACCATGGTGTGGTTGCTGCGGCAGCGACTTGCCGGGCACGCGGTAAAGCTACGCGACGGTTTGTATTCGTCTGGCGCGCCAATTGTGCCTAGCTTGTTAATTACCCTGGTTATCATTGTGCAGCTATTGCCAGTGGCACTCGGCTTTATAGGCCTTCAAGTTGCGCAATCAAGCGGTATCGGCGAAAGCGGGGTAGAAGCCATGATGCTTTGGCTGGCGGTTATTCTGCTAGGGGTGTTGTCGTTGTACTGGGTAACGTCATCGCTGGTGGCCATGGTGCTAGTGACTATTCCAGGCATGTATCCGTTTGCGGCGTTAAAAGAAGCGGGTCAGCTAGTGCTTGGCCGGCGGCTGCGGCTAATGTTGCGCCTGTTGTGGCTGCTCGCCATGATTGTCTGTTTTTGGGCCCTCTTACTGATTCCGATTATTCTGATAGACCGCCTACTAGGCATCTCGTGGCTCCCGCTTGTGCCGGTATCGGTGGTAGTGGTTGGCGCTTTTACAATTGTTTGGAGTGCGACCTATATTTATCTACTTTATAGGAGGTTGATTGATGCCGAGTAAAGATATTATTGAACGAGCCGAAAAGCTGCGCGCACAGCTGCATCGCTATTCTTACGAATACCACGCGCTCGATGCTCCGTCAGTTTCTGATGCGGTCTACGACACGCTATTTGCCGAGTTAAAGGCCATTGAAGCACAATACCCTGAACTTATTACCCCAGATAGTCCCACCCAGCGGGTCGGTGTGGCGCCAATAGCTAAATTTGAAAAAGTTGCCCATTCCAGCCGCATGATTAGCCTAAACGACGTCTTTAACCGCGAAGAAGTTGAAGCTTGGCTCAAGCGCACTCGCCGTTTGGCACCGATGATGGATGAAAAAGTAGAGTTTTTTGTCGATATTAAAATGGATGGTCTGGCGTGCTCGCTGGTGTATCAAGACGGCAGGCTGCAGCGAGCAGTTACGCGGGGCGATGGCTATATTGGTGAAGATGTGACCAGTAACGTTCGGACTATTGCTAGCGTGCCGCTTTTACTCCACGAAACACCAGAATTTGCCCAATTTCGGCGTGGCCGGACCGAAGTCCGCGGCGAAATTGTGATGTATAAAAAAGATTTCGAAGCTCTTAATACCCAGCTCGCTAAAGAGGGCAAAAAAACTTACGCCAATCCGCGCAACTTAGCAGCTGGTACCATTCGTCAACTCGATCCGCGCATTACCGTCGAGCGCAAGCTGTATTTTCGCGCCTACGATATTCTACGCGACAACCCCGATGAAATCTCTACCAACATGCGTGCCTACGACATCCTTCATGGTCTTGGGTTCATTATTAATAAAGAAGCCCAAGTGTTTCATTCGCTCGATGAACTAATGGATTTTGCAAAGATTTGGGAGAAAAAGCGCCTGACTTTGCCGTACAACACCGATGGCATGGTGGTAAAACTCAACGACCGCAAGCTCTACGCCGAACTTGGGGTAGTGGGGAAGAACCCGCGCGGGGCAATTGCCTATAAATACCCGGCCGAAGAAGCTACTACTCGAATTAAAGATATTTTTGTCAGCATCGGCCGTACTGGTGCCGCGACACCGGTGGCGATGCTCGAGCCGGTAGTAGTAGTTGGTTCAACCGTGCAGATGGCCACCTTGCACAACCAAGACGAAGTTGAGCGAAAAGGCGTGCTTATTGGTGATACGGTAGTTGTTCGAAAGGCTGGCGATATTATTCCTGAAGTGGTGCAGCCGCTGGTAGAGTTACGCAGCGGCACTGAGCAACCCTTTGTTATGCCGACACAGTGCCCCGAGTGCGATACCAAACTTATCCGGCCAGAAGCCGAAGCGGTCTGGCGCTGCCCCAACCCCGCCTGCCCGGCGCGAATGCTGCGGCATATTCAGCATTTTGCAAGCCGCAGCGCCATGGATATAACGGGCCTAGGGGAAAAGAACGTTGAGGCTTTGCTTGATGCTGGTTTGGTTGGTGACCCAGCAGATCTGTATGCTCTAACCAAGGACCAAGTACTCAGCCTCGAACGGTTTGCCGAAATCAGTGCCACCAACCTAATAAACGCTATCAACGAAAAGCGCAATCCGCCGTTTGGTAAATTTCTCTACGCGCTTGGTATTCGTCATGTTGGTGCGCAAACCGCTGTTGATCTAGCGAACGAATTTAAAACTTTTGCAGCTCTGCAAGCCGCAACCCTTGAACAGTTACAGGCGGTGGAAGGTGTTGGCGATGTAGTGGCAGAGTCAATCGTTGCCTGGTTTGAAGACCCGGAAAACCAGAAGTTGCTGCAAAAGTTCCAGAAGAATGGGGTGGTTGTGCAACAAGTCGCCGACACAAAACCCGGTAAGCTTACCGGCGTATCGTTTGTAATAACTGGCTCGCTAAGCGCTATGAGCAGGGATGAAGCTGCCGACAAAATTCGCGAACTCGGCGGTTCCTTCCAAAGCAGTGTCGCTAAAGACACCACCTATCTTGTGGCGGGCGGCAGTGTCGGAGCTAGCAAACTTGCCAAAGCCGAGAAGTACGGCACGAAAATTATCGATGAAGCGGCTTTTTTGGAGCTGCTTGAGTCTTGATCAACAGATAGTAGTGCGGAGCTCTTATTTGTGCCAGCTGTAATTCAAAGCGTCCACTAAAAAGCCCAGAGTCAATAGTGGCCCCCGACATAATTTTGATCTAGCGCCAATTTCTGACAGTAAAGAAGTGAGTTAGGCTTTCGACACTGACGGTACGCTCCTTATAGCTATTATATGAAACCGATACCGAGGGATTGCTTTAGCGAATTAGAGAACATCATGGTAATCAAAAAAACGCGCTTTTTGCGAGCGCGTTTTTTTGAAAGATTTAAGCTATCTTACCAGCTGCGTTGACGGAAGCTACCGCCACCGTTTTGGTTGCCGTTGCTGCTGTAGTCGCGGCGTGGGCGTTCCTCGCGTGGGCGAGCTTCGTTGACGTTAATGTTGCGACCATCAAGTTCGCTACCATTCAACTGATCAACAGCTTTTTTGCCGTCTTCGTCGTTCTTGAAAGTAACAAAGCCGTAGCCTCGGCTACGGCCGCTATCACGATCCTGAACAACGATTGCTTCTTCGATATCACCCATAGGGGCGAAATGAGCAGCTAAACTCTCGCTAGTGGTTTCCCAAGCGAGATTGTTTACAAACAATTTTTGTGCCATACGTTTTCCTTTTACTTCTCAAATGCCAGACTCGACCAGTTTCATATCGCAAAAGGAGTGAACTGTACGCACATGCCCTACTGATACGACGCTTCTGAACAGTACTAGTTAAGCACATTTATGAAATAATAGCTAGGGCAATGCGAATTTAGTTAAGAATAAGTTAATAATATTTGTAAAGCTTATGGTTCTAGTGTACAATGCAGCTAGAGCTCGTACGCAAAGTGGCTCTTTGCGTTCGGATCAATATAAAAAACTTCCATAAACAAAAAAGAGCCGCGGGTGGGCGCGCGCGAGCTACATTAAAATATGAAGAAGGCCCGGTACACAGCAAAAACTGTGCACCGGGCTTTTGGTGTGGATGGCTGAACCGGTGAGGGCTACAGGCTACGCGGTAAAGCCGACCTTTCCTAGGAGGTTCAGCGTTCCAAAGATAAGTACCTGGAAGATCGCGAACAATGAGTATCGCAGAAACTCCATAGCGTCCGCAAGCCAGGGTGCCAGGACCGATCCTGCGAAGATCGCCAAGCCGAACCCAATACCGTCCCAGAAGATGTTCTCCGCGCCCTTGTTAGGAAGGAAGTTCAACTTCTCGCCAAAGCTCAAACCCATGTAGCGGAGGGCGTAGAGTGCGGCGATGACCAGTGCGACCCCGCCTGTACCGATATTCCAGAGCCACTCGCCAGCCCCCCAACTCTCAATGAGCTTGATGAAGAGATCACGAAGACTTGAAATCAACTTGACATCCGACAGGGTGTCGAACGAAACCGCCACTAGCAGTAGTGCAATAATCTGTGGTGCTCGCTGAAATCCCTTCACGCCGGGGATTTTATCGGCGAAAAAGTCTGCGCCCCAGACTACGAAGACTGCGATCATGAGGTTGGTGATCCACGGGTCAGGCGTGACGTGGTTGATGAGGTGAGGTACCGCTAGATGAACCGTCGTTTGCATCTCGAATCCCGATACTGTCGAAGGTTGCCAAACACTTACTGAACTACATTATCATAAATACAATTAAAATCAAGAGTTTTATTCACAATGTGTGTATATTGATATAGTCGAGGATATGTTGTAGACTGAAATTATTATCATTGTGGGGCATTGGCGCAGTTGGCTAGCGCGCTTCCATGGCATGGAAGAGGTCATCGGTTCGAATCCGATATGCTCCACCAAAGCAGTTCTATTCGAATCTTGTGTGAGTAGGCCTGCTCTGGTTAACAAACGATATGTGTTAATGATGTACGCATCCCTAAGCTGTGGGCCTAATTTTCGATATATGCTCGGGTCTGTGTCGCGCGACTATTAAGCACTTCCCATATAGAGACTCTCACGCCACGATTACTGCGGTTTGTAACCTCATATTGTAAGCTATATTCACCCAGGCGATTGCTTTTAAGCAAACTGATGCGTAGAGGTTGCACGCTGTTAGACGAACATTCAAGGCAAAGTTCGGGTTCTGGCATGGTGCTTTCAAATATCCCAACATCGAGCACTGTTGTTTGCTGCGGCGGAATGGTTGCGGTTGTAATAAGTTCTTTTTGTGTCTGGGTGGCGCTACAATCTTGCATCTCAAAGTTCCCCTTTGCACTGCCAAATTTAGGCAGTATTGTTAATTAAAATTTAAGAATGCTTTACAAGCCGGCCTAACCTTGAGAGAATTTAAACAGGCCAGTTGGTTTCCCAAGGTAACGGGACGAAATGAAAACTAGCGTACGAGCCGTGTAGAAGTCCGCACGTTAGAAGCAGCGCTGCTACTTTAAGGATACACTTTTTACTCAATCATGGTCAATATTTAAATTTCAGTGGGAACGCTTTTTACACATGCAGTATTACCGAAATATCGATGTCTCTAAAAAATATCATGTCTCTTTGACCGCAGTTGCAAAATGGATCGACGCTGCCAAACAAGGCAGGATTGAGCTGCAGCTCCACCAGGAAGGGCAGCGCGTGTACATTGCAAACACCGCTAAAAATCAGTTAATCATGGACGAACTCGCCCGCGAGCGCAAGAAATTTATTAACAGCCGTTCTCGCAAAACCGTTCGGCCGTCGGCGCGTTTTTACGAGCTGTATAACGAAGAAGAAATCTTTGATATTATCGCGAACATTGAGAAGCATCGGGAGATTCCGTTGCAGTATGCTTATTTTGATGGCGGGGCCGATTTCTGGGATAAGTATATGCAGAAGCTGCTTAACGATACCACACCGAATACCCTCACAAGTACAATAAAACTTTTGGAACTTGCGCAAAGCTCAATAACAACTCTTATAGGCAGTAATAAGCGTGTTAATGTAGTCGATCTTGGCGTTGGTAATGCCATGCCTGTTCATGGCCTTCTATCTAACTTATTGCGGCAAGGATTGCTGAATCGTTATGTAGCGATTGATGACAGTAAGGCAATGCTCGATATTGCTGAGCAAAACATCAAAGAATGGTTTGATGACAAGGTTAACTTTGAAGGGCATGTTCGGGATATTCTCACGGATAGATTCGACGATCTACTCGCAAGAGATTCTTTCGATGGCAGTAATGCAATGAACGTCGTGTTACTGCTTGGTGGGACGCTAAGTAATCTGCGTAACCCTGAATATACGCTTGAGCTGATTCATCGCAGCATGGGAAGAAACGACTTGCTCGTATTTACAAGAAAATTAGACACCCCACGAGCACGTACTTTCTTTGATTTTAATCCAGATGATAGTGTTGCACCGTTGCCGCCTCGGCACAAGATGATCCCCGATCTCCTCAACATCGACGAATCCTTCTACGACGTCGAGCAACTTTTCGACACTACCGATCAAGCTCGATACATCCGTATCCGTATGAAAGTCACGTTATCGATCATCTTTGAAATTGACGGACGCGAACGCACCGTTACCCTTGAAAAAGGTGATGCGCTGCTTTTGTGGCGGGCTCGTCATCAAAATACCTTCGATGTAATTCGGCAGTTCGATCGCAATAACTTTGAACTGCTAAACGCCAGCAAAACTCGAGATAACGAATATATCCTGTTAATTTACGAAGTAAAAGACGACACCGCACGCTAAACTGGCTGCCAAACAGCTTCAGCTTTACCTGCTTTTCATATATCATAAGCATAACTATGTTTAAAAAATTTATCCAAAAACGGCTTGAAAAGCTGGTGCAAAAATATTTACAAAAGCACAAACCGGTGTTGGTGTTAGTTGTCGGGAGTGTCGGGAAGACGAGTGCTAAAATGGCAATTGCCACGGTGCTCGCCGAACGTTTTCGGGTGCGGACGCACGAAGGCAACCACAACATGCATATGAGCGCGCCGTTGGCGATTTTGGGCATTGAGTATCCGGGCAAAATTCGGTCGGTCGGTGCTTGGCTAAAAGTCTTTCAAGCGGCACGGCTGCGTATAAAAGGTGAAAAAGACGTTGACGTAATTGTGCAAGAACTGGGCACCGACATGCCCGGCGATATTGCCCATTTTGGCACCTATCTGCAGGCCGATATTGCCGTGGTGACGGCGGTTAGCAATGAACACATGGAGTTTTTCAAAACTATTGAAGCCGTCGCGCGTGAAGAGTTTTCGGTGGCTAGCTTCAGCAAGCTGCTTGCCGTGAACCGCGACGACATTTCTGGCGAATATGCATCTATGGTTACCACCGCCAATGTCAGTACTTATGGCCTAAGCGGTGCAGCGGAATACCGCTTGCTGATTGAAGATAGCAATTTTGAAACCGGTTTTACGGGCAAGTTAATCACTCAGGAAGTCGGCGAGATCAACGTTAATTTAAAGGTGGTGGGCGAGCATAACACCAAGGCGGCGGTGGCGGCTGGCTTGGTGGCTGCAAAACTTGGCTTAACGGCCGAAGAGATTAAAGGCGGCATCGCGAAAATTCGCCCGGTGAAAGGCCGGATGAACGTGCTGAGGGGCCAGAACAACACCATATTGATTGACGACTCGTACAATTCAAGCGCGATTGCGGCGGTGGCGGCGCTGCAGACAATCTACAAAATACAGGCGCCACAGCGAATAGCGATTTTAGGCAGTATCAACGAAATGGGCGAACTATCGCAGCAAGAACACGAAAAAGTTGGTAATATGTGCGACCCTAACGCACTTGCCTGGGTAGTAACCGTGGGCGAGCAGGCGAAGCGCTACTTAGCGCCGGCAGCGGTGCGGCGCGGCTGCCAGGTGCGGAGCTTTATTTCCCCATATGACGCCGGAGCTTTTGTGCACAGCGTGATGGAAAAAGGTGCGGTGATTCTTGCCAAAGGTTCGCAAAATGGCGTGTTTACCGAAGAAGCGATTAAAATTTTGCTCCATTCTACCGACGACGAAGCCAACCTCGTTCGACAATCGCCAGCTTGGCTTGCTATTAAGCAGCGACAGTTTAGTAAGTTTTAATAGCGGTATAAGTTTTACCTTTAGGTTCGCCAGTCGAGGCGCCTATTTCAAGGAATTTCTTGTGAAGGTTCTTCGTGGTCTTAACGGTGTAATTTTGTTTTTTGACGCGGATACTTTTTGAATCATGACTTTAATAATGTACGCGGGATCTAATGAAGGTAACCTAATAATTTAAACTGCCCCAGCCGATTGGCTGGGGCGCTCCTTACCTCCATACTTGCTGGAGCTCTGGAGATTGTTCGCGGATGCGCTGGATATTTTCCAGGATTCTTTGGCGCTCCCTTTCCGGTATGGCCAGCCATACCAAGGCATGTTCGAGGGAGATCTTTCGCGGGACACAGTGCTTTGTCGAGCAGCTGCGAGGAGCGGATCCATCATGCAGAGAGACACTGGTGAGGTCGTAATCCCATGGCCCAAGCCTCGATGGGCTCACCATCTCCGATGACGTGCATACACCACGTGATTTCCACAGTCGATGTAAATATCGCCCTCCTTAACCTTTGGCAGGCGCCACAGCTCGAATAGGTTTCGGGGCAGGCGCCTTATTCGCCACAGCAAATCAAGAAAAACAAACCAAAATTTGCTCATGACCATTCCTTTTTAAGATATATCTGGACAATTCAGCCACAATCAGCGGACGGAGTATATTTAACCACATATCGCGTGATTCATCAATCCTTCTTCAATGCGGGTATATGCAGTGGTGGCATCTGTTATAATAAATGGCAATGAAACGCTACAACCCTTCCGAAATTGAACCTAAGTGGCAAGTTGCCTGGGAGTCGCAGCGGGCTTTTGCGGCTGCTGATTTATCTGACAAGCAAAAATTCTACATTTCGTGCATGTTTCCGTATCCGAGTGGTGCTGGGATGCACATTGGGCACGCTTTTGAACACACTATTGTTGATGCAGTGGCACGCTTCCAGCGGGCGCATGGCAAAAATGTACTAGCCCCGATTGGCTGGGATGCTTTTGGCCTGCCCACCGAAAATTACGCCATTAAAACCCACCAAAAACCGGCAGACGTAACAGCTGCTAACGTTGCAAACTTCAAAACTCAGGTCAAGCGAATGGGGCAAAGCATCGATTGGTCGCGCGAAATTAACACTTCCGACCCCGAATACTACCGCTGGACACAGTGGGTGTTTACAAAATTATTCGAGCGTGGCTTAGCCTATCAAAAACAAAGCGCCCAATGGTGGTGCCCAGTGGATAAAACGGTGTTGGCTAACGAACAGGTCGAAGGCGGCAAGTGTTGGCGCTGTGGCAGTACGGTTACTAAAAAGTCGATGAAGCAGTGGTTCTTTAAGATTACCGATTACGCCGATGACCTCTTAGAAGGCTTGGATAGTCTGGATTGGCCCGAAAAGATCATTGCCGCCCAGCGCAACTGGATTGGCCGTTCGCAGGGTGCAGAAATCGACTTTCAGGTGCAAGGCAGTAGCGAAAAGCTTACAGTATTTACCACTCGGCCAGATACCATCTTCGGCGCTACCTTTTTAGTTATCGCCCCAGAGCACCGGCAGGCGCGAAAATTACTATCGGCCGATGCGAAAGCGGTGGCTGAAGCTTACATCACCGCCGCTCAACAAAAATCTGACATTGAACGCATGAACACTAACCGTGAGAAAACCGGCGTCCCCACCGGTAGCCTGGCTGTTAACCCCGCAACAGGCGAAGCAATTCCGATTTGGATTGCCGATTATGTCTTGCCAGGCTATGGCACCGGCGCAATTATGGCAGTGCCGGCGCACGATGAGCGTGATTTTGCTTTTGCTGAAGCTTTTAATTTGCCAGTGGTTGAAGTAATAGATAAGCCAAGCGACGATATTGTATCGCCGTATCATGGCGAAGGGGTGCTTATAAATTCTGGCGCATTTGATGGCACGCGCACCGAAGACGCACGCGAACAAATTGCAGCTTGGCTGGCGGAACAAAATGTTGGCACGCCCACGGTAAATTACCGAATGCGCGATTGGCTAATAAGTCGGCAGCGTTACTGGGGTGCGCCCATTCCTATTGTTCACTGTAAAGAACACGGTGCGGTAGCCGTGCCAGAAGAGCAGTTACCAGTTATTTTACCTGAAGTTGACGATTTCACCCCTAAAGGTGACGGCCGTTCGGTGCTAGCCAACCTAGAAGAGTGGACGCACACGACCTGTCCTAAGTGTGGCCAGCCGGCAATTCGCGAAACCGACACTATGGACGGTTTCGCATGTAGTAGTTGGTATTTATTGCGCTACGCCGACCCTAAAAACCATGAAGCTGCCTGGAATCCTGAAAAAGTGAACTACTGGGCGCCGCTTGACTATTATGTTGGTGGTGACCACGCGGTAGCGCACCTGCTGTACGTCCGGTTTTGGACGCGGGTATTTTACGATATGGGATTGGTCAACTTCCAAGAACCAGTTAAAAAACTGGTTTACCATGGCATGATTAATGCCGAAGATGGCAGCAAAATGAGCAAAAGCAAGGGTAACGTTATCGATCCGCTCGATATTGTTAATCAGGGTTACGGCGCCGACACACTGCGCACTTACTTGTTGTTTATCGGCCCGATTGACTTGGATGCCGCCTGGGATTCGGGTGGGATCGCCGGAGCTTACCGGTTCTTAAACCGCATTTGGACCTTGGTGCAAGAATACCAGGCGTATGAAGGCAAAGATGCGGGTGATGCCGCGGCAGTAACAAAAGCCCTTCATAAAGCGATTCGAAAAGTCACAGATGATATAAGCAGCCTGCGTTTCAATACCGCCATCGCTGCCTTAATGGAATTTGTGAACGAACTCTACAAACAAAAACTGAACGGTATGTCGGGTGCACATTGGGAACAAGCAATCAAGCAGCTCGTGCAGCTTGTCGCGCCATTCGCACCCCACTTAGCCGAAGAACTTTGGCAGCAGCTAGGTGGTGAAGGACTTATTCAGGCAGCGGCGTGGCCCAATTGGGACGATCAGCAGCTGGCTATTGATACCATCACGATTGTTGTGCAGGTAAACGGTAAAGTTCGCGCCACACTTTCAGTTCCTCCACAAACCAGCGAAGAAGATATACGATCGCAGGCGCTCAAAGACGAGCGAGTGGTTAAGTTCACCAAAGATAGCCAGCCAAAACGAATCGTGTATGTACCGGGCAAGTTGGTTAATATTGTTTTGTAGATATTGATCGCCTTAACAGGCATCCTTATGGGTGATGCTTGAAGATGAAGTAGAGAAATAACCGTGTTACTGTAAAAAGCATGTGCAAGTGGTAATTTGTCCATAAGCGTGATGGTGATAATCATGCCGGTTCTTGCCTAATCTCTGTTTTTGGCGTATAATCGCCGTAAGATTTATATTTAAACTAAAGAGGATTCTTATTCATGGGTAAACCAAAGAAACAAACCAGTGCGCGCAAGACTGGCCTGCGACGAAGCCACCTTGTATTGAAACTGGCCCGAATGGTCAACGGCAAATCACCGGTGAAGGTGTTTACAACCAAGCGTGAAAGCGGCAAATCTCGATTGGCCCTTAAGCAAACTATTGCTACACCAAAAAAAGAAACTAAAGAAGCTGCACCTGCAAGCAAATAGGCTTCGTTTTAGAAGTCAGATTTTATATAAAAAGGAGCCAGATGTATGGCATCAAACCGTCACCTCGGTAGAATAATTGCACTACAAACACTGTATGAAAGCGAGTTCCGTGAGGAAGCAAACGATTCAACGCTTGATATCGATGAAGTGCTCGAGCGTAACCTTGGGCGTTACGAGGATACTGTTGAAGATAAGACCTTCGTAAAGCGCCTGGTGGACGGCGTATTTGCTGCTCGCAAAGACCTTGACGCAATCATTCAGCCAATCGCCCCAGAGTGGCCAATTGAGCAAATTGCCCGCATTGATCGGACAATTTTGCGGATGGCAATTTTTGAACTGAAAGAATTGTCAGAAATCGTGCCACCGAAGGTTGCGATTAACGAAGCGGTAGAACTAGCAAAAGCATTTGGCTCTGATAATTCCAGCAAGTTTGTGAACGGCGTACTTGGTACGGCCTACCGCAAGCTTATTAAGGAGCCAGCCGATGCAGACACCGAAGTTTGATAAGTTCAAAAAATACTTTAGCCGCAAAAAGCCGTCGATTCAAGAGATTGTCCGCGAACCGACGGCCGGGGGCGTGGTGTTTCGTCGCAATAAAAAGGGCGAAGTAGAAATTTTATTGATACAGGATGCTAAAAATCGCTGGACCATCCCTAAAGGTCACATTGAAGAAGGCGAAACCGCTCAAGAAACAGCGGTGCGCGAAATTGCTGAAGAAGCCGGCCTTGCAAACACCGAAGTTATCGGCTGGCTCGGCAAAATCCATTTTCGCTATCGCCGGATTAACACTTTGGTGATGATGACGACGCAGATTTACTTGGTGCGGGCCAAAGGCGATACAAACGACATCAAAAAAGAAGAGTGGATGAACGGCATTCGCTGGTTTACTTTTCCGGATGCCCTCGAGCAAATCGAATATGAAGACATCGGGAAGCTGATGTTACTGGCCATGAAGCGAATTCGACAGGAGAATTTATAAATGAGTGGCATGGACACGACGCCGTATAAAGAATTTGCCCGCCAAAAGCTTGGTTTAGAGTTCGAAAATATTGAGCTGCTAATCACTGCCCTAACGCACCGAAGCTACATGAACGAGCACAAACAAAGCGCTAAAGAACATAACGAGCGGCTCGAATTTCTAGGCGATGCCGTGCTTGAACTTGTGGTAACTGACTTTCTTTATCGTAACTACTCGGAGCCAGAAGGCATTTTGACCAGCTGGCGAGCAGCGCTAGTGCGGACAGAGAGCATTGGTGCAGCTGGTGAGGCACTGGGCTATGCGCCACTGATGCGCCTGAGCCGTGGCGAGCGCCAAGGCAGTGAACGGGCGCGGCAGCAGATTCTGGCTAATGCCTTCGAAGCCTTGATTGGTGCTATTTATATTGAAAAAGGCTACGAAACAGCACGGGATTTTATCGATCAGCACATCTTAAAGAAATTAAGCGGTATTCTCGAAACCGGCAGTTGGCGCGATCCGAAATCGCATCTGCAAGAGGTGTCGCAGCGCATGGACGGCTTTACGCCTTCCTATAAAGTGCTTGAAGAAGTCGGCCCGGATCACGACAAAATTTTCACGCTTGGTGTATTTGTCGGGCCAAAATTAATGGGCAAAGGCACTGGCCCCTCTAAGCAAATTGCCCAGCAAAAGGCCGCTGAAGCCGCGCTTAAGGTCTATAAAGCACGAGCTGTCCGCGAAACGGAGTCTCAAAGATAACGTGCACAGCGGGGATTTCTGAGAGGCAAGCGAGTAAAAAATTGCCTAAACAGATTGACAACAGAGACAAAACCGCGTAATATAGGCCAGAGTTGAACTATATAATTTTAATGACTAAAGGGAACTAAAGTAAGTATGCTCGCAATTCGTTTGCAACGTCTCGGCCGCAAAGGGTACCCAGTGTATCGTGTCGCCGTTCAAGAGGCACAGCGCCACCCATCAAGTGGTCGTGTTGTCGCCTATGTAGGAAACTACAACCCGCACACTAAAGAATCAAAACTTGACGCTGAAAAAGTTAGTTTTTATCTAAAAAATGGTGCTCAGCCAACACCTCGAGTGGTACGTTTAATTCAGGAAGCTAAAATTGACATGCCTGCCTGGGTAAAACAAGCCGACAAAAAGGAAGGCAAGCTGCGCAACCCAGAAAAGTTGCGCAAAAATCAGCCTAAAGAAGAAGCTCCGGCTGAAACTGAAGCCGAAGCTTAAGTTAGCTGCATTTGCTCTTATAAATGCTCCCGCCGTTTGAGCGGGAGTTTTTAGTACTACAGCTTATCTGAAGGCACACTGCACTGCGCCAATAATTAGGGGTAGGTTATTTTCTGCAATTATAATCACTAGTTTATATTGCTCATGGTATAATGTAACAACGATATAAATTTTGAAAGACTGAAAGAGGGGCGGCATGTCTACGGCTACAATAGATCAGCAATTTATCGAATATATCGTTAAATCACTCGTGGGGAATCCCGACGATGTGGTCGTCGAGCGGCGAATCGACGAAAAGGGGGTGTTATTGGAGCTGACTGTCCACCCCGATGATCTTGGCCGCGTGATCGGCAAGCGTGGGGTCACTGCGCAAAGCTTACGCACGCTTCTAAGGGCACTCGGTACAAAAAATGATGCCCGTTATAACCTAAAAATTGTTAATAACGACGACCCGAACCAAAGCTATACTACATCATCAGACCATACCGACGACCAGGCTGTGCAAAACTCTGACGCTGGTCCTGTGGAAAACGAATCTGACCTCACAAAAAAGACCCGAAAAGAACTTGCAGATCTCGACGATCTCGATATATAATTCTATTAGTTCGAAGCACAAAATTCTGCGAGAACCAAAAAAGCTTATGCGAGCAACGTTATATTTATAAAGTTGAGAGCTTTATTTGTCTACAAACCCCGCCACAACGGCGGGTTTTGTGGTTCTTGAATAAGTAAAAAAGCGGCAGTTACGGAGGGATATGTTTGAACAAAGTAACGCTCAGTCGCTTGAGGGGATGCCACAAATGGTGGGCGTCAATCGTGAACGGTCAATTTTACTGGATAACGCTGCGACTACTCCGGCCTTTGCGGCGGTCCAGGAAACGGTTACTGAACTTTTAGATTCGTATGGGTCGGTGCACCGAGGAGCGGGTGAAAATGCTCGAATTTCGACTGAAGTTTATGAACGCTCGCGCGAGATAATTGGGGAATTCTTTGGGGCTGATGCCGAAACTGATACGGTAATATTTACTAAAAACACTACCGAAGCAATCAATCTTCTGGCGCAAGCGCTCACATTCGATCGAGAAGACGTCATCATTCGCTCGGTCATGGACCACCATAGCAACGACCTTCCGTGGCGGCACACCGGGGCCAACGTGCAATATGTTGAAGTAGATGTGGATGGACGGTTTGATGAAGCGCACTTTGAGGAGCTTTTGGTGCGCTACGCCGGAAAAATAAAGTTGGTAGCGGTGTCGGGTGCCTCGAACGTCACTGGGATCATGCCGAATGTGGCTTCAATCGCGCAGCAGGCTCACGCTGCTGATGCCTTAGTTGCGGTAGATGCCGCCCAGCTAGCGCCACATCGACCGATTGATATGTCAGCACTCGGTATTGACTTCCTAGCAGTTTCGGCCCACAAAATGTACGCTCCGCTTGGCTCCGGCGCCCTGATTGGTAAAAAACGATACCTCACCGGGACTCGCCCGCCACTCAGTGGCGGCGGTACGATCAAAGTCGTGACCGATACAGCCGTGAGCTGGGCCGAGCTGCCGGATCGTTTTGAAGCCGGAACGCCCAACGCATTAGGAGCGGCGGCTTTTGCCGCAGCGGCACGCGTGCTTGAGGGTGTTGGTATGGAAAAAGTTGCCCACCACGAAGCAACCCTGACTGCTTATGCCCTGGGTAAACTAGCCACTATTGAAGGCCTGCAACTTTATGGTGATACTCAGCCCGAACAAACAGCCTCGCGGGTGGGAGTACTGCCTTTTAATTTAGAGGGCATCTCGCATCAATTGGTTGCTGCCGAACTCGGCTACCAGCATCATATTAGTGTGCGAAATGGCTGCTTCTGTGCGCATCCGTATGTGACGCGGCTTTTGGGAGTGGGGCAATTAGAGTTCGCTGAAACGGTTCGGTCCTTGGAAGCGGGGGATAAACGCTCGGTTCCGGGCATGGTGCGTGCTAGTTTTGGGATATTTAGTAATTTTTACGATGTCGATTGTTTGGTTGGTGCGCTAAGAGATATACAAGAAAACGGCATTGATATTTCGCGCTACCAGCAAGAGTCAACCTCGGGCGAATACTTCTTGAAGCAGCGCCCCAGAGTGGAAGAATGGCAATTGCCGCAATTATTACGAAAAACCGACTAAAATACAGTATTATTGAAGCTATGCAAGTATCACCACGAAAAATCCAAGTTATTACGCTGTTCCCGGACATGTTTTTGGGCGTGTTGAACGCCAGTATGATGTGGAAGGCGCAAAACCAAGGAGTGGTACAGTTTGAAACCATTGACCTGCGGACTTTTGGTTTGGGCCCACGGCGGCAGGTAGACGACACGCCCTACGGTGGTGGTGACGGCATGCTACTCAAACCTGAACCGCTATTTGCGGCAGTTGAAGCGGCCAAAGCCACTGACCCCACAGCACAAGTACTTTTAATGACTCCGCGCGGCAAACGGTGGGCGCAGGCGGAGGCGGTGCAGCACGCTAAAGCAACTAATGGACTGATATTCATATGTGGCCGCTACGAAGGCTACGATGAGCGGATCACTGCGGTAGTTGAAGCTCAGTATTCAGTTGGTGATTATGTTTTAACTGGCGGTGAGCTACCGGCCATGACTATTATTGATAGTATTGTTCGGCTCATGCCTGGCGTCTTAGGGGGCGAAACTAGTGCCGAAATCGAAAGCTTTAGTGACGGCGAAACGCTGGAATTTCCTCAGTACACACGGCCGGCAGAATTTCGCAGCCTAAAGGTGCCCGAAGTGCTTTTAAGTGGCAACCACGCCGATATTGCAAAATGGCGCCAAGAACAGTCAAAAAAAACCCAATAAAACGCCAAAAGCTCAGGCTTAACCTGAGCTAACAGCGTGTTGTGGTGGATATCGTAGAGCGAGCTGCACCGTTTTTGAGTGTTTGTTTATTGCATTCGCTTCCCTTTATTATACATTAAATTCATCTTAAGCTCAAGCATTTTTTGCGCCATTTTAGTAACAAAAGTGGATGTGAGCGGTATGATCACGTCTTAATTGAGCAATCTGCGGTATAATTACTATGAACCTAACAAGGAGACGTTCATGTTTAAAGATGTTGAAGCCCACTGCGACCTTCCCTGCGGCATTTATGAAACCGATACTTTGCGCCACGCGGCGGCTACCGTTAAGCGAATGATGGAAAAAATTGCGGCACTTGGAGAACTTGATTCTGTTGAAAAATACAATACCTTCGTGCGGGCTGTAAAAATCAAAGAAGAACATGCCCAAAAAGTCAAAGAGCAAGTCTATATTTTATGGAGTGATTATTTTAAGCCCGAACATCTTGAGCAATTTCCTGATCTGCACGACATTTTGTGGAAAACTGCCAAGCAAGCCGGTAAAACCAAGCAAACAGTAAGCCTGGAAGAAGCGGAGGCGTTAAATGATATGGTGCATAAAGTCGTGCACCTCTTCGCTGATTCACAGAAATAGCCATGTTTTTCAGGCGCGTCAAAGGCAACAGCATGGTGCCACGGTTTCGCCCGGGGGCGGTGGTGGTGGTGAAGCGTCGACTGCCTGAGGTTGGCGAAGTAGTAGTGGCGAAGCTAGCCGGCAGGGAAGTGCTCAAGAGGGTTGAGAGGCATGATGCGCGCGGCTACTTTTTGGTAGGCGATAACCGGCTCGAAAGTACCGACAGCCGAGAACACGGCCCGATACGTGAAAAAGATATTCAGGGCACAGTAGTGGCGCATCTACCTGGCCCTGAAACAGTGGATTACTCGCTGCGGAGCTTTCGCGCTAAAGCTATCGCCCTATACGCCGTGTTTTTAACTGGCATGGCGGTGACCCAACTGGCAACTTTCGAAGAGTTCAGCGGTATTCTTGAACGACAGTTTACCCTATCGCCTGATGGCGGGATTGTGCTTGCGGCTAGTATCGTCACCATAGAAGTATTTGCACTGCCGTACGTACTTGCGCTACCGCTTAGCAGGGCATTTCGAAGAATCAGCGCGGCGCTTGGTCTTATAACAGCTTGCCTGTGGCTCGGCATGGCTGCCAGCAGTTCGCACGAAGTCGCGTTATTTGGAGGGTTTTCGATTATTCCCCACGGCATAGTCTATTTTGCTGCTGTGCTACTGATCGCGTTGCTGGCGTGTTTGTCGGTAACAAAGCTGAAAAGTTGACATGGGTTTTACAGTGAACGTCGAGTGGTATTCTGTAAAATAAGATATAATTAAGGCACCTACTACGAAAGGGTGCAACATGCGTTCCCTGAGCGACGAGCTGCACTTTGCACGAGGAGTTATCCGCAATTGCAACGAGCTGATTGAGGATGTCTTTCACAAGGGAAAGCTAACCGTAATCACTAAGTCCGATGGCACCAAAAAGACTCCGCTTGACGATGCAGTGAGCGAAATGGTGGTTGGACTTTATCGGCATCTCCGAGTGCTAAGTGAAGAAGATGGCAGTACCGCAAAGTATGGCGACAATGGCATTGTTGTTCTTGATCCGGTTGATGGCACGCACGACTTGATTGCTGGGCAAAGTAGGCGGCCACGAGTGTCGCTAGCCGGCCCATCGATTGGCCTGTGGAATAAGGAGCCAGTGGTTGGTGTTGTGGGGCTGCCGCTGCTCGGCGGGGAGCCGGTTATTTATTCAGCTAGCAAGGGTAGCGGTGCGTTCCGCACGGTGCGGAAGAGCCAGGAGCGGCTTAGCCTTGACAGCCAGCCCACCAAGGGTACGGTATTGGTTACTGTCAAGAAGACCCCCGAAGCGCAAAAGCTGATTAATAACCTCAATGCTCAGGGCTTTACGCCCTGGCGTGTTGACGGTGCGGTATTTAAGGCGTGCGCTGTTGCCGACCCCGAGCTGCTCAAGATGTATCGGCTTCGAGGCTTTATGCCGCCCGCCGGACCGGTGGTTGGATTTGTGTCTCGCGGAGTCCATCTGCACGACGTGGCTGCTGCTTGGAGTATTGTTACTGAGGCCGGTGGCGTTGCCACGATGCTAAAGAATGCCCCGGGTAAGCAGCCATGGATCGCCGCAAATAACACTCGGGTATACGAGCTGCTGAAGCACGCCATGAATTCCTAGTATGGCCTGCCTGCGCTTTTTTCCAGAAGGCGCAGGCAGTATTTATTGAGATAATTAAGATATTTTGCTATAATCCTAAAAGCTATTGGGGCGTGGCCAAGTTGGTAAGGCGCATGTTTCTGGCACATGAGATCGTAGGTTCGAGTCCTACCGCCCCAGCCATGAAAAGGATTGACGAAAGTCAATCTTTTTCATTGTCAGTAATGTTTTTAAACTAGCTCATATAAGGTCCTTCTACAGACGACCGCTCCACACCACTACATAGTGAGTGGGTGATAGGCTGGCTTCCGATGAGTTAGCGCATTGTCTCACAAGTCTATTCTCAGCCTGCAACTAGTAATTGTGCTACTAATTCGATAGTATAGTTTTGTGACTACATCACTTTATGAACGTGTCTGGAAGGCTCACGAAGATGGATCTTCTGAAAAAAAGACAGCGGCCCTGGAGGAGGTAGATGCCACAATTGCAGACCCTGTGAAGCGAATGGTTTTGCATGCGATGGTTATTCATGAACAGCCGAAGCCTCTTTCGCATCGAGCTGGCGTTACGAGTGTAAAAGAATACGTAGAAAAGAATAGTAAACTTGTACGCACTAATCTCGCACAGATGAATGTTGTAGTTGCATTTCCTGATTTTCTTGATGGGACAGACCGGGGCGAGCTCGACGTACTCAGGCCACGGAAAATAACTATAGCATCGCCTAACTACTTTAAAGCAGAAGGTAACCACACCACCAACAGTCGGCATGCGCTCGTAAAGGGTTACCGGTTGCGGACGCACAGGGTAATAAGGGGTACTACCGACCCAGATGTTGCTAGTAGAATTGCCCGCCCTGAGATCGAGCCGATACCAAATGTCATGCTTGTGATAGGATATGAAGCGGTTAAAGCGTATGCACGTGCGGTTCAGGAGTGGGCAAACCGCTATCCTAATCATGCAGCTTCCGCGCAAAAACGAGACACCCTGCTCGCAGCACTGGGTCATGAGCTAGACGCCCTCCGGGAACTGCCTCTTCCTCAAGTTTCACTGGGGTAACACCGTCTCGTTTGTTCAAAAAGTCACCCCAAGGCTGAACCCCATTCAGCCTTGGGGTCTAAATTTGCTAGGTATCAGAGACTTAATCTCAGTTATATTCCAGCAGTCTCTTGTGAAATAGCCCTTCCTATATCATACTTAAGCGTAATGGTTGAATTTGCAGATTATTTACTTCGTATTGTGCCTGGCTTACTTATCTTTGGTGTGGTGTATGCATTGCTTGCGGATAAAAAAACTATCGCAATAAAGATCCTGCTTCTTATATTTGGCTTTATACTTTTACGTGACGCTATGACTCCACTCGGCTTCTGGGAATTCGGGCTTGCAAATGGGTTGATACCCTGGATTAGATTTACGGATGACATGGCAATCCTATCCTTAATGGGCGCGCTGCTACTAGGAATTGTGCTCGGCCTTGTGTGTATGAATCGCAGTATGAAGCAATATCTGTGCTGGGGGCCGTTGAATGGTCGCACAATTCTATGGGGTGTTGTTGGTGCGGCCGCCATTACGTTCCCATATATAGCAGTAGTATCGCTTCTATCTATTCCTCTGAGTGAGCGAGGTGGCGAGGTGGCGTATGCCGTGTTGCCTGTGTTATTTGTCATGATTGTTGTCGGTAATCTGCTTGAGGAAATACTATTTAGGGGCTATTTACAGGGCTATTTTGAACAGATATACACACCGGTGCGAGCTGCGGTACTCTCGGCATTTATATTTGCCCTCGGCCATACATTTTTAGCGACCACCGTGACCGACATTGGCCCAGTCGTCCTTTTATTTACCTTGTATGAAGGAGCAGTATGCGCATTTCTACGCTTAAAACACGGCATCTGGCCAGCGGCTATTGCGCATGGAGTTGCTATCTTTGTATTAACGTGTGGGTTAGTGTAGTAGCTCGACATATGATCGATGCTACACACGGAGATTATCATCTGAAACATGTTATTTGCCTTACAACTGACAGGATCCTTTAAAGGGAAACAGGTGCGGCTTTTAGCTAGTTCGGTGGGGTTTGGTTCGAGCTGACTGCCTAACCACGCATCATTTTGCGCTAATCGGTGAGATCAAGGAGCTGCACTCGCAATTTCTCGTCCATTTTACGGTGCAACTGCTTGTTAAGTGGCTGTATGAAAATTTCTGCCGTCACAGATATCGTAAAATCGCCCAAATGACCACCAATTGTTCGATAGCTTTTGTCGCCGAATACTCCGTGGACATGAAACATCGGCTGGCCTTGCTCGTTTAGAGAAATGCTGCCGGTGATTGAAAGCATTTCTAAAGGCTGAACAAATTCTTTCCACCGATAGTCCTTGGTGTCAAATTCAAAGAAGCCTATGGTCACCGCATCGAGACCGCCAAAGCCACTTATCCATGCGCTATGACAGCCTGTTTCTTTTACAAATTGAGCAAACACTTGAGTCCATTGCTCGCCCCTCTCCATGCGTAAAATGTAACGATCGTTATCAAAAGTGTATGTCATGATACGCTCATTCTAATTGAATAATAGAGCACAAGCAACATGCAGCGATCAGATCGAGCTCATGGCGGGCGAATTTTGGTTACATGCAAAAGGGCGCCAGAGTGATTCGATAATCGCATCATTTTGGCGCCCATGCACTTTCAGGCTACGCTGGGCGGTACTTCCACCCCCAGGGCCACTGTATATCTACCACGCCGTCTGCGCGCTGTGTTATGTAGAAGTCGTACCACAGGGTGGCGTCGACCTTTTTCGTGCAATCAACCCCGCAGAGGGAACCGACCCGAGGTCGGGGCAGAACCAGTTCAGGCAGCTGAATTTGACCACCTGGTTATCATGGGTGATTTTCCAGATATAATCAGTTTTTCCGTCGCGATAAGTCAAGACGAACGCTTCACCTTGTGGCAGCCGGGCAATGTTGCCCCCAACAATGCTGACGCCGGGAGTGCTATTTGGAATAGCGGAGTTGATTAGTAGGAATAAGCCGACGAAAATCGCCACGACACCAATAATCAGGAGCCGGGTTCGCATTTGTCTCCTAAACCTGCCGTTGAACCTTAAAGTACACCCTTGAAGCGAGAAGTGCAAGTTACATTATTATAACATATATAATTAAATATTAATACTCGCTGACGATAGGGGCACAGTGTGCTATAAAGCCTTATAAGTTGTGCGCGCAAGCTGAAGGAGCCGTAATAGTAAGGAAATAATTCAAAATAACAGATGAAAACGTAAATAATACATCTTTACTATTGCAATACTGTGCGCTACACACTATAATGTGTTGCAGAACGTAGTTCAATAAATAATATAAGGATAAAGCATGGAGCAAGATACTATTGTTGTTGCCGAAGGGTTAACAAAACGCTACGGCAATAAAACCACAGTCAAGGGTGTAAGCTTCGCCATTAAAAAAGGTGAAATATTTGGCATCCTTGGCCCAAATGGTGCCGGTAAAACAACCACCCTCGAAATGATTGAAACACTGCGCCACATCGATGAAGGCCAAGCGTTTATAGATGGCATAGATGTTTCAAAACACCCAAACGAAATTAAAAAAATCATTGGGGTACAAACGCAGTCGACAGCATTTTATGAACGGCTGAATCTACGTGAGCAACTGCAACTGCTCGCGAGCATCTATAACGTAACAATTGACATTGATAAGATTCTGGCCAGCGTTAATCTAACCGAAAAAGCAAAAGATTACCCTGAAAAGCTTTCGGGCGGCCAAAAGCAGCGTTTTAGCATCGCGGCGGCGTTAATTAATACCCCGAAAGTACTATTTCTCGATGAGCCAACAACCGGTCTTGACCCACAAGCGCGACAAAATTTGTGGGAGCTCATCCAGGACATTAAAGCTCGCGGTATCACCATTGTCATGACCACGCATTATATGGAAGAAGCACAGTTACTCTGCGATCGCGTGGCCGTGATGGATAATGGCGAGATTATTGCTATGGATAGCCCGGCAGCGCTCATTAAGCAGCTTCTAGAAACTGGCTTTAAAAAACCAAAAGAGGTCCTTCAGGCCGATCTAGAAGATGTGTTCATCAACTTAACAGGAAAAGGGTTGAGAGACTAATATGAATACTACTCTACAAATGGCGGTCTCGCAGTTTAAGCGCGTGATACGAGACCCGATCACCTTGATTGTGCTGTTTTCTATCCCTGCGCTGCTGCTGCTTATCTTTGGAGCGTTTACGCGCAATACCGATAATATTTCTATGAAAGTTGCGCTAGTTAATAACTCTGAGCATCAGTTGGCTAAAAGCTTCGCTGATGGGGTAAAGAAAGTCACGGTATTTAAAGAAACCGACAAAAAGTATAGCCTTGATGAAGCCAAGCAACATATGCGGGATAACAAGCTCGATGCCATCATTGAGCTGCCTGCAAGCTTTGGTGCTATGCAAGATGGCAAGCCGGCGGGCAAGGCAAAAGTGTACCTAGATCAGGCCGACCGAACTAACGGCGATATCGTGATGAGCGTGATGGAGAAAATATCGAGCGAGGCCAATAAAAACCTTCTTGGAGCTTCTTTTCCGGTTTCCTTAGAAAAAGTCAGTATTGAAGGCAAGGAAGCCAAGATCTTCGATGGCCTGTTTGCAATGTTCACTGGTATGGCGATTATGATGGTGGGTATATTTGGGGTGGCTTCAGCGATTCCAGCCGATAAAAAGATGGGCGTGTTGCGCCGCTTGCGGGTAACGCCCCTGAAGTCGCGACAGCTGATTCTTGGCACGATCCTGGCGTATGCAGTGGTCGGGGTGCTCGCTGTAGCCTTAATGACGATTCTGGCGCTAACGATTTTTGACCTTGAAATGCGCGGAAACTGGCTTGAATTCGGTATCTTCACGTTAGTCTCGTTAGCCCTGATGCTCGGATTCGGATTGGCTATTGGCGGTTGGTCGAAGAATTCAACCCAGGCAGATGTCTACGGCCAAATCGTCTTTATTACCTCGCTTGGCTTTAGTGGGTTATGGATTCCGCGTGCGCTGATGCCTGAGTGGCTGCAAGAACTTACGACTTACTTACCGCTGACGCCAATTGTTGACGGTATCCGTTCGATTGTGGTTGATGGCGCGCATTTGCTGGCCTTGGGCACTGAGCTGGCAATTATTATCGCCTGGATGTTAATCGTGTTTGTTGTCGGTATTAAAACGTTCCGGTGGGAATAGTATCAAAACCTATAAATTTAAGGGTGTCTCTCGATGGTTGCCATAGAGAGACACCCGCCGTATTATAGAAGCAATGTCGCATGAATTTATAGATAGTCAAGTTTTGGAGCTGCGTCGTGGCACAATTGTTGTTGCGACGCTGAGTTTATTGCACTCGCGGCACTATGGCTACGGACTATTACAGGCCTTGAAAGAAGTTGGTGTGCCGGTTGATGCCGGCACGCTTTACCCTTTGTTGCGCCGGTTGGAAAAACAAGGTGTACTACAGAGCGTGTGGGAAATGGCAGACACGCGGCCGCGTAAATACTATTGGCTGAGCCAAGAAGGCGAAATTCTGTATGGAAAACTTGTAAACGAATGGTCAGCAATGACGGGTATTATGCAAAAACTTCTTAAGGAGAGGAAGTAATATGGATGTAATAGAACGATATGTGTACGCGGTAACCAGAAAGCTTCCCGAACGTCAGCGCAAAGACGTCGCGCGGGAATTGACATCAGACATAGAAGCTATGGTGGCCGATAAAGCTGGCCACGAGCCAACAGAGGCCATTGTAAAACAGGTGCTGCAAGAGCTGGGCGATCCTGAAAAGTTCGCAGCTCAGTACACGGATGCCAAACGTTATTTAATTGGCCCGCGCTATTTTGACGCCTACGTTACTTTGCTTAAAAATTTGTTATTAATTGTCCCAATTACCGTAGCAATAGCAGTCATCGTTTTAGAATTAGCAGAAACACGAAATATTGCCCAGCTCCTCGCCGAAGCGGCTTATGCTGCAATAAACGTTGCAATACATATTTTTCTGTGGGTAACAGTAATTATTGCTGCAGTTGAGCGGGTTGACGCCAAGCCATCCAAAGATCGGCAGCCAGCCATCAGCGCCGACTGGACGCCAGATCAACTTCCTATAATTCCAAAAGAGCGACAAATACCAAAAAGTGAAGCCATGGCCGGAGTAGTCTGGTCGATCCTGGCAATAATTGGAGTTTTATGGCAAATACCCTTTATCCATCAAGCAATCGCACCAAATGTTCCCCTGCTGCTTTCTGACAGTCTTTGGCCAGTTTGGTTGGTACTGCTACTTCTGCTATCGGTGTCATCATTAGCCGTTGAACTAGTCAAGCTAGCGGTCGGGGTCTGGAATAAGCTGACGGTTTGGTTGATTGCGGTGCTTAATAGCTTAACAATTATCCTTTTTGGCTTACTCATTGGTGTACGGCCGCTTATCAGCGATGAATTCATTGCTTCAGTTGCGAAAAATGGCGGAGACGTGGGTTTAGTTGAGCAAATTGCGACTAATGCTTTTATTATCTTTTGTCTGATGGTAATCGCCTTTAGCTTGTATGAAATGATAAAGGCGCTTTGGGTATATAAAAAGCGGTAATTATGAAGTTGGAAGTTTAATTTAGAAAGTCCATAACCCGGAAGCTTATAAAAGTATTAGAACGGACAATTGCAATAAATTTGAAGGTCAGGGATAAGAGCATTCCTGACCTTGTTGCGTGTCTACCTACGCTGTGGGAAGAACTCCTCGAGCGATTTATCTGGCATAGGTGCATCGACTGCCCAATAGTCGACCGGCAAGGCGCTCATGAAAGCCATGGAAGAGATAAAAGCAGCTAGCTGAGGGTCGTTTCTGCTATGTTAATTAGGTGCCGTTATCAGTAGCGACAATTAGTGCTGCCAGGTGGCAGCTGTCACCCGCTTCGTCTGGTATTTCTTGTGCGGCGTGCTACTATGGAAGTGTCGTACGAGCTAAGGAGCTGTGGTGGAGATTTGGATTAAGGGCGCGCCGAATGGCAGCCTGACACTTAGTGATGTCAAGATTACGCCCGAAAGAGTGCGCGAGTTTCTTGAGGAGTGCGGTTTTCCCCTTGCGGATGGCGACTGGCTGAATGTCCTTCATGGTGATGCTTGGAAGGGCAAGATTTACCACTTGTATGTGAATGTGGGTGGCGAGAAGTGGTCCGTGCAGGGCATTATTCGGCGACCGACGGTGGATGTTGTGGTGACTGTCAGTGATGGCAAGCGCACCTACGTACTTTTCACCGAGCAGTACCGTGAGCTCTATCGCGCCAAGATTGTGGCTAATCCTGCCGGCGGTATTGATAGTCAAGAAACTGCAGAGGAAGCTGCACGCCGCGAGGCTGCGGAGGAAACCGGACTGCCGCCCGCTTCCTTGAAGCTGAAGGCGCTCGGCAAGCCAGTTGCAGCTTCACCGGGAACGATCAAGGAAGAGGCGCATTTTTTCTTGGCCAAAGCTCAGCTTTCATCGACTGAGCTTGATGCTTATCTTGAGCGGTGGAAGAATACGCAGCAGGGTCTTGCCGAGGAAGGTGAACGAATCACTATTATTCCGGTGCTGGCGGTGGAGCTGAAGCGCTTCGTTTCAGGCTTGGAGCCGCATGACGCCAAGATGGAGCTCGGCTTGTCGCGAGCTGGGTTGTGCTAGTGAAAAGGTGGCGTCATTTTGGCGCTACCTGCTTTTTTGCTATACTAAGGCGTTGTCTTCGATACAAAGAGAGGTGAGATGATGACCGTCAGCTACCGGGATATGCCAAAGCTTACGTCAAGCGAGGCTACAGAGCTTATCGGCAAACAGCCCGTTAAAGGATACCCGCCGCGTGAAAACCGCTTGCAGTATAAGCCAGAGGTATGGCGACAGCTGCTGAACGATGCTCGAAAGCACGATAATCGGATTGATATTCCTGACGGTGGTCCGCATTTTGCCGATACCTATGGCGCTGCAACACGTATGCGGCGATCTTCAGAGATGGATGTGATTGTCACAAGGGAACAGCCTCTCCCAGAGAAGAGGGTAGCGGAGTGGCGCAAGCTGGGCTTGTTGGTCGATACGACGGGCCGGCCCCTGCATCCGCGCGCGGAGCAGGTACTGACTCACCCGAAGATCGGCATGTACACCGGGCCCGGCAAGTATTACCGCTATGGTCCGCAGCGCATTGGCAACCTGATCCTGCAGCGCATTGAACAGCGTCAGTATAACGAACTGATCACCTATGCCATCGTGGGGGTAAGGCGTAACGGCGAGATTGAGTACAGTGTCCCTGGTGGGCACTGCGAGCTAGGCAAGAATACCCAAGACACTGCTTTTAGGGAAGCCAAGGAAGAAGCTGGTATCGTTCGAGCTTCGCTTGGTAAGCTCCAGCTGCAGGAGGTGATCTCCTGGCCCAAGGGCGGCAAGGCCGATACACTTCACGCCTGGGGCGAAGAATGGTTCACCTTTGCACGAAGCACTGACAACCCTGCGCTCGAGGGCGTAGAGCTTCAGCCAGATAGCAAGGAAGCCGTGACGGCAGAGTGGCGGACCTTCGAGGAAATCAGGAAGCTGCTTGCTGAGGATCGCTTCATCAAGACCCACTTCAAGATTATCCAGCACTTCCACCAGCAGTCGGTGAGGTAAATCGGGACACCGGGGGTATCAGTACAAACTGGTAGCCCCGCATAATTTTCAAAAGTTATTTATTATATCTACAAATAGGCACTAGTAATCGAATGCTTGGCAGCTTTTAGCTCGAGTGGCGTGCCCTCAAACATCACTTTTCCGCCGCGACTGCCGCCTTCTGGGCCCATGTCAATAATCCAGTCGGCATTACGGATAATATCGAGATTGTGCTCGATTACCACCACGGTATTGCCAGTGTCAACCAAGCGGTTCATGATTTCCAGCAGGTGGGTAATATCCGACATATGCAGCCCGGTGGTTGGTTCGTCAAGTACATAAATATTGCCCTGCTTGTGGAGTTCGCTGGCGAGCTTAATACGCTGACATTCCCCGCCCGAAAGCGTGTTAAGCGGTTGGCCAAGTGTTAAATAACCCACCCCTACGTCGTAAAGGGTTTGTAATTTGCGAACAATCTCCTTCTGGTCAAAATAATCGAGCGCACTAGTGATGGTTAGTTCCAGGACGTCGCTAATTGACTTACCGTTTAAAGTGTAACGCAGCACTTCTTCTTTGAAACGTTTGCCGCCACAGACTTCACAGGGTGTTTTCACGCCGTCTAAAAATGCCAGATCGGTATACACAACTCCGGCTCCTTGGCAATTGTCGCAGGCGCCTTTTGAGTTAAAGCTAAACAAACCGGCATCAACCGCATTGGCGCGCGCAAAAGCCTTCCGGATGTCATCCATGATGCCAGTGTAAGTAGCTGGGTTGCCGCGCCGGTTGGCACCGATGCCCGATTGATCAATTGCCACCGCATGGGGGTATTGTCGCAGAAATACCTGGTTAATTAACGAGCTTTTACCAGAACCAGCTACCCCGGTGACGACCGTCATAACGCCCGTAGGAATAGTCACGCTGACATCTTGCAGGTTATTGAGCGAGGCGTTTTTTATGGGCAAGGTGCTGATTGGCTTCCGGAATTCGCCTTTGATTGGCAATGCTTGTTGTAAGTGTCGCCCTGTTAAAGTATCAGCGTGAAGCAGTTCGCTGTAGCTACCTTCAAACATAATAGTGCCGCCTTTAGTGCCGGCGAGTGGGCCGACATCAACAATATGATCGGCAATTTTAATAACATCTGGATCGTGTTCGACCACAAGGACGGTATTGCCCTTATCCCGGAGCTTAACCAGCAATTCATTTAACCGATGCACGTCGCGCGGGTGCAAGCCGACACTTGGCTCATCAAAGATATACGTCACGTCTATTAAACTGCTACTGAGGTGTTTGACCATTTTTATACGCTGCGATTCACCACCCGAAAGGGTATCAGTTTCGCGGTTCAGGCTTAAATAGCCGAGGCCAATATCCACCATGTGCTGCAGGCGTTGGGTGAGTGTTTCGACCATGCTTTTTGCAATTGGTTCGGTAATCTCCTGCAGTAGTGGAATTAATTTCCCAACTTCCATCGCCGTCATATCAGCGATGTTTCGACCATTAATTTTAGCAGCCAATGCCTGCTGGTTGAGCCGTGCACCATGGCATAGCGGGCATTCAGCATATTTAAGATACGGCGCTACGGTTTTTTGCGTGCGGGCAGAGAGGGTTTTAATATCGCGTTTAATGTAGGCTTGGGTAATTTTTTCGAGCACGCCAACAAAGCGCGCATTCATGGTGCCTTCGCCAATTTGTAGCTTGTAGGTGCGATCTTTGCCGTGCAATAGTAAGTCGAGTTCTTCGGTAGTGTAGTCGGCCAGTTTTTTGTCGTTGTCAAAGAAGCCGGTCGATTTGTACGAGTTATTTTCCCAGGTGGCAAAAAACGGCACCTGGATCGCTCCTTCGTTCAACGATTTGGACATATCAATAAAACCATCGGTTTTAATCGTCATTTTTTTGCCGAGCCCGCTACATTCCGGGCACATGCCGTGCGGGTCGTTAAACGAGAAATAGTTTGAAGCGCCCACTTCCGGTGTCGCCACACGAGAGAATAATAATCTGAGCACCGGGTTGATATCGGTAATCGTGCCCACGGTAGAATGCGACCCGCCGCCGAGCCGCTTTTGATCAACAATAATTGCCATCGATAAGTTTTCAATTGCATCGGCATCGGGCTGCGGGTAGCGCGGTAAAAAGTTACGAATAAACATACTGAAGTTTTCGTAGAGCTGCCGCTGGGCTTCGGTGGCAATCGTATCAAATACGATCGAAGATTTTCCCGAGCCGGAAACGCCCGTAAAAACGGTAATTTTACGCTTAGGAATTTTTAATGAAACATTTTTCAGGTTATTTTCGCGTGCGCCGATAATCTCAATATATTCCATTTACCCCCTCCGATAGCTGCTGATGATATCTATAAAAGTGTACCATACATAGTGGCTTGGCTTACTGTGGAGCGAATTACTGTAGCTGAAGAATTGTCGATACGACTTTTGGAAAGCGCTGTTCAAGTTCTTCGAGCCGTACGGTGCTGTAGCATTCTCTGCCTTGCTGCCGCGAGTATATAACCCCACGTTCTCGAAGAATTTTAAAACTGTGCGAGCGGGTTGAAATTGCTAAACCCTCAATGCTTTTAGCGGCTTCGGTGCAGGTAAGCGGCTGCTCGGCGGTATGCAGTGCCTTGACGATTTGCAGGCGCACCGAATCGCTTAAGGCATACAGCACATCTTCCAGGGTAACGGTAGCAATATCAGGGTGGACAAGATTCATATCAATAAGTATACCACCCCGGTTTATTTACCAAAAAAGAGGATAAGTAAGTTTTTTAGTCATTCTGGAAGCTAGTGCGGCAACAGCTACGACCAACATGCTTCCCATAAGCACGCCCAGCATAAATACGATTGGCGAGACTGGCTGTACCAAAACAGCCACAGCGCTGGTTGCCACGGCTGGAATATGAAATAACCGCAGTTTATTCATAACAAAGATTGCTATGCTAGCGGCTATCGCTAGCGCCCATAGTGAAGGTCCAAGCAGCATGGCTATTCGGGTATAACACTGTGTGGTTGCATGCCTGGTATAGCCGGAGCGCCGTAATGTAGGCAGCCGCAACGACTAGCGATGGATTAATAGCTTAAAACTGACTGATTATAAAAATAGGTTGTGCTTGACTCCTGAGTGGCGTCAAGCACAACCTGCGTGCTTGCTGATCGGGCGGCGTCCCTCTATGATGCCGTGATCCTCTGTGTGCACTTTTCAGTGTATTGGCGTTTCACGGATAGACGATCGAGTCCGGACGCTACGTGTGTCAACGAGCACTTTGTTTAATGCTGCGGATAGCTCTTGGCAACTACCTTATATTTTCGCAAGAGATCCCAAAGGTCGCTTGCGGCCTTATTTACCGATGCAATATCGCCCGCGATCTGAGGTCCAATGGTAACCGTTCGTTCGCCAATCACAACATCCACATTGCGGAAGATGCTTAGACCTCTTAGGATTATATGTGGTAGCTGAATTGGGAGCTGATCGAAAATGAACCTAATAACGCCGGTATCTTCATTTGATTTGGCTACATTCTGAGCCGTGTCAAGGTAGCCATGCTGAGCCAACAATATAAGCGTTGAGATGACTCCAGCCGCCGCAAGGCCTCTGGCTTTGCCGTCGGGTTCTAGATTAAGCTGAATTGCAATAGTTTTAGCGTTCCCGACTATTTTAATCGAAGAAATATGCGGGCTGTCGGGCAAGGCCCCAGGAGCGAAACTTTTTTTCAAGCGACGAACTGTCAGTTCGCCTGATTGTCTATCGAATTCCCAGCGACTACTCACTTTTCCTCCAGATGAAGTAAGCGGTTCTTATAGCATACAACGTAACGATGAACGTTTCAAGCTGTAATTAAAGAAGTAGTATGCTATCATTAACCCATAAAAATGAACCATGACATTATCGTTTCGAATCTCGTAAAGAAATACGGCCAGTACACCGCTGTTAATAATATCTCTTTTACAGTAAAAAAAGGCTCGATTTTTGCTTTCCTTGGAACAAACGGCGCTGGAAAAACCACTACTATAAGCTGTTTGACCACTGCGCTTGCCCCCACTAGCGGCGAGGTGACTGTGGCTGGGCACGTTTTAGGCCAAGAAAATGATGCCATACGACGAGCCATCGGGGTGGTATTTCAGTATTCAGTGCTGGATCCACTACTGAGCGTGCTTGAAAATTTACAGAGCCGGGCAGCATTATATAAATTAAGTCAAAAATATACCACCGAACGAATCAATGAACTAGCGGAGCGAATTGGGCTGACTGATTTTCTGAAAAAGCCGTATGGTACGCTGTCGGGCGGCCAAAAACGTCGGGTAGATATTGCTCGGGCACTACTCCATAATCCGCAGATATTGTTTTTAGATGAGCCAACTGCAGGGCTTGATCCGCAGAGCCGCGAAGCGGTGTGGCGCACGATTTACGAGTTGCAGACGCAGACTGGCCTGACGGTTTTTCTGACTACTCATTATATGGAAGAAACTGAACGGGCGAACGATGTCTACGTGATTCATAAGGGCAGTATAATTGCCCACGGCACGCCGCAGGCGCTACGAGCACAATTTACTCGTAATCAGTTGCGGCTAAAAGGCGACACTGATCGGCTGGTACCAGTATTGCGGGCGGCTGGTTATGAACTGCAGCAAAAAGACGACTTGCTGATTATTCATCCGCCAGATAGCGCGACAGCTCTTAATCTTTTAAAAGCCAATGAAGCGCTAATAGTAGATTTTGAGTTTTTACACGGCACCATGGATGACATGTTCTTAACGCTGGCACAAAACGGCCAACCAGGAGGCGATAAGTTATGATTGGTAGTTTAATACTGCGCAATATCCGGATATTCTTCCGCGACCGCGCGAGTGTGTTTTTTTCGCTGCTGGCGTCATTAATGATGTTCTTGTTGTATATTCTGTTTTTAGGGAGTGTGCAGGTCGAAAGCGTGCAGGATAAATTTCCGTTTGCCTCGCGCGAGGAGGTTGAAGGGTTTATAAATTCGTGGGTATTTGCCGGTATTCTTACGTTGACACCAATTACCACCAGCCTTGGGGCGATGCAAATTTTTGTTGCCGACCAAGCGGCTAGCCGTTTTAAAGATTTTAGCGTGTCGCCGGTAGCGCGCTGGAAAATTATCATGGGATATTTGGGGGCAGCTTTCATAATATCGTTCAGCATGTCGTTATTGGTTTTTGGGCTCAGTGAGCTGTACTTGGTAGCAACTGGTGTGGAATGGCTGTCGACTGGTGACGTACTGCGAACAGTGGGATTATTAGCGTTATTCTGTTTGGTCTTTTCGGGGTTTGCGAGTTTGATTGCGTCGCTGGTAAAAAGTGACTCGGCGTATTCATCGGTCAGTATTGTCACTGGCACGACCGCCGGGTTTATTACCGGTATTTATGTGCCGATTGGCGTACTTCCGGCTGCGGTGCAAGATGCAATTAGCGCTTTGCCGTTTTTTCACGCGGCAGCGCTGCTTCGCGAGCCGTTTGCGGGGCAAGCCTTAGCCGAGGTGGCGCAAGGGCACGCCGCTGCTATAGCCAGCATTAAGGATACGTTTGGTTTTAGCGTGCAGATCGGCAATGTGACGCTTTCGACTGCGGTGCTAATTGGTATTTTGATTGGCTTTTGTGTACTATCGGTTATTTTAGCGACAGCGCGGATATCGCGAAAACTGTAAGCTAGCGGTGAAGTGCGTCGCTGATTCGGTCTGCTGCTTTGACTACCGTCTCGATATAACTTGGGTTGTAATCAATAAAGTGGTTGGCTTTGGGGGCATAGGTGACTTCCGTGCCTAAGTTTGCTGCAGCTATTGTTGCCAAGTGTTTAATAATGGGGTATTTTTGAGTCTCAGCTTCGCCAACCAGAACAGCGGCTCGTTCTTGGGGTGTGCGAATGCGCTTGGTCAGCTCGTTAAGGCTATAGTGTTGTATCGCGGCATAGCTTTCTGGATAGTCTTTTTTGAGCAGCGGTTCGCCGACGGCTGTATCAGCCAGGCCTTCGGCGCAGTTCAGGCTTGGCGAAGCCAACACGATGCCCGGGCGCGGCTGTCGGGTTAGTTCTGGTAGAGCCAGCATCACGCCGTACGAATGAGCAATAACGACGGTGGTTTGGCCGATTTTTTGCCGTAACTCGCGCGATACCTGCGTGACTTCAGCGGTAAAATCTCGTTTCTCCCAGGGCGGCGTAATCTGTTCAACTCTAAAGCCGGCACCTTCTAAGGCTGCATAGGTCTTTGGATAATCTTTTTTTGCTTCAGTATCGTGTCCGGGAATAAATAGTGCTTCTTTGCTCACAAGCGTGTCCTACATTAGAGTTTATTTTCTGGTGGCTGTACCTGTAATAATTGCATAAGTGTTTTAGCGTTGGCAATAGCGTAGCCATGAAAGTCATTGTTAAAGTAAACGTAAATAGTGCGCGTTGTTGCGGCGAGGCTGTTAATGTAATTAGCCCAATCTTCTAATGCTTCGTTGCTGTAACTTGAAGCGAACAACTTTTCTGGGCCATGAAACCGAATATAAGCGATGTCGGCAGTTTGCTGGCGCACGCCAGGATAGCGTGAGGACTGGGCGGCTGTTAGTGCTACGTTGTATTTGCGTAGCAAATCGTAGGTCTCGCTGGTAAACCACTGTTTGTTGCGAAATTCAATCGCTATATCAAACGGATGGTCCTGAGCCCGGACAGCTTTGGCGAAGAAATGTAAAAATGTAGCCAAGCGCTGTATGTCTACATGGAAACTGGCTGGCAGTTGTACTAAAATTGCGCCCCGTTTGTCCTTTAAAACAGCGGTCGTTTCAAGAATGTACTGGATGCGTTCGATAACCTCATCAGTTAGCTCTAGGCGATGGTAATGGGTGATAAGTTTATTGAGCTTAATTGAAAATTTGTACCCCGGCGGTGTCATTCGATCCCAGGTTTGGTAAGTGGCTTGGCTCGCAATACGATAAAACGACGAATTATTCTCAACCGTAGAAAAGTGCTGTGCATGAAAACGAAGCTCATTATAGCCGATAATATCGGCGGGATAGAAAGAACCGATCCAATCTTGGTAGTGCCAACCCGAGGTACCAATAAGAATAGCTGCTGCCATAGGTTTTATTGTAGCTCTATCGCACCCTAAAGCAAATGAGCATGACGCTAGAACACGCTGACATCGGTACCGATAAAAGCTGCGTAGCGTTGCGCGGCGGCGGTAATTGCCGCGTGAGTGGCAGGGCTCAATTCTTGAAAGGGCGATAACTGCACTGCCACGCCGCGGCCTTTGGTAACGCGCTTCCAACGACCAACTGATTGCCCGTTAATTATAATATTGGGGTCAATACCGTAGCCGACGGCTTTCATGTCGGCTGTCCCCATAACTGCCGAGCGATCAGCGTAAGCAACGGTGTATTCGTCAAACGGAGGAAGCAATAACGGAGGGTGCTGCAGTTGAGTTTTTGGTGCAACTAGTGGGTAGAAGATATAGTTTTTGCCAGCAATGTCTTCGCTTGTAAAATCGTTCTTTATGGCTCCGATCCCTTGTTGCGCCTCGGTTTTTGTGAGCCCGCTCCACCACATAAAATCCTGGATTGTGGCTGGGCCGTGGCTCTGGAAATAACGACGCGCAAGCAAGGCGAGTGCCTCTTCGGTGCTGGGTTGCTCGGCGTCTGGTATCCAGGCCCTAAGTAAGACAAAGGTTTGTTGTTTGCCGCTGCGAGGGCCTTGGCACAGTAGTCCCTCTTGCGCCCAGTAGCGCATAAGGTGCGCGCCTTTACTGCCTTTTGTATCAATCCCATGAGATTCGAGGAGTTCGTATACTTGCTGCCGCGGTGTGGGCGTCTCAGATAACGAGTTTTCTAGTACAGATCGTGCCTTGCTGAGCTGTCCTTCTGTAATGCCTAAATTACGGTAAATACTGGCGGTCTTGCGGTTTTGTCGCGGGCCAAGCAGGCGAGTCATCCATAAGGTATCATCAGCCGGTACAAAGTGAAGGGTGCTGCGCATCGGCCAGGTGCGAACAATAGTCTTATCTGTCGTGGCTTGTTCGATGGCGACTTCGGTAGAACCCGGGATACGAAGACCAAAGGCATAAAAAGAGATGGGCATTTCTTGGGCTTGAATAGCGCCAAACCACTTTACAACTTGATCAGGTGTGGTGAACTCAGAGTGCAGAAGTCTCTGGTTGTAAAGACGAAGCGCGAGTAACTCTGAAATAGTCATGCTATCAGTATGTAGTGAGGAGGCAAAGAAGTAAAGTTATAGCCGCTGCTTAACAGCGAGAGCTTCGCGGCCAGATGCCGTAAGCGCATCGGTTTCAGAAACCTCTTCATTACAGAGGGCATTCTTGACTAGTGTGTCAGTGGTGCGAATTGAATTTTCAGCAAAAATTGGGTCACTAAAGGTGTTGGTTGATGAGGCAACTACTGCGCTGCGCTTGCCATCGGGCGTAACCCCATTTGTATTGTTATAGCCAATGACATCGCCGCCATGGCCCCAATACACGCCGCCACATGGCAGGTCAAAGCGCATTATACCCAAGCCATAGCGCACGCCAGGCCAGATTTCTTCGTACTCAGGGCCCATTTCAACCACGGTTTGCATTTTAGCGAGCTGTGCGGGTGAAAGGAGTTTGCCGGCCATAAGCGCCTTAAAAAAGCGGGTAATATCCTGAGGGGTAGAAACAAGCGAGCCAGCCGCCCCGCCCCAGGTCATGTTGTGTAGTGTCGTATCGGTATAAACACCGGTAGTATCAAATAATTGGTAGCCGCGCATATGTGGCCAGGGCAAATATGGTTTTGTGCCCGGCTCAACGGTGTCGGTCAGGTGAAGTGGGCGAATGATGCGCTCTTTCGCTTCTTTAACCCAGCTACGGCCGCTAACTGCTTCGATCACCATGCCGGCTAAGATGTAGTTGGTATTAGAGTATTCCCAGTCTGTGCCTGGCGCAAAATTAGGTGCATGGCGCATCGCCACGGCGACAAGCTGATCGGGGCTGTAGTTAGTGAACCGATTTTTATAAAACGCTCGCGGTGTTTCGACGGTGGACCAAAATGTCTCGTCGCTGGTGTAATCAAACAAGCCGCTGGTATGTTGGAGCAAGTTTCGAATTGTAACCAGCTCACCGTTATTACCATTGCCCTCCACCGCGCCTGGCAGCCATTTTTCAACGCTATCATCTAAAGAAAGCTTGCCCTCGGTTTCTAGCTGCAGCAGCACGGTCGCAATAAAAGTTTTGGTATTGCTGCCGATACGAAAATGCGATTCCCACGGCACTGGCAGACTAGTGCCACGAATAGCGGTGCCGGCGCGTGCGCGAGTAATTTTATTGTCATCGGTGGTAACCGCCAGTACACCAACCGTACCGATATCGCGGATTGCGTTAACATCGCGCTGCAGCTGGCTGTCTGGGGCGGCGTTTTGTTCATGATTATGGTGCCAGGCCGAAACTGGAGTTTGGGCTAAAAGTGCTATTGCCGTAACCCCCATAAACAAACGCGCGATTAGTTTTTTGCTTTGCTTCATGCCCACCTCCTTTATCATGCTTATGTATATAATACCTGAATTATCTAGTTTATTAACTATTATCTTGATGTGACAATTTGGTGAAATCGGTATGCTAGTATATGGTATATAGAGATTCCCGAGGAACGGAGCGCATAATGGCACACCCGAATTTGGATAAGTTGCTCGCTTACAAGGATGAAGGCCTTGCTTTTATCAAGGCGCAAGACGATAAGGTAGCTAAAGCGCGACAAGCATCCAAGAAGAACGTTTCCGAGACGGATGCACTGCTTGCGCCGTTGCACGAGGCGTTGGCAACACATGCGCTGGTAACGCTTATTGCGCGACGAAGGCTCGACTTGAGCGAGCTAACAGCAGAAATTACCGAGCTGGTCAATAATGGCAAATCACCCGCGAAGACTCAAGCTGAAAACCGTAAGCTTGAAGATCTGATTCGAGAAGCGCAAGGCAAGAGTCCAATCGCTTCTGAGCACCGGGCGCTCGCCACGGAGGTTCTCATCTATTTGTTCAGGGACCAAATCTAGTTAACGGCGCTTCGTCAGGGTGACTGATGAAGCGCCATTTTAAGCACTTTACTTACTGGGCGTTTCTATGGTTATAGGATTCTCGATAATAACATCTGCCGTCTTGTCGCTTTGCCGCCTGGCGAGAAGGGCAAAGGGTAAGGCCAAAAGCTGAAAAGCGGCTACAATTAAGTACGAATGAGCGTAGCCCCACATATCGGCAGCTTTTCCGAGCAGTGGTTGACTCACCACGCCACCCGCCGAGCCAAGCAGTGAGTCGAACGATAAAACAGTCGCCCGTTGTTTTGATGGGATAAGACTATTAAAATACGCCTGGCGCACGGGCATAGTGGCCGAAAAAACCATCCCCCAGATCACAAGCATAGCCACGACCACCCAAAAATTAAGCACTAAGCCGGATATCGCTAAACTGATGCCACTTAAAAATACTCCAATAATTAGAACGGTAGTGTGGCGCTTAAAGATGCGTCCGATATGAGGCACCAATAAACCACCGGCGATTTGGGCACCAGCAATAATGGCAGCCGCGAGCCCCGCAATGCCGTAAGCGTTTGGATCGCCCCATAGCTCTAGGAGATACGGCTGCATGGCGTAAAAAGCGTAAGCTAGCGCCCCCATAACGAAGGGTGTCATCAGCATTAACCAGCGAACGGAAGGGTTTTTGAGGCCAAAGGTTAGGGAATTTTGGGCAATAACCTTTACTTCATGTGCCATGTTTTTGCCTTTTGTAGGGGTAAAACCAATATCTTTCATTAATTTAAAAGCTAAAATAAAGGTTAGTAATAATATGACAGCCCTAATAATATACGGGACGCCTAAATTGCTGTACTGCGCAATCACACCGCCCGCTGTCGAGCCAACTAGCATGGCCGAGCCTTCAACAATCTCACCTTTGGCGAATACAGATTCAAGCTTGCCCTTAAAACCACTGGCAGTCAAGGCGTCTACCAGCCAGGCTTCTACCGCCCCTGAAAAAAAGGTAAAGCCTAAGCCCAAAAACACCGACACTACTGCCCACGACCAAAACGGCGCAGCGGTTTGCCACATAAGCAAATATAACAGCGTAGCCAGCGCCAAGGTAATTGTGCCGAGCAGGTATGAAACCCGGCGACCACGAAGATCAGCAATAACGCCAGTCGGCACTTCAAACAGCATCATTCCGGCCGTAAAAAAGGCATTTGCCGCGAAGGCTTCAAAATTAGATAACCCCGCATCAAGCAAAAAGATGGTATTAATACCCCAAACCAGCGAGGCGGCGAGTGTGTTAAATAGGAGCAATGTTAAGTAAGTGCGCTGGATAGATTGCGGAGTTGGAGCCATAGTACATTTACTATAGCAATATAATTTTGTTCTCGCTACGCGAATATGTCTGCCGTGCTTTTGCGAGTGCCTAGATACAAATGGGCTATTTTAACTTTGGTTTTGGTGTGCTACTCTGGTAGAGCCCAACCGGAAGCTAGGAGCAGCCATGAAGCTGAAGGATATTGTTGAGCGGGCTCGGCAGCTTTTTGACGAGAAAGAATTTGTTGTTGACGGGCGCCACAAGATGGCAAACAATTGCTTTCAGGCAAGCAACGATGCCGTAACAGAAATGGTTAAGTCAGTAGACGCGGCGGCCAAGCTCTGTATTGAGATTGATCGTACCGGTGTGTTTGATCCTAGGGCGTACCAGAATAGTTACGATTCATCCGAGTATGAAACTATGCTGGAATGTCTTTCTGACCCAGTTATTGGCGCGGTTTGGCAAGAGCTGAAATCGCAGCCCGGAATCGCGGCGAAAGAAAAGCGTCGCGAGAGGCTGTATCCCTGAGCGCTGGAGCGAGTCGTTTTTCGGCTCGCTCCATTTACATTCGCTTCGTTTTAACCAGTTACTCCAGCATGCAGTGTATGCTGGCGGGAAGTAGTTGTGGTCCCCGCGATTTTATCTTCGTATTTTAAGCCCCAATCCGAAAGCGGAACAAGTGCCTCGTTTAAGGTGGTGCCAAATTCGGTAATTGAATATTCAACCCGTGGCGGCACCTCGTGGTAAGCTTTACGGCTAATAACACCATCTTTTTCCATTTCGCGGAGCTGCTGAATAAGCATTTTCTCGCTAATGCCCGGCACGCGTCGCTTTAATTCGCCAAACCGAATCGGTTTATAATGTATTTCCCAAAGCAGTAATGCCTTCCACTTGCCGCCAATTACCTGAAAGGCGGCGCCAAGGCCACAATCATATCCATCCATTTTAAATCACTCCTGATCATGTGTTTTTCTATCCATACTTACTTTAATGTAGGTACTTGCATAATGTCAAGTATGGAATTATGCTCCTAAGAGGCTGCAAGAAAATCGATCAAAGATGAAAGTAATATAAGGAGAATTATGAAATACGCAAATAAAAAAGCGGTGATTATTGGCGGTACCAGTGGTATGGGCATGGGCATTGTTAACGAGCTGGTTAAGGATGGTGCGCAGGTGCTGATTACGGCCAGAAACGAAAAGCTTATTCAAGAAACACAAGAGCAACTGGGCGAAAAAGGCGTAGCGCTTCGATCGGATGCGACGAGCACCGCTGATCGTCAAGCTTTAGCACAAACCGTAAAAGACAAATTTGGCACCTTTGACTATTTGTTCATAAACGTTGGCATTTGTGAAGTTGAAAGTTTCGATAAAGTCACCGAAGCATCGTATGATCGACAGTTTAATGTAAACACTAAGGGTGCTTTCTTCACAGTTCAGCAACTATCGCCACTCATGAACGACGGCGGCTCGATCACTTTTACAAGTTCGGTCGCTGATAAAATGGGCATTCCGGGCATGCTGGTGTACTCTGCAACTAAGGCAGCTTTGGTGTCGATGGCTCAGGTGTTGGCTGCCGAACTGATGCCGCGTAAAATTCGCGCGAATGCGCTGAGCGTGGGCTACGCGGATACGCCGTCAATGGGCGTGGGCGGTTTTTCGGAGGCGGAAAAACAAGCATTTAAGGACGGCGGCAACAAGTATACTCCAATGGGCCGAATTGCCTCGCCTGAAGAGTTTGGAAAAGCAGCGGTATTCTTAGCAGCCGAAGCTGAGTTCGTTACCGGTGTTAACCTACCGTTTGATGGTGGTATTGGCCTAGGCGTTTTTGCCCAGCAAAGCTAAACAGTAAAGAAACACTGAAAATCGCAGGAAACCCAGCTTGCGATTTTTTATATGAGCTAATGTAGTGATTTTGAAGTGCAGTTAGTTGTTTTTCAGTATAATAGCCGTGTCGGGGCATGACAAAAAGAAAAGGATTTGCGTGATGACCGATTACATCATTGGCTTTTCGGACGGTCCAAACGCCGACAATCAAGCGATGCACTACGGCGCGCTTCGGGCTTTTCAAGGTAATCCGCGCTTTCAGTTCGTGGGAGTAATCGTTGATCCAACGGCGGTAAACTACGAAGATCAGCCGTTAGGTTCAAGGAATATTGAACTCTCACGGCGAGTGCATCTGTTGCACACTGCCCGCATGGCGGGGCTGTTTCGGCGGGCGGGCTCTAGTGTGAAAGTGTTTCGTGGGCTCGATATTACCCAGACGGCGGCCACGTCGCCGATTCCACATAGTGCGCACACCAAGCACCACGATTATGATGTGTTCGGTGATGCGCCGCCAAAGGGTCAGGGTTTCAAGGCAATTGCTGGTGATTTTACTGACGCGCGTCGTTTTATCCGAGGTCTCAATGGCACGGTGCATCTTGTGATTGGCGGGCAGTTCTCTTCGGTTGCGAAGCTGATTGAAGACCCGGTAATTTTTGGCAAGCTCGGTATATTGGCTTGTCAGGCGGGCTTTAAGCTGTCGCAGCGGGCAATTTACAGCCAGATGTCATTCAATCTAGAGGTGGACCTGCGGGCAGCGCTTGAAGTCTATCTGCACTACCCCCAAGCTATGTATTTTGTGCCATCAGATATCACCCGCGACCCCAAGGTGACCTTTACGGGCGCAGATGAGCTGGCGCGCCTGGGCGTACAGGGAGAGATCCTGGAGATCTTCCGGCGTCATCGCGAGCGGACGGCTGAGCGGCACGCTAAGCAGCAGCTGGAAGATAAGAAGCTGAAGGCTTACCCGCCGCTGTCAATTCATGATCTGCAAGCGGTCTTTGCGCTGCGGCAAGCGCTTGGACTTGAGGCAAATATGTATCAGTTCGCGCCCATCGATCCAGACGAGGCGATCCGTAACACCCTGACGACCGTTCAACACTGGGCGGGTAAGGGGATTCGGATTGATGTTTCAAAAAAGGTGGTGGCGAAGCTTGGCTACACATCGAGTGGCATGCTAGAAAACGGCCATCCACTGCCGCCACGCTATGTCGTTACCGACCAAAATGCTGAGCTGTATAAGCGCCGTGTGCCGGAGGTACTGCGCTAGCTACAAATGATCCTGTTCTGGCTTGCCGAATGTGGCAAGCCAGAACAGGAAAAATTACCGCAAAAAACGGTGGAACACGTTATTCCTGAAGCTTTTCAGCAATCGCCTCCCTCAGAATATCTTCATCGTAGTAGTGTGCTTTACGAAATTCTGGATCAAGTTTCTTCCATGCTGCATCAACTTCATCAAAGTTCACTCCCAAATCTATGGCAATCGAATGACCAATGAGGGGACTCATCTCACGCATAACCACAACCTCCAAAAAGAGAACGTGCTTTATTAGTATCAGTAGTAATTATTTCTAAGTCAAATTGTCTTTACCGAATTGCGCAAATTCAGCATATAAACTAGCATCTGAAGATTCGAGCGCAAGCTCGTGGGTGCCATACCGCACCCCGCGGTAGCTAAAGTTGTGCGAACCACTCAACAGCTTCCGTTCGCCGCTTTCTAATTCAAAAAGCAGGTATTTAGCATGAAGAAACTGCTCTTTCTGGTAACTATTCGCCAGGCGGTATCGGAGGAAAAAGGCGAGCTGATCAATGGCTGCCGGGCTAAGCAGCTGCGCCACGCGATTAGTATAAATCGTGGCGTGTTTGGCGGCCAACAAGCCTGCCAAAGGGCCAGATGGTGCCATCTGTGACACATACGTTATGCGCTTGGCCCGGGTGCTGAGCTCAATCGCGCGCTGGTAGATGATCGATTCGTTCGGCTTTCCGCCATCAATTAACAGGGTATGGGATGGGCTAATTTCATACGTAAAGCTTTCGTTGGTTTTCACTTCATTGTCATAGTACTCATTTAATCTGCGGGCGAGCGTCGCATCTTTAATGAAAAGCATGTAATCATTATTAAGAAACGATTCATGTGTCAAGTTAACGCCGCCGGCAAAAAACACTACATCATCTATAAGACTTACTTTTTGATGAAACCGCCCCTTAAACGGATTTATGCCAACCGAACCGAGTCGGGTAATGGCAACACCTTGAGCCGCCAGCTTTTGCAATTTGTTGTTTGTTGCACGAATCCGCTGCTTGTAAGCTCGAGCTTTAAAAAAGTTAAAATCTTGGGAAAACAGAAAGTCGTTATAGGCATCAATAATAATATGTATTTTTACGCCGCGAGCAGCTGACGCCTCTAGTGCTGCAAATAGTTTCTCCATGCCAGGCTCAAAATAGCAGACCATTGCAGCCAGTACGATGTCTTTTTGGGCGCGGTTAAGATGCTGAACTAACTGTTGATAGTAAATGTCTGCAGGTAGAAGCTTCATGGGGCGATGATCGTTAGATATTTGTGATGCAAGGTGTACTGCAGAGGGCTTTTTAACGAGCGAATCTCGCCATCAAAAGCGACGACTACCGAAGTATGACGCAGCCTTAGTGCCACTTGCTGCGCCGTCAGCTGCTTAATAGCCGTTTGCTGTTTTTTGCCACCGGTTGAGGAACGAAACAACGACCACACTAGGCTAAAAAAAGACTTTGTAGTCACGACATAGACACTAAAAACGCCCTCGGTCATTCTTTTGCGGTTAATGAATTCATTGCCACTTGTCTCGTAGCGATTGTTGCCAATAAACACGAATGGACTTCGAAGTTTTGTCTGCTTTTTATCGAATGTTAAGTGAATACGGCGCCTTCGGAGCTTCGCGAGCACCATCCCGGCAGCAATAATTGTCCCAATTGCTTTACCAAAACGTGATTTTAACTGATCGCGCCGCGCAACCAACGACGGATACAACCCAATGCTCGAATTATTCACGAAGAATATACCATTTACCTCGCCAGCGTCTATTTTCTTACGCTTACCCTTTAGGAGCGCAGTTACCGCTGCTTCAGGCTCGAGAGGCATGTTGATATCTTTAGCAAAGTGGTTAAATGTGCCTAAAGGTAGCACGCCGATCGGTATTTTTGTGTCGTGAGCTGCGTTTACCACGGCATTCACTGTGCCGTCGCCTCCGGCTGCTACAATGACGCTGTTATTTTGGGCGGCAATTTTCTTGATCTGTTTATCAAGGTTGGAAAGTGCATAAAAGCTAACTGCCGTGCTATGCTTTTTAAAAGCGGCCTTTATAGCTCGGCTATTTTCAGCCGTACCAGCGGCCTTATTAAAAAACACATGATAATGAGCCATTAATTAATAATGCCCGTAATAATCCACAGTAAAACGGGTAGGCTAAGCAGCCAGCCGCCGATAACATCCAAAAAATAGTGCGCCCCTAGATAAATTCGGGAAATACCCACCAAAAATATTACCAGGCCAATTCCTAGCGGCCCAACGATATTCCACGGTGCGATAAAATAAGCGTAGGCAAAATAAGCCAGCAGGCCATAGACCACCAACGAACCGAATGAATGACCGCTGGGGAAGCTAAAGGTTTTGCGCCACATGGCATTAGCGTATAGCGTATCTGGCCGTGGGCGCCGCATAATGCCTTTTAAAATAGTGCTGCCAACTAGTGCTGCCAACGCCGCAATAAACGCATACGACACGACAATTTTTTGTAGGCCCAGGCCGGTAATCACCCCGAGTGCGGCAATAAATACCACCGTCATCGGATGGCCAAGTAGGGTTATCCAGCCATAAATCAGTTCAAACAGCCGCGAGTCGCCTTTAATTGAATCGGTAATACGGTGATCGAAGCGACTAATCGTTTGGCGGAACATACCAAGATTATACCAGGATGTCCCGGCGGTACCAATTAAAACCTAAACAATAACCGGTCCAGCTAAAGCAGGGCCGTCACCAGCCAAATACAATCCGCACTAGACATTATTGATTTTCTGTGATATCATGGTTTTATTGCATCGATGAATATCGAGTTTCTCTGAGCTTACCTAGCTTAAACGCACCAAAGACTTGAGAGAAAAAATAAACAGTAGTATATCTCGCTGTTCATCTCGCAGTCGAGAATAAATTATTACAATTTGGAAAGGTTATTTTATGAATAACACCTCTTTTCGTGCGGGACGCCGTAACGCGTCTTCGCGCCCTAATACTGCGCGTCGAACTTTTTCGCGCGGCAACAATAATAGTAAACGACCTCGTGGTGCTTACATTCACCCAAGTAAGTTTATTAATAAAGCAGTCACGGCGGTTGAGCAAGTAACTTACGAACCAACGCATACGTTTTCTGACTTTCCGTTTAGCACAGCTCTGCAGAATAATATCATCGATAAAGGTTACGTCCACCCAAGTGCCATTCAAGATCAAGCTATCCCGCATATCATTGAAGGCAAAGATGTGATTGGTCTAGCTAACACCGGTACCGGTAAAACAGCTGCCTTTATCTTGCCGATCATTGAAAAGCTGTCTGGCACTACCGCTGCGCCAGCCGTGCTGATTATGGCACCAACGCGCGAACTTGCCGAACAGATTGATGAACAATTTCGCACCTTTTCACGCGGCATGAAGCTTTATTCAGCGCTATGTGTTGGTGGTATGAACATTGACCGCCAGATTCGCGATTTACGCCGCCGGCCACACGTTATCATTGGTACGCCTGGCCGCTTGAAGGACCTTCTTGAACGCCGTGTATTGTTCGTGCGTGAAATGACCACGCTGGTGCTCGACGAAGCCGACCGCATGCTTGACATGGGCTTCATCAATGATATTCGAAAAATCATTGAAACCATGCCTCGCGACCGCCAGACTTTGTTCTTTAGCGCCACCATTACACCAACCATTGAAGCGTTGGTACACGCCTTCTTAAACGACCCGGTAACTGTTTCGGTACGCACCAGCGAAACCAGCGAACACGTTGAGCAAGATGTAATTGAAGCGACGTCTAAAGAAGAAAAAATGGACATTCTTACCAACATGCTTAGCGATGAAGCTTACGATAAAGTGTTAGTATTTGGCGAAACTAAATTTGGTGTACAGCGCTTGTCAGATGCTCTTTCCCGTTCGGGTATCCCATCGGTAGCGATCCATGGCAATAAGACTCAGCCACAGCGCCAACGAGCCCTGCGTTCTTTTAAGAACCAAGAAGTTCGCGTGCTGGTAGCGACTGATGTTGCTGCCCGTGGCCTGGACATTCCAAATGTGAGCCACGTGATTAACTTTGACCAACCGAACACCTACGAAGATTACGTCCACCGTATTGGCCGAACTGGCCGTGGTGGGGCAAAAGGTAAGGCCTTTACCTTTATCCAGGCACGTAATCGATAAAGCTTAGTCGTTCGAACTTTAAAATAACCTCCGTAACTGGAGGTTATTTTTATATAGTAAAGTTTGAAAGGCCTGCTGTTGCTTAAATAACAAGTTTTTCACGCCTCGTAAAAGGCTACAATAGAAACATAAGCAAGTATATTGCTTAAAAAGGAGGGTCTATGAAAATAGCAACAAAAACCTTAGTAACTTTACTGATTGTGACTGTGATGAGCTTGAGCATGGTCAGCGGCGTTTCGGCTGCACCAAGCGAAGCCGAGGCTAAGAAATCGAGCATTCAACGTCTTGAGAAAATTCAAAAGCGCCACGACCGCAAGCTGCACTTAACGGCAAGCGTGCTGGGCATGACCACCGATCAGTTGAAGGCCGAGCTAAAGCACCGTACATTTGAACAAATATTAAAACGTCACGGATTTAAGACCTATGAAGCGTTCAATAAAGCTCTGGTAGGTAAATTAAAAGACGAGCTAAAGCGTCGTGGTTGGAGTGAGCGAAAGATAAATAGCTTTCTCGAACGCCGAATGCAGCGCCTCGCTGTTTAGCCTGCCTGGGATGTAGCGTATACTAAGGGTGTATGAACCCCGAACTTCTTATTCGTATACTCGCCGATTACACGCTGATTATTATTGCGCTACTCGGTGCCTTTGCTTTGCTGTTTCGCGTACCAAATCGGCAGCGTCTTCAGGCTTATTCTAGGATTGTTATGGCTGGCCTAACAGCGCTGTTGATCGCCAAGCTCGTGGCGGCTATTTGGCAGCCGTCAGAAGTCCGGCCGTTTATTGAAAAAGGGGTCGAGGCGGGCGCCGCATACTTAAACAATCCTGGTTTTCCATCTGATCACGCCTTGTTTGCCGCGGCGATTGTGCTGGCGGTATATTTTGAAACACCAATGAAGAAATTGGCGCTGGTACTGGGCGGACTGACGCTTTTAATGGCGCTTGGACGGGTGCTGGCGCTGGTGCATACACCGCTCGATATCGTGGGCGGGCTATTATTTGCGGCAGTTGGAGCTTTATGGTACGCTTCAGATCCTACTCGAGGTAGTAAATCGGCGCGCTGAGGCGTATACTAGGGGTAATGAACGACCAATCGCAGGAATCACCAGAGGTAACTACCAAGGAGGCCACTTTTATCCGGGCCGAAGCGCATCCTTCTTGGAAATATGCGCTTGTTGGTGTGGTTGTTGGTGGCAGTACACTCGGGTTGGCGCTGCTGCTCCGCGAATTTGTGGTAGAACCCTGGACTTGCGGCTCGGCAGATGCGTTTTCGATGTGTTCCAATGCCGGCGCGCTCGCCTATAATATTGCAACCGTCCTCAGTGCGGTTATTGGTACGGTCTTTTTAGTAAAGTTGCTGGCTTTTCGGCCGCTGCTGATTGCGATTGCCAGTGCCGTGACGCTCTGGGGGCTGCAAGGATTTATTGGTTCATTCGTTTGGTATGAAGCATTGCTGTGGATTGTCGGATTGTACGCTCTATCTTATTGGGCATTTGGCTGGATGCTGCGCCTGCACCATTTTCCGATGGCACTGCTACTGGCTGTAGCGGTGGTTTGCGCAGCACGAGTGGCGCTGAGCGCTTAAAGCTCGTATACTAGAAGTATGGAAATTATTGTTGGGCTTCTGATTATCTTACTACTTGTTGTTGGGGTGGTACTGTTTTTATTGTATCAACGATTAAACGACTTAAAGTCGAACACGGCCACCGATTTCTTAAAACAAGATATTACCGAGCTCGCCCGCGGGATTGGTGATTTACGCGACGGACTGCAGCAAACCATGATGGATCGCCTTGATCGCAATCATGTGTCAATGCAGCAGCAGTTGAGCGAAAGCGCCAAGATTGTAGCTGATGTGACGCAGCGTCTTACTAAGCTCGATGAAACCAACCGTCGGGTTGTTGATGTCGCCGACGAGCTCAAAACTTTACAAAATGTACTACAAAACCCAAAACAGCGTGGTGTTTTTGGCGAGTATTATCTTGAAACGGTGCTATCAAACGTTTTGCCGCCCGGACGATTTCAGATGCAGTATAAATTTAACGATGGCGTGATTGTTGACGCTGTTATCTTCCTCGATAGAAATCAAGTACTGCCGATTGATAGCAAATTTAGCCTAGAAAACTACAACCGATTGATTGAAACGACCGATAAAGCCTTGCGCGACAAACTTGTTACGCAGCTAAAAGCCGACTTAAAACTGCGAATTGATGAAACCAGCAAGTACATCCGGCCAAACGAAAATACCATGGATTTTGCTTTCATGTTTATTCCTAGTGAGGCGCTGTATTATGACTTATTGATTAATAAAGTTGGTGTGACCGCGGTCGGCGCGCGCGATTTAATTGAATACGCTTTTCGTGATAAGCGGGTTATAATCGTCAGTCCAACCAGCTTCATGGCGTATCTGCAAACGGTGCTGCAAGGCCTCCGGAGCTTACAAATCGAAGAACAAGCGAAAGATATCCAAGTGCGCGTGGGGCAACTGAGTCGCCATCTTGAAGCTTATGATACCTTTATGCAAAAACTTGGTAACAGCCTGAGTACTACTGTTAACCATTACAACACCGCTAACAAAGAGCTACAGAAGATCGATAAAGACGTCGTTAAGATTGCGAAAACTCAACAAGTAATTACGCCACTGATTGTGGATCGGCCGCAAAAAGACGAATAGCTATTAGAAAAATGCTATAAAAACACCCCCAAGCGATTTTGGGGGTGTTTTTGTATGTAAGGATTTACTTACGATTCAATTGGCTGTGCAGCTGGTTCTTGAGGGGTAGATTTTTCAACCAACTTGAAGATCAAGAAACCAATAATGGCACCGATAATTGGGGCGATAACATGCACGGCAATTGGCCACAGTTCAAATTTGAGCGCTTGCAGCGACAGTGCAACGGCAGGGTTTAAAATTGCAGTTGAACCTGCAAGAATCAAACCAATCATAAGTCCGCCGGCAACACTGAAGGCTGAAGTAAAGCGTTCGCGCTTTTCAGTCAGTGCGTGGGCCACAGCAAAACCGAGAATAGACGCGCCAAGTATTTCAGCAAAGAAGGCGTACCACTCTTTACCTTCGGTTAAGGCAGCGGCTTTAAATAGCTCGGCTTGTTGCATCTGACCGGTGACGGCATTCGGCTGATCAGGTACGCCGCCAAGCAGCCAGCTCAGCGTAATGAAGGCTAGCATTGCACCAATGATTTGCGCCAAAATGTAGCCAAGTGCACGGAGCGGGGTCAGACGTCGGACCATGGCAGCACCAATAGTAAGAGCTGGGTTTAAGTGGGCGCCAGATATACCGCCAAGAATCGCTACTAATGCTGCGATCGCAAGAAAAATATAGAGCGGCTGGCCGCTAGTCGTGATAATAACCCCTGCTAGTAAAAATGTGCCGATAAACTCAGCGGCAAGCGGTCCAATTGGCAGATTTTTCTTACGAGCTGGTGCTGTGTCGCGAACTGGCTCGTTGTTGGGCGCTGATTGTTCAGCCGTGTCCATATGTGGATCCTCCTATAATTCTTATGTATACCATAGTATATCACGGCTCGTAATTTAGAAATAATTGCCGCCTTCGAAGAAGCTTAAAATTGCATCATTGTTGCAAATTACTTGTGGATTTGTATCAGATTTGTCGGGTGAGCAAAAACTTCTTACAATACTTCTCATGGAAAGTTCATGGATTTTAGTAATAAGCGCCGTGCTCGCCGGCGCACTGGTATCGTTAGCGGGTGGATTGTATTTACTGTATGGAAAGGTAAGCAACAAAAGCGTCCAGCGAATAGCCGTGCCGTTTGCGGCCGGCGCGCTTTTAGCTGCTGTCTTCCTTGATTTGCTGCCAGAGGCGCTTATCCGCGAGGATGCCAGGGTAATTTCAATGGCGGTATTGGCCGGGTTTGTTGGTTTCTTTATATTAGAGCGGTTTTTGCACTGGTTTCATCACCATCGGAAGCACGCTGAAGGCCAGGAAGAACGCTCAACTCGTTCGTCGGCGACCACCTTGGTGGTTATTGGCGATACGGCGCATAACTTTATTGACGGCTTAGCGATTGGTGCAGCCTTTTTGGTCAGCCCAATTACTGGTATTATCACCACAATTGCCATTGCGGCACATGAAATTCCGCAGGAAATTGGCGATTTTGGACTATTGCTGTCGAAGGGCGTCAAGCGCTCAAAGGTGCTGCTTTTTAACGCCCTTAGTGCGCTAGCGACAATTGTGGGTGCGGTCCTGGTATTTGGCTTAGGCGAACATTTCGTCATTCCGCAGGCAATGCTACTTGCAATTACTGCCGGCTTCTTTATATATATTGCCGCCTCAGATATCGTACCGGCTATTCACGCTGAACCAAGTACCAAAGTCGCTAATCTGCAAACGCTGATACTGCTTGGTGGTATGCTATTTGTAGGGATGACGACCACTTTGGCGCATCAATTTATGCACCATCATCCAGAAGTGCATGTTGAAGAAGGGCACCATGAGCCTGGTCATGACCACGAACACCACCACGAGCACGAAGGATCTCATCACGAGGAATATCATCACGAATAGGAGGGCATATGGCATTATTCGTACAACAAAAGAATCAGCGCAGCGAGCTACAAGAGAAACTGGCTGCTGAAATGAAAGACCGCATGCAGCAGAAACTAAAAGCCGATACCGAATCGCAGCCGGCGATGCTTGATGGCCAAAACAAAACACGGCCGGCGGGGTTGATTATACTGGCACTGATTACGCTGTTGGTGATTGTCGGGATTATCGTCGCGACCATACAAAACGGAAATTAGCTTTCAACGCTAGCGCGAGAGGCGAGCTTCTCGTATACTTGTAGGTAATTATGAACGACATAGCATCCATTCGCGAGGCGTTATTAGAACGTATTGCCCGAGACCCCGAGCCAAGAACTGTTTTGAAGGCAGCTGAATTTAAAGAGTTGTACAAAAAACTAGCCAGCCTGCCGCCAGAAGAGCGGGCTTCGTTTGGTAAGGCAGTTAACGAACTCAAGCAAGCACTTGAAACAGCCATTGCCGAAAAAGAAACCAAAGCCACTACCGAGGTTGAGCCTCTTGACGTCACCGCCCCTTGGGACCCTAACCTGCCCGAAGCCCAGCGGCCACAGTTGCTGCCAGCCGAACAAGGTACCCAGCACCCTCTGACCACTGAGCTCGAAAAGGTGATCGATATTTTTACCCGCATGGGATTCCGGGCGATCGAATCGCGACAAATCGATGACGACTGGCACATGTTTGGCGCCTTAAACTTTCCTGAAAACCACCCCGCTCGCGATGGTTACGATACTTTTCGTACCGAAGAAGGATTTATCCCCCCCGCCCACACCAGCACTATGCAGACGCGCATTATACGTGAAGGAAAAGCGGCGCTTGAAAAAGGCGAAGCAATCGCGAGTGTTAGTTACGGCCGGGTGTTTCGTAACGAAGACCTTGATGCCACGCATGAGCACACGTTTTACCAGGTAGAAGGGGTGTATGTCAGTAAAACCGCTACCTTAGCTGAGATGCTCGCCACCTTACAGAGCTTTTTTGAAGCTTATTATGGCCAATCGCTTAAAATCAAAACCCAGCCTGGTTACTTTCCGTTTGTTGAGCCTGGCCTTGAGTTTATGATTGAAAAACCGGCTGCAATTGGCGGCAAGCCAGGGGAATGGCTCGAGATGCTCGGCTGCGGGATGATTCACCCTAACGTCTTGAAAGCTGCCGGCGTTAACCCCGAAGAGTATCGTGGTTTTGCTTGGGGCGGCGGCCTCGAGCGACTGGTGATGCTCGCTTACGGCATTAATGACTTACGGTACTTTGAATCTGGCAAACTTAGCTTCTTGAGGAAATTCTGATGATTATAAGTGTAAATTGGTTAAAACAATTTGTCCCCATCGACCGACCGATCGATGAGCTGGTAGCTTTAATTGGCAGCCGACTAGTTGAAGTTGAAGAAGTGATTGATCTTGGCGCCAAATATCAGGGAATAATCGTCGCTCAGGCAAAAAAAGTGACGCCTCACCCCAATGCTGACCGCCTAAAAGTGGTAATGATCGATGACGGTAGAGCTCACTCGGACGTCGAACGCGATGCAGATGGTTTGGTGCAAGTTGTCTGCGGTGCGCCTAATGTGCAAGAAGGCATGCTGGTTGCCTGGCTGCCACCAGGGGCAATGGTGCCGGCGAGTTTTTCTGATGCTGAGCCATTCGTGCTTGAAGCTCGCCCGCTGCGCGGTATCAAAAGCAATGGGATGCTCGCCAGCGCTAAAGAGCTAGCAATTGGCGACAACCACGACGGGATCGTGGCCATCGATAAGCAGGTTGCACCGGGCGCTCCTTTTGCCGAGGCCTACGAACTCAACGACTACTTGCTTGATATTGAAAATAAATCGCTAACCCACCGGCCAGATTCCTTTGGTTTAATTGGTTTTGCACGCGAAATCGCCGCTATTCAAGGGCTGCAGTTCACGACACCTACCTGGTTTACCATGCTCGAGCCAATTCTGGCTGGAAAAACACCAAGCGACAAAGCCGAACCAACCGTTACTATTGCCAGCCCCGATATCTGCGAACGTTACCAGGCAGTGGTGCTAGCGAATGTTGATGCTGCCATGCAATCGCCGCTGCAGGTGCAGTCGTATTTATCACGGGTTGGGGTGCGGCCAATTAGCGCGGTAGTTGATGTGACAAACTATTTGATGCTTTTAACCGGCCAGCCGCTCCATGCGTTTGACTATGATAAATTTGTAGCTGCAAGTAGCACGGGTAAGCCTGATGTGGTGGTCCGAACTGGCCATGACGGCGAGAAGCTCGAGCTGCTTGATGGCCGCACCATCACCCTTACTTCAGAAGATATTGTTATTGCCGCCGGTGAAACACCTGTCGCGCTCGGTGGCGCCATGGGCGGCGCCTCAACCGAAATCAGCAGTGATACAAAAAATGTCTTACTTGAAGCCGCCAGCTTTAACCTATATAACCTGCGGGCCACCCAAATGCGCCACGGCATCTTTTCTGAGGCAATTACGCGCTTCACTAAGGGCCAGCCGGCACCTATAACCGCACCAGTGCTTGCCAGTGCCATTAGAATGCTGACTGATTTCACTGGCGCAAAGCGAGTTTCCGAAGTTATAGATATTTATCCACAGCCCGAATCGACGCGCATATTACGCCCACAGCTGCAAAAAATTAATGCCGTGCTTGGCACTGATTTATCCCTAGAAGCCGCTGCCACGCCGCTGCAGCATGCCGAATTTATAGCGACGCCCGAAGGCGACAAGCTAATCGTTGCCGTGCCATACTGGCGCAAAGATATTGCTATTGACGAAGATGTGATTGAGGAGATTGGCCGAGTTTTGGGGTATGATACCATCATCCCGCAGTTACCGCTGCGGACCTACCGCGCAGTCCACCCTGAGCCATTCGACCAATTCAAGCAAGGCTTACGCCAGCGCCTTACGAGCGCCGGTGCTAACGAACTGCTGACTTATAGCTTTGTACACGGTAAAGTCCTCGAACACGCCGGGCAAGATGCAGCCCAAGCTTTCCGGATTACCAATGCAATCAGTCCTGAGCTGCAGTATTATCGTTTGAGCCTCACCCCGAGCTTACTAACAAAAGTGCACCCCAATAGCAAGCAAGGCTTTGATTATTTCGCGCTGTACGAAATTAATAAAGTCCATCAAAAAGGCATGATGGATACCACCGAACCAGAGGTGCCCGCCGAATACAGCCGGTTGGCGCTGACGCTAGCGGCGAGTAAAAAAACCGCTGCCTTAAAAGGCAGTGCCTACTACCAGGCAAAGTATTTCCTTGAGTTTCTGCTAAAAGGCCAGAAGCTTTCCTTTGAGCCGCTCGCCAGCAACGATTCACCGCTTGCTGCGCCGTTTCAAGTTGGTCGAAGTGCCACGGTACTTATGGCTGGGCAGCCAATTGGCGTGGTGGGTGAATATACGGCAGCTGCACAGAAGAACTTTAAGCTACCCACATATGCTGCCGGGTTTGAGCTCGATCTGGACGTGCTTTATAAAAACTATACGTTTATGCAGGAATTTACACCACCGCCACGCTTCCAGGGCACAGAAAAAGACGTTTGTGTGCAAGTAGCGCCCGATCGCTCGTACGCTGAAGTTGCAGCGGTGGTGCAATCTGCGCTTAAGGACAGTCCTTTCCAGTGGCAACTTTCACCGCTTGATATGTATCAGCCGGCCGATGCAGCATACAAAAATATTACCGTGCATCTGACATTGCATGATCCGATTAAGACAATCGATCTTGAAGAGGTCAAGCAACTTATTACCGCAATTGAAACGGCGGTGGACAAACAGCTACAGGCTAAAATTGTATAACGTATCCAAAAAAGCTAATACTTTAGCTTCTTTGGATACGTGGACAGAGCGGCTCTGTACACGTATGCTCACGGTTTAGGTGGAATTAACCAGTTGAGGGCTGAGCCACAGCACAATAAAAAATGTACTGAAGCCAGCTACTAGTAGCCCTATCCATGTCATGCGATCGCCCGAGCCGTAACGGCCAAGAACACGGATGAAATACAACACCAGGCCAAGAACGGCGAGCGCGCCCGCTACCACCCAGCCTGGGCTGCCGTACTGAAGCCCGGCGACGGTTACACCAGAGAATGCCCCGATGGGCACGCCAAAAAAACCTGCAGCTTTTGCTCCGTTCATGAGCAAACCTCTCTGTCCTATTACACTTGCCGTAAGGTAAATGCTTGTTAATTATATATTATTTAACGTATTAGTCAATTAATGTGCGTTTACTATGAATGAACCCTACGAAGCACCCTGGGCGAGATTAGAGTCGACTTTTCAGCTGCAATTCGCTATAGTGATTACTAGTTTTGAGTTATATAAGGAGGGGAAATGAGCACAAGTCGCGCCCAGCGAATCGGTATTTGGACCATTGCAATCGTTATGGCGGTTGGTACGATTGGCGGTTACTTTTTAATTATCGTTGAAAACGAAAACCGTAATCGAATCGCGCAGCAGGCACAGGAGGAGCAGCAAAAAGCTCAAGAGCGTGCGAGCAAGCCAGCTGAAGCTTTGCCGGGCTACAAAGCCGAAAAATTTGATGCTAAAAAGGTCAAAGAGCTAAAAACCGAAGACCTGAAAAAAGGCAATGGCAAAGAGGTTAAAGAAGGCGCACAGATTGAAGTCAATTACTTTGGCTGGACGCCGGATGGTAAGATTTTTGATAGCACCAACCGCGGTGGCGAAGTAGAACCTATTGGCTTATCGCTAGGCGGGGTGATTGAAGGCTGGAGCAAAGGATTAGTCGGCGCCAAAGAAGGAAGTACTCGCAAACTAATTATTCCCGCTAAGCAGGCTTATGGCGAACAAGGTTCAGGTAGTAGCATCCCACCAAACACCCCACTGACCTTCATTGTCGAAATTACAAAAGTTACTTCTTAAAAACAACATATAGCGCCCTGTACATATTGCGGGGCGCTATATATAATGTAAGGCAGAGAAAAACAGAAAAAGGGGATAAGCGCTTATGGCCAAAGACATTACTATTTATACTTCAAACACTTGTGCATCGTGCCGAACGATAAAGCAGTGGCTCACCACCAAAGGCTATACCTACAGTGTTATAAATATTGACGAAGTGCCAGAAGAACGCCAAAATATTATTTCCCTTACCGGCCGAATGGAAGTGCCCGTAACGGTGGTCAGCGATCAAGAGCAGGACAAAAAGGCTGTAACAGTTGGTTGGAAGCCGGGCGAAATTATGGCTGCTTTGGCCGCTTAGATTGAGAATTATATGAATGAAGATACAATTCATGATGTGGTAATGATTGGTGCTGGGCCAAGTGCGCTAGCTGCTGCCGTGTATACTACTCGCGAAGATATTGAAACCCTCCTTATTGAAAAGGGGGCTATTGGTGGGCTAGCGGCGGTCACGGATTTAGTTGATAACTACCCTGGCTTTCCAAAGGGTATTCATGGCCTCGAACTAGCCGATCAATTGCAGGCGCAAGCCGAGCGTTTTGGCGCCAAGATTGACTTTGGCGAAGTAACTGGCCTCGAAGATAAAGGCGAGATAAAAGAAGTTATTACCACTGAAGGCACGTTAAAAGCCAAGGCTGTACTAATTGCGACTGGCAGTGACTACAAAAAGCTGAAAGTACCAGGAGAAAACGAATTCTATGGTCGCGGCGTGCATTTTTGCGCCACCTGCGACGGTGCTTTTTACCGGGATAAACGATTGGTAGTGGTTGGTGGCGGGAACTCGGCTGTGCAAGAAACTATTTTCTTAACGCGGTACGCCACGCATATCGACATGCTGGTGCGCAGCAGTATCAAGGCTAGCGATATCCTGCAAAAAGAGCTACAGGGCTATATTGATGCCGGGAAGGTCACCGTGCACCTGAAAACCACCATCGACGAAATTGTCGGCGAAGATAATAAAGTCACCGGTGTGAAAGTCAAAAAAGATAGCCAACCTGAAACTATTGCCACCGACGGCGTGTTTGTTTTTATTGGCCTGCTCCCTAATACCGGCTTTCTAAAAAGCACCACGATCGCTCTCGATGAACAGGGCTTCATTAAAACCGATGGGCACCTTATGACGACGCTGCCCGGTGTGTTTGCCAGTGGTGATGTCCGCAGTGGCGCCACCATGCAAATTGCCAGCGCGGTTGGCGAAGGTGCGACTGCCGCCTTGAATCTTCGTGAATATATAGAAGGCCCCCTGCGCTAACGAGGCGGGTCGGCGAATTTATTTGGAAAGTCAGTAACGATGCCATCGACGCCGAGCTTCTCAAGTGCCGGCAGCGCTTGCGGCCGATTCACTGTATAGACATAAACAAATAAATCGAGGCGTTTTGCGACCTCTACTGCTAGTTTGGTGATCCGCAAGCGATGAAACCCGACAGCCGAAAGTCGCAGCTTTCGTTCGTGCGCAATAAACGCTAGCGGATTCAGCGAATGGAGCATTGCAAGCTGGGCTTTGGGAATGGCTGCTCGGATAGCTTTCAATGCCCGGACCGAAAACGACGAAAAAATAATTGTGTCCCAGTCGGAACGTTTTTTAATGTACTTTTTTAAAACTTCTAGCGTTGGCGCTACGGCGCTGTGCTGTTTTATCTCAATGTTCAGCATAACTTTCCCAAAAGCCTCACGAAGCGCATCATCGAGGGTGACAATGGGGTGTTCCGAACCAGCAAAGCGTTTTCGAAGTTCGCTAAGGGTGTGTCGTTTAATAAAATCGAGCTTTTTTTGGGTCCGGACGGTATGGAAGTCGTGGCTTAAAATCGGTATGCCGTCTTTGGTGGTTCGCACGTCAAATTCAATTATATCGGCACCAGCTTTTATGCCGGCTCGAATGGCAGCAATCGAATTTTCAGCGCGCAAACCAGCTGCTCCACGGTGGCTAATAACTATCATGTCACTAGTGTATCAGATGATGCAAGTAAGGCCATGAACTTATGCTATACTACTTCATGATAAGGCAGTAACGAAGGAGTAATAATGGCTGATTTTAACAAAATTCTCGATGCCGGTGATGTCGATGGTGGCATCATTAATGTAATTAATGAAATTCCGCTTGGCTCAAGCCATAAAATTGAATGGAACCGTAAGCTGGCAGTTTTTCAGCTCGACCGTGAAGAGCCCCAGATTTTTGCTAAGCCAGTAAACTATGGTTTTATTCCGCAAACACTTGATGATGACGGCGACGAACTTGATGTGCTAATCTATACCAGCTCTGGCGAACCGATTCCAATGGGTGTTTACCTTGAGGGGCAAATTATTGGCATTTTGAACTTTGAAGACGACGGCGAACAAGATCACAAAGTAGTGGTGGTGCCAGCCGATGATCGCAACAACGCTAACGCGATTACCAGTTTAGATGACCTCGGTGAGCAGTGGAAGAAAAAGATCGAACACCATTTTAACCACTATAAAGACCTTAAGAAACTTGGTTCAACCAAGGTGCTTGGTTGGGGCGATGCTGAAGAAGCGAAAGCAACAATTAAGGAGTGCATTGAGCGCTGGCAGAATCAGTAGTAACTAGCTTGAAAGCCGCCACCCAGGGAGTTGCCTCCTGGTGAGCGCACTTTTTAAAGAACCTTCCACTGGAAGGTTCTTTAAGCGTTCGGCTAGAAATCGATTATTACAATCGATTCTACAGGCTCACCAGTAGGCAACTCCCTGGGTGGCGGCTTTGATTTCTAAGAACGTAACTCACAATTTCTGGCAAATATTTAGCTCAATTCAACAGAGACGTCTTCTTTAGCTGACTCTTCAGTTTTTCACGCGCATGATTAGTTTTCACGAGTTCCAGCCAGGCTGGCTTTGGGCTACTCAGGCGTTTTGTCAGGATTTCAACCACGTCACCAGCTTTTAGCGGGGTGTCAAAAGAGGCAATCTTGCCATTAATCTTACAGCCAGCAGCGTGCTTAGCAATATCACTATGGACCAAGTAGGCAAAATCCAGCGGCAGTGCGCCTTCAGGTAGGTTGTAAATGTCGCCCTTTGGTGAATACACAAAAATACGATCACCAAACAGGTCAATTTTGAGCTGGCTCAATGGTACATCTTGGTTGACTTTTAATTTGATGGCAATTTCTTGCAGCTGGGTGATCCACTGCAGTTCCATGGGCAAAGCGGCGGTACGGCGTTTTTTGTAAGAGGAGCTGCTTTTTTGGGCATGGTAATGAAAGCTGGCGGCCAGCCCGCGTTCGGCGTATTCGTGCATGTCATGGGTGCGAATCTGAAACTCGACAATTTGCTTATTAGGGGTAATAACCGTGGTATGTAGGCTTTGGTAGCCATTCGGTTTTGGTGCCGCAATGTAATCTTTAATGCGGGCAATCATTGGCTGGTACAAGCTATGGAGAATGCCGAGCACCTTATAACAAGCCGCGTGATCTTCAACGATAATCCGTAGGGCAATCAGGTCGTAGATATCGTCAATGTTCCCATCAACTTTATGGAGCTTTTTATGGAGACTATAAATGCTTTTGATGCGGCCGTCGATGGTGTGCGGGATGTGTTCACGGCGGAGTGTCGCGGCAACTTCTTGGCGCACTATAGCCAGCTTGCGATGTGATTTACCGAGCCGGTCTTTCATGAGCTTTTTAAGGTGCTTAAATTCTCTTGGTTCAATGTAGCTAAACGCCAGTTCTTCAATCTGCATTCGGACCCGCCCCATACCAAGCCGATCTGCCAGGGGCGCAAATACCTCAAGGCTCTCGCGGGCGATTTTTTGTTGTTTTTCCGGCGGCATGTGCTGTAGAGTGCGTAAATTGTGGAGCCGGTCGGCGAGTTTTATGATAATCACCCGCACATCCTGACCAACAGCAATCAGCAATTTGCTTAAATTATCTTTGGTTTGCGGAAGGTAGCTAGAAATATCGCGCATACCTGCCCGGGCTTGGCTTACTTTTGTGACACCGTCAACTAAAAAGGCAACGTTGCGGCCGAATAAGTTTTCGATTTCTGCTAACGTCGCAGCGGTGTCTTCGACCGTATCGTGGAGCACGCCCGCGAGAACCGTGTCGATATCCATGCCCCAATCAATCAGCGTATCGGCGACCGCCAGTGGATGCGTAATGTACGGCTCGCCACTTTTGCGCTTTTGCCCGCGGTGTTTTTCAGTGGCATAGTCAATCGCGTGCTCGAGCTCAGCGAGCATATCTTCGGCATAAAAGGGTTTTGCGCTGGCTAGCAGGTCGCGTTTTTTCATAGCTACTATTATAGAGTATTTCTTAATGGAGGCAGAATTAACTGAGGTCTAGAGCTTTGCTCCAGACCTCTACTGCTATCCCTGCGAGCGGAAGTACTCTAGGATTGCTCGCAGAATAGCTGCATGTTGGCTTGGTGCTAGTTCAGCCGCAGACTTTCGAGCCAATTCTTGAATTTTCTGTGCATGCTCGGCGCTATGCTCCGGAAAAACCGCCGGCGGCACCGGCAGATCAGTGTGATATGTCTTCCATCCTGAGCTAGACTTTTCAAGACGAAAAAGAATGGAATTTCCAGATATCTCCACCTTAAGCATGAGCGGATCAGACGTAAAAAGCGTGGCTTCTCTGCGCTGGCCATCAAGTATAACCGGCAAGGTAGGCTTTTTACTAGCGGTTCCAGATGCTTTAAGCGCCTCGAGGAACTTGTTTACATCCTCGTTGTGAATCGAAAGCTTAACCATAGCCGCTCCATTCGCCAATTCTGACTCCGCTTAATTAAATCATGATAAAAAAATCTTGTAAATAATAATGTTTTCCGGCGCTAAACACGATCAGAGTTAGTTTCCTTAGCGCACCCTTTACTGATTTGCGATTATGCTTATAATAAGCATAAAAGACATAAACCGAAGGGAGAGCCATGGCTCGAGTAAAAGTTGCTATCAATGGATTTGGCCGAATTGGCCGTAATGCCTTTAAAATTGCTTTCGAACGCGACGACATTGAGATTGTCGCCGTCAACGACCTTACCGATGCGAAAACGCTGGCACATCTGTTAAAATACGACTCTAATTATGGAATTTACCAGCACGAAGTGCAAGCGAGCGATGGAGAAATCGTGGTCAATGGCACGAAAATTCAGGTGCTTGCTGAACGTGAACCAGGTAAGCTGCCGTGGCGCGACTTACATATTGACGTGGTGATTGAAAGCACGGGCTTTTTTGTCGATCCGAAATTAGCTCGAGCGCATATCGACCAAGCGGGTGCTAAAAAAGTGATTATTAGCGCGCCAGCCAAGGGCGAAGGCTCGGATACGATTGTGCTTGGGGTTAACGAGGACAAGCTAAAAGCAGATGATGTTAAAGACGTGCTCAACAACGGTAGCTGCACGACAAACTGCATCACGCCAGTTATGGCAGTGCTCGAGAGCAATTTTGGCATTGAAAAAGCCATGATGACCACTGTGCATAGCTACACTGCCGATCAACGCCTGCAAGATGCACCCCATAAAGACCTGCGCCGCGCCCGGGCTGCTGCCGAAAATATTGTCCCAACCAGTACCGGCGCGAGCCTCGCAGCTGGCCAGGTGATTCCATCTTTGAACGGTGTCTTTGGCGGGTTGTCGTTGCGGGTGCCGACACCGGTTGTGAGTTTAAGCGATTTTGTGGTCGTAACCAAGCGCGATACCACCGCTGAAGAAATTAATGAAGTCTTTAAGAAGGCAGCTGACCTGCCTTTTTACCAAGGAATTCTAGCGGTCACCGAAGAGCCAGTAGTATCGAGCGACATGAAAGGCAATAGCCATAGCGCAATTGTTGACCTGGGGCTCACCAGCGTGGTGGGCGGCAACCTAGTGAAAGTTGTGGCCTGGTATGATAACGAATGGGGTTTCTCGAACCGCCTCGTTGAATTAACGGCTGACGTTGGTCGGACGGTCAAATAGGTTTAGGACTATGAAGATTTTTCTTGCTGCCGATCACCAAGGCTTCCATATGAAGGAGGAGGTGTTTGCCTATTTATCAAAGCATGGCTACGACGTTGAAGACGTTGGGGATGCAGTGCTCGATCCCGAAGATGATTTCCCAGAATTCGCCCAACAAGCTGCACTGAAGGTACTCGGTGAAGATGAAAAAACCGATCCGCGAGCGATTCTTATTTGCGGTGGCGGCCAGGGCATGTGTATGGCCGCAAATCGCTTTCGCGGTATTCGGGCCAGTGTTATCTGGGACGCTTACGAAGCCAAAATGACACGCAACGACAACGACAGCAACGTACTTTGCCTGCCATCACGAGTACTGCAGGACGACGAACAAGCCTGGAAGGGCATAATTGAAACTTGGCTCAATACCCCATTTGCCGGTGCGGCGCGCTACGTTCGGCGTAACCGCCAATTAGACGAGTTGTCGTGATGCCGGTGGTGTGTCCTTGCATTACTGCTTCGACGCCGGCTGAATACCAGCAGCAGCTTGAACGAGTAACGCCTTTTGCTAGCCGGATTCATGTTGATTTCATGGATGGCAGCTTTGCGCCTACCAAAAGTATCGCACCAATTCAAGCCTGGTGGCCAGAGACACTCAAGGCGGACCTGCATGTTATGTTTCAGAAGCCTTTGCAGCATCTGGAGACGTTAATAAGTTTGCAGCCACACCTAATTATTGTGCATGCCGAGGCAGAAGGTGACCTTGTGGGTATGCTCGAGCATATTAAAAAGCTGCACATAAAGGCAGGGGTGGCGTTACTGCAGTCAACCGCGCCTGAAACCGCCCGCGCACTCATCGAGGCCGCCGATCATGTTTTGATTTTTAGTGGTGATTTAGGGAAGTTCGGCGGGCAAGCCGACATGATGCTGCTTGATAAAGTTGCGGCGGTAAAAGCAATTAATCCGATAGCGGAAATCGGTTGGGATGGCGGTGTAAATACTGCTACTGCCGGTGCGATTGCTCAAAGCGGCGTTGCGGTGCTGAACGCTGGCGGTGCAATTCAAAAAGCCCAGGATCCAAAAGCTGCTTACGACGCGCTGGTAGCTGCGCCTAGCTCAGAAAGCCAAGCTGCGCTATAATCATAAGCAGTATGACAATTAAGCAATTAGAGCAAAAAGCCAATCTTATTCGGCAAAGTATCATATCAATGCTGCTTGAAGCCGGCAGCGGCCATAGCGCCGGGCCGTTAGACCTCGCGGATATCTTCAGTGCGCTTTATTTTTCGGTCTTAAACCACGACCCAAAGAACCCGGATTGGGAAGAGCGTGACATTTTAATTCTAAGTAATGGTCACTGCGTGCCGGTGCGCTATGCGGCCATGGCAGAAGCCGGTTATTTCCCAAAGGAAGAGCTAAAAACTCTGCGCAAGTTCGGTTCTCGGCTGCAAGGCCACCCTGAACGATTAAAGCTACCGGGGCTGGAAACCACCAGCGGCCCGCTGGGCAGTGGCCTGAGCCAGTCGGCGGGTATGGCGTATGCGCTGAAGTACTTCCAAAAAAATACTCGGCGCCAAGTATATACTGTGACGGGAGATGGCGAGCTGAATGAAGGTAATATTTGGGAGGGTGTGATGTTTGCCGCCAAATATCGCCTCAGCAACTTAACAGTAATCGTTGACCGCAACAACATCCAGATTGATGGCAATACCGAAGATATAATGCCGCTTGAAGACCTCCATGCTAAATGGGAGGCTTTTGGCTGGCACGTGCAAGAAATTGACGGTCATAACATCGAGAGTATCATCGATGCGTGCAGCATGGCCCGGGCGATCGTTGAAAAACCGAGTGTCATTATTGCCCATACCATTCCCGGTAAAGACGTCGACTTTATGGAGTACGATTACCACTGGCACGGCATGCCGCCAAATTCTGACCAAGCCAAAGAAGCGCTTCATAAGCTCCGTTCGCTGTCTGGCCGTATAACAGGAGAACACGAATGAAATCTGACATGCATTTACGAGAAGATGCCTTTACCGAACAAGTACCAAAGGAACCGATTCGTAAAGGCTTTGGCCGAGGGCTCCTCGAAGCCGGAAAGCGCGACGAACAGGTGGTGGCTCTTTGCGCTGACCTAACCGATTCCACCCAAATGAGCCTATTTAAAGAAGAATTTCCCGATCGATTTATTGAAGTCGGGGTGGCCGAACAAAACCTGGTGACTGTATCAAGTGGCATGTCGGCCCTGGGATATATTCCGTTTTGTTCAAGTTATGCGGCCTTTAGCCCGGGGCGAAACTGGGAACAAATCCGGACAACGATTGCGCTGAATGATCGGCCGGTAAAAATTGTTGGCTCGCACGCTGGCATTAGTGTTGGTCCAGACGGCGCCACTCACCAAATGCTCGAGGATATTGCTTTGATGCGTGTGCTGCCAAACATGGTGGTGGTGGCACCGGGCGATAGCGTGGAAGCCGAAAAAGCAACGATGGCGCTAGCGCAAGACAAGCGGCCAGGGTATATTCGTTTAGCACGCGATAAATCTCCGATTTTCACTACCGATAAGACACCATTTACGCTAGGAAAAGCCTACGTGCTCCGTGAAGGCCACGACATCACACTGCTCGGCACCGGTGCGATGACCTACCAGCTACTGGCGGCCGCAAAAATGCTAGCGGGTGATGGCATTGAAGCCGAAGTGGTACATGTGCCAACAATAAAGCCGCTTGATGAAAAAACCATCATTCAAAGTGTCAAGAAGACTGGCCGGGCGCTTTCTGCCGAAGAAGGTCAGGCGGCGGCCGGATTCGGAAGCGCGATTGCTGAACTGCTTACCGAGCAACTACCCACACCGCTCAAGCGCATTGGCATTCCTGATATCTTTGGTGAATCAGGGAAGCCCGAAGAGCTGCTGAAGCATTTTGGCCTCACCGGCACCCAGATGGCACTGCAAATTCACGACTTTATCGCTAACACCCCACAATACCATCAATAAAGGGAACAACACTATGGGTTTAAGTATTCAAGAAATTCGCAACCGTACCTTACGGGCGCGACACCTCATGCAGCGCTCGCGTCAGCAAGATTTTGCGGTCGGCGCTTTTAATATCGATAATCAAGAAACGCTCATCGCCGTGGCGCGGGCAGCGCAAGCCAAGCGGTCACCAGTGTTGGTGGAGGTTAGTGATGGCGAAGTAAAAGCCATTGGCCTTGAGAATATTCGCGATATGGTTGATAACTACCGCCAGGAATATGGCATCGAAATGTACTTAAACCTCGATCATAGCCCGAGCGTTGAAGCCGCCAAGCGCGGTATTGACGCCGGTTTTGAATTCATTCATATCGATATCAGCCAGGCCAATCATGAAGCTAGCGACGAAGAAATTATTGCCGGCACCAAAGAGGTAGTGGCTTACGCTAAATTTACGGGCGCGCTAGTAGAAAGCGAACCGCACTACTTTGGCGGCGGCTCGAATGTCTTTACGGAGGCAATCGATTACGAAGAAATTAGAAAAACCTTCAGCACCCCCGAAGGCGCAGCCGCGTTTGTAGAGGCAACGGGCATCGACACTTTTGCTGCGGCTATCGGCAACCTGCACGGTAAATATCCGGTGCCAAAAGAGCTCGACCTTGAACTACTAGCTCAAATCCGCAAAGCCATCCCCTGTGCTATTAGCTTGCATGGCGGCAGCGGCACTCCGCTACATTATTTTGAAGAAGCCGCCAAAATCGGCGTCAGCAAAATAAATATTAATAGCGATATGCGCTACGTATTTCGTAAAACCCTTGAAAAAGTCTTGGCGGATAACCCTACCGAATATGCGGTGGTAAAACTTATGCCCGAGGTATATAAAGCTGTGCAGCAAGTGGTTGAAGAAAAAATTGAGGCCTTTGGGAGTGCCGGGAAAGCCGTGGTCTAGGAGAAAATATGCGACACGATCAGATAAGAATGGTAGCAGTGGGCACGGCAACGCAAGATGTATTTTTGGTCGGTGGAAAAATCTTCACCCCCTACTACGAAAATGGTGAAGATTTTACCCACATTCCGCTTGGCGAAAAGCTCGTAATGGACGATGTGGTGTTTGCCTCTGGAGGAAACGCTATGAACGCCGCCGTCACTTTCGCTCGCCAGGGGCTGTACAGCGAGTTTATTGGCTTTGTTGGTAATGATCCGGCCGGGCTCGCTATTGCCCGCGAGCTCGACGACGAAGGCGTCAGTACCCGATCGTTACATCAAGAAGATCATTTTAAAACCAGCTACTCTTCAATATTATTGGCGCCAAACGGGGAGCGCACGATTCTGCGCTTTTATGGTTCCACGCGCAGCCTAGAAGCAAAAGATTACGACCTTAGTCCGCTTGCCGAAGCCGATTGGGTGTATTTATCGTCGGTTGGCTCGATGGAACTGCTCGAACGCTGCGTCACTGAAGCTGCCAAACACGGTGTACAAATCGCTTTTAACCCTGGTACGGCCGAACTTACTTCACCGAAAAAAGTTCTGTCACTACTCGAAGATGTTAGTGTTTTGATTACTAACAAAGACGAAATGAAAAAACTCGTCCAAGGGGAAACCATGGCCGAACTCGTCCGTCACGCAGCGCGGTTAGTGCCAACGGTGGTGATTTCTGACGGCCCAAATGGAGCAATAGCGACTGATGGCCAAGTGGTGGTTGAAGCAGGGATGTACGAAGACGTAGCGGTCACCGACCGAACCGGGGCCGGGGATGCCTTTGGCTCGGGGTTTGTTAGCCATTGGGCAAAGGGGGCACCGCTAGAGGATGCGATGACTTTCGCCAGTGCTAACTCGACCTCGGTGGTGCAGCACATCGGCGCTAAGGCCGGGATTCTGCATAAGGGCGCACCGCTCCATGACATGCCGCTGAAGCAAGTCGCCTTTTAAGCTGCCTATAGAACTCTGCAGGTACCCACGATTTGTATCGTGGCAATAATAAACGTTAGCATGATATACTGACATAAAACGAGGTAAAAAATGGCAAAGATATTACGAGATCTTTTAGATGCCGAAGAGCCCCTCTTTAGTTTAGCCTTACAGCAGCTCGAAAAAGCCAGCGGCGAACAAGGGGTCGATACACGATTAATAGGGGAAATTATTGAAAAAACCCATAGTTCAATGCGCGATTTAGGGTTGGACCCAAGTGATTGCACCGGGAAGGAATTTTACCAAGCACTGCTTAACCGGATCGAACAAGACAACCAGCGCGTAACGAAACTGATTGGCGGGAACGATCCGTCAGATGTACGAGCCATGGTGCCGCTGATCGTCGAGGCTGCTCATAAGGTTGGCGTTAACATGCAATCATGGGTGCTCAAACATGAAGTCGCTAAAGAACTACTGCGCAAAATGCCACCTAAAAAATTAATGGCGCACTTGGGCTATGACTCACTCGAGACGATGTTCGAGAACGAGAACCTGAGCGAAATGTACACCGCCCTACGCTTTTCTGAAGGCGGTGAGTGGCTCAATGCATACAACGAGTTATTTAAATCGGTGACGCCCGATGATTTTGAACCGCGCGACATCGAAATCGTGATAATGGATCACGACAAATACGTTGATCTGGCGGAAGGTTTTGTAAAAAAGAAGCTCCACAACATTACCCACACCAAAGAACTCGGCGTGATTGTGGTAGTGCCGATGCGTCAATTGCACATGAAAGGCATCACGCTGAAAAGCTTGCCGCTGATTTTTCACTACATCAATGAAATCCGGCTCTACTCGGCCTTCTTTAAGCTAAAGCGAACCACTAAGAACTTCGGTGCTACTGTAGTCGATACGCTGATTGCTGATCTGGACAATGCTAGCCAAATGGCAGGCCAATATGTGCACTGGCGAGTTATTCAACGTTATTTCGGCAAGCTAAAAGACGAAAGCCATCCCGAGGCCTTTCAGCCACACGTCCATCCAGAGGATCTGCACTGGCGCCGAGCCGAAGAAATGCTCTACGCGCTTGATCCCGAAATGAAATTCTGGAAAGACAAAGATTACGTGGGGCTATTGTTCGATGGCCTACCGGTTACGGTGAATTTGGTAGATGTGAGTCTTAGTTACTCAAACAGCGAACCTTACGAACGGCGCTATGTCTATCATTTTCGTGAAAGTTTGTGGAACGAAATTTTTATGCGCTATATGGGGCAAAAAAACCTGGAAGACCAGATTCTTAACCAGCTCGATAACGACATGATTGCCCCAGAAAGACTACCAAGAAAGTAAGGAGAAAAGATGAGTAAATTTCAGATTTGTGTATCAGGAGCAGCGGCCGGAAATACTGTACAATCATCGCATGAATTAGCCTTTGCAGTTGGCAAGGCGATTGCCGAAGCTGGGCATACGTTGGTAACCGGGGCAACGGTGGGCTTGCCGCATTATGCGGCTATGGGTGCAAAGTCGGTCAATGGGCTTTCGATTGGCTTTTCGCCAGCCGCTACCTACCGCGAACACATTAATTCGTACCATTTACCCACCAAAGAATTTGACTACATAAACTTTACTGGCATGGAATACGTCGGCCGAGACGTCCATTTAGTGCGTTCCAGTGATGCCGTTATCACTGTTGGCGGCCGCATGGGGAGCTTGCACGAATTTTCTACGGCCATTGAAAGCAATAAAGTTTGCGCCGTGCTCCTTGGAAGCGGCGGCTTAGCGGATTTTATCCCCACGCTGACCCAAAATGTCACTACGCCGCGAGTCAAAGGCATTATCTATGACACTGATCCGGTGCGCTTGGTAAAGCAGGTAATTGAAGTGCTGAATGAAAAATACGCCGACTTTAAAGAAGAAGTCGAAGACGAGGGCAAGGTTTCGCGAAATCGGAAGGGCTAAATAAAAAAGCGGTGCGTGGTCGAGAGAAGTAATCTCTCGACCACGCACCTCAGCCTACTTGAAGCATTCGAAGTGCTGTTGCACCGAAGGGTTGTTGAGCTTGTCCTGAAGCGTTTCGAACCTCATGTTGTCAAGGGAGGTTGTCCGCAGACCGTCGGTAGTCACTTCTTCTTCACCGAACTCATCAACGGCGATGGTCGTAGTGTACTGGTTCGGCTCTTGGTCCAGTTCCACGAGACATGTCTTACCGTTCTGGGCGCGGAAAGTGAAAGTGACTTGCCAGTGAGCCGGTTCAACCGAAACGGTTGAGCGCCTGTTCGCGCCTTTTCCGTTGGTCTTCGTCTCGCGGCTCTCTTTCTCGAAAACTGCCTTCATGTCGGTGACATGGCCGTTCATGGCGCTGGGCGTGTAGCCCAGCTGCTGTTCGAGATGCCTCAGGACTGCTGGACCGTCAGCAAAAGCCGGCGTCTGGGCAGGCACATCAGAACAGGCGACCGCACCACCCATGGCAAGCAATGCGATGAAAAGCCCAAGATGACTTCGCACACTTTCTCCTGAAGTTTGGCGATACGACGATTGATTATATAATATCATCATATAAATGTAAATAGTTCATTGAATGAATTGCCGCTATGGACTGGCTTAATTAAACTATCGATGATGCATGGTATAATTAAGTGATATGTCACAGCGCTTTTCGTTGCAGTCAAAATACGAACCAACCGGAGATCAACCGACGGCAATTGCCCAGTTGATAAACGGTTTGAATAAAGGCGAAAAAGAACAGACACTACTTGGCGTCACCGGTTCTGGTAAGACCTTTACTATGGCGAATATTATTCAAAATCGCCAAGCGCCAACTTTAGTGCTGGCGCATAACAAAACCTTAGCCGCGCAGTTATTCTCGGAATTCAAAGCTTTTTTCCCGGAAAATGAAGTCCACTACTTTGTGAGCTACTTCGATTACTACCAACCAGAAGCCTACATCGCGAGCAGCGATACTTACATCGAAAAAGATTCACGTATCAATGAAGAAATTGATCGCTTACGCCACGCAGCCACCAGCGCACTGTTGACCCGCCGCGACGTGATTATTGTCGCCAGTGTTAGCTGCATTTATGGCATTGGATCGCCTTCAGATTATGGTGAGATGGCTATTACGGTACAAAAAGGTGAACGCCGCCAGCGTGATAAGCTACTGCGCTGGCTGACCGACATTCAATACCAGCGCAATGATATCGATTTTCATCGCAGCACCTTTCGGGTTCGCGGTGATGTGGTTGATGTATTTCCGGCGGGGAGCGAGACTGCTTTTCGGATAGAATTCTTTGGCGACGAGATCGACCGCCTAACCCAAGTAGACCCGCTCACTGGTGAGATTCTCGACCAACCCGACATAATTAAAATCTTCCCGGGTAGCCACTACGTCACCCCGCAAGATAAATTAAAGGTAGCCATTGGTAAAATTAAAGACGAGCTTGAGGATCGCTTGGCTTATTTTGAAAAGCATAATAAGCTGCTCGAAGCTCAGCGCCTGGCCCAGCGCACCAAATACGACCTTGAAATGCTTGAAGAAACCGGTTTTGTAAAAGGTATCGAAAACTACTCGCGCTATCTTACCAATCGCGAGCCAGGTGAGCAACCGGCAACCCTGCTTGATTATTTCCCCGATGATTTCTTGCTGTTGATCGACGAAAGCCATATGACGATTCCGCAGGTGCGTGGCATGTACAACGGCGACCGCGCCCGCAAAGAAATGCTGGTGGAACACGGTTTTCGCTTGCCAAGCGCCCTCGATAACCGACCGCTGACATTTAGTGAATTCGAACGTCACATCAACCAAGTAATTTACGTTTCAGCGACACCAGCTGAATACGAGCTCACTCACTCGCCTGAACCAGCGCAGCAAGTGATCCGCCCAACTGGCTTATTAGACCCAATCATCGATATTCGTAAAACCGAAGGTCAAATTGATGACTTAATCGCCGAGATTCGCGACCGAATTGAAAAGCGCCAACGGGTGCTCATTACTACGCTTACAAAACGGATGGCTGAAGACCTCACTACCTATTTGCAAGAACTGAGTATTAAAACTGCCTATGTGCATTCAGATATTGATACGCTTGAGCGAGGTGACATTCTGCGCGACCTGCGCTTAGGAGTGTTCGACGTGCTGGTGGGTATTAACCTACTGCGCGAAGGGCTGGACTTGCCTGAAGTTAGCCTAGTAGCAATTATGGACGCCGACAAAGAGGGGTTCTTGCGTAGTGCCAGCGCCTTGGTACAGACGATTGGCCGTGCTGCCCGCCATCAAGAAGGACGGGTGATTATGTACGCCGACACCATCACTAAATCCATGCAGTACGCTATTGACGAAACCAATCGCCGTCGCTCAATTCAGGAAGCATATAATACCGAGCACGGCATTACTCCGCGAAGCGTGGCGAAAGAAGTCGACGAAGGCCTACGGGCGATTATTCCAACAAAAGAAGATGATAAAAAACCGAAGCTCGACCTCAAAAAAGTACCAAAAGACGAATACCAGCACCTTATTCGCGACCTTTCAGCTCAAATGGATCTCGCCGCCGCTAACCTTCAGTTTGAAAAAGCCGCCGAGCTTCGAGATATTATTGCTGAAATTAAAGCTAAGATGTAAACAATACGGCTATCCGACAAAACATCGATGGGTGGTAAAGGGGATGAGGGTACCCATGTTATTATTAGGTTGGAGCTGCGGCCTACATTAAAGGTGATCACATGGACGTGGAGCAGGATGCAGTTCGAGTGGTTTTTAGTAATCACGATAACCTACGCAGGCAGGCGGTAATTACGCCTATCGACCAGGCTTTTCGTGATAATGCCGAGGAGCTTTCAAAGTGGTGCGATCATCTTGTTGCAACACTAAGAGCTGTAATTATTGCTCAGTACAGTGAAAAAACGAAGTCGATCATGATTATCCAAAACAACAATGTTGGTTGTCGACCCGAAACATTCCATTATGTTGTGCTTGAAGAAATCAAACGAAAATTTTACGTAGACCAAGTGCGCCTATAGGCTGTAAGTATGCAGGTGTCAGAGCGCCGTTCGGGTGCAATTTTACATTGACACAAGACACGACCATCTGTATTATAAATTCTGTTCAGAGCCTCGTAGAGAAAGGGTAAAATGTCCAAGATTTCCGCTGAGGCCAAGAAGCACGACTTCCCCGACGAGCATGGTCACGTGCATAACATTGTCTTGACCTTTAATCCACTCAGTGATAAGCAGTCCACTGCGCTCGTTGACAGTGATTGGTACGATGAGCTTGCGAAGCTCTGCGCGGCGGCCCCGGGTGGCCTCAGCATGGGTGCCCGAGAGCTGCTTGCAGCTTACGACCCCATGTCGCCCGGTCACCGGCAGAAGGTGCTGGTGAAGCTTCACGAGCAGTTCGAGTTCGAGGATCCGTCGTAACGGGTAGTAAGCTCAGGCGTTGGGGACATCAGTCCTCAGCGCCACTTTTAATATGGCAATAATTTAGTCAGTAAAGAATGCCAGGATTCTTACTTTTACGGCAGAGTTTGCTATACTACTAGCAGTATGACACATATCTCTCGAGAAGAGGTGAGCCGACTGGCTTACCTTAGTAATATAGCGTTAACCGATAGCGAAATTGAACACCTCAAAGGCCAATTGGAAGATATTCTGGCTTATATCCGTCAGCTCAACGAGCTACCAACCGATAACATCGAACCTACCTATCAAGTAACCGATGCCACCCAGGCAACACGTGCCGACACAATCATTAATTATGGCCTTGGTCGTGATGAGCTATTGGCAAACGCACCGCAAGCCGAAGCCGGCCAAATTAAAGTGCCAAAGGTATTATAAAAAATGACGATTGCTGAAATTGTTACAAAAGTTACTACTGGTGCGGCGTCGGCGGTCCAAATAACTCAAGGCGCGCTGGCAAAGGCCGAGTCGGCGAGCGACTACCATGCGCTGTTATCGCTGACGACTGAGCGCGCCCTTGAACGCGCCAAACTAATTGACGAAAAAATTGCTAAGGGTGAAGCGGTCGGTCGATTGGCCGGCGTACCATTTGTTGCCAAGGACAATTTTTTGGCATTTGGTGCTCCAACAACAGCCGCCAGCCAGATTCTTGAGAATTTTAACGCTCCGTTTCAGGCAACGGCTATCGAAAGACTTGAAGCCGAAGGGGCGATCTGCATTGGCAAAGCTAACCTCGATGCCTTTGCACATGGCGGCAGCACTGAAAACTCGGCTTTTGGCCCTACGTTAAACGCCACCGATACTACGCGGGTTGCCGGCGGTAGTTCTGGTGGTTCGGCAGTCGCGGTGGCACTAGGCATTGTGCCGTTTGCACTTGGCACCGACACCGGTGGCTCGATTCGCCAGCCAGCCAGTTTTAACGGCGTTGTGGGCCTGAAGCCGACGTACGGCACCGTTAGCCGCTACGGCGTTGTGGCAATGGCAAGTAGCACCGATGTTATTGGGCCAATTGCTCGAACGATTGCAGACGCCGAATTGGTGCTTGAAGTTATGGCCGGTAAAGACGAAAAAGATGGCACCAGCTTGCCAGGTTTCTTTACGCCACGAGCGGACACACCTAAAAAGCAAACTATTGGTTTAATTAAAGAATGGATGGACGAAGGCGTCGATGCCGAAGTGCGTGAAGCCGTAGAAAAGCAAGTCGCGGCGTTGCGAACGGCCGGCCACACGGTGGAAGAAGTCAGCTTGCCGATGGCGCGCTATAGTTTGGCGATTTATTATATTGTTGTGCCAGCCGAAATTAGCTCTAACTTGGCCCGGTACGACGGCGTTCGCTATGGCCGGCGTGCCGAAGCGGCAAACCTGGCCGAACTTTATGGCCGCAGCCGCGATGAAAGCTTTGTGGATGAAAACAAACGCCGCATCATGATTGGCAGCTACGTACTTTCCAGTGGCTATTTTGACGCTTATTATTTGCAGGCTCAAAAAGCCCGCACACTGCTGATTAACGAATTTAACGTGTTATTCACAAAATATGATGCGCTAATTGGGCCAGTTGCGCCGACGCCAGCCTTCAAGCTGGGAGAAAATACCGAAGATCCCGTAAAAATGTATCTGGCTGACCTCATGACGGTGCCGGCTAGCTTAGCTGGCCTCCCGGCGGTGAGTGTGCCAGCCGGCGTTAACAGCCAAGGCTTACCAATTGGCCTGCAGGTTATCGGTGCCCGGAAGGCTGATGCGGCAATTTTACAACTAGCGAAACAACTGACAGGAGAAAACAAGTAATGGACAGCATGATTATCATAATGTTTGTAGCCATCATCTTTGTTGGTGTGCTACTTTTAGTTATTGTTGGAGCCACCCGCAAGGCACCAGCCGGAATCGACCGCGAGGCGTTTCGTAGTAAATGGCTGGCGATTGAAAAAAACGCGACTGGCGATGATTCAGCGCGTAAAATGGCGATCATAAGTGCTGATACTTTAGTCGACCAGGCCCTTAAAGCCCGGCGATTTGGCGGCAACACCATGGGCGAGCGACTCAAAAGCGCCCAAAAGCAGCTCAGTAACCCCAACGCAATCTGGGCAGCCCATAAATTGCGCAATCGGATTGCTCACGAAGACATCGCTATTTCTGCTATTAGCGCTCGCCAAGCCCTAAAGGCCTTTAAGATCGCCCTCAAAGATCTCGGAGCGCTCTAAATGGTGACCGCGAATATTCTTGAACAGTACGAGCCGACTATTGGTATCGAGTGTCATGTTCAGCTAAAAACTGCCACAAAACTGTTTTCTGGTGCCGATAACGACGCCCGCGATAAAGAACCGAACACCGTCGTGAGCCCGGTTGATTTTGGCTTTCCCGGCGTGCTACCAGTACTCAACGAAGCAGCCGTAACATTGGCGATTCGTGCTGGCTTGGCCTTAAAAAGCGAGATCGCCCGCTTAAGCCGCTTTGACCGCAAGCATTATTTTTACCCAGATCTTCCTAAAGGTTACCAGATCACTCAGATGTACCAGCCAATTATTGGCCCCGGTGTGGTCGAGGCGCCGCTGAGTGACGGGCGCAGCATTGCGGTGCGTATTCACCACGCCCATCTTGAAGAAGACGCCGGCAAACTAACGCATCCAACCGGCAAAGATTACAGCCTGGTTGATTTAAACCGGGCCGGTACGCCATTGATCGAAATAGTATCCGAGGCCGACATGCACTCTCCGGAGGAAGCCAAGGCCTACGCCCAAGAACTTTATTTGCTTATGACTTATGCGGGTGTGACGAACGGCGATTTGTATCATGGCAACATGCGCTTTGATGTTAATATTTCGGTGGCAAAAAAAAGCGCCAAAGAGTGGGGAACGCGGGCTGAGATTAAGAATTTGAACTCGTTCAGAAGTGTTGAAAAGGCTGCAGAGTTTGAATTTAAACGGCAAGTTGCACTTTTAGAACGTGGCGAGAAGGTGGTTCAGGAAACACGCGGCTGGAACGACGCCACGCTTGAAACTTTTAGTCAGCGCACTAAGGAAGACGCACAGGATTACCGTTACTTTCCTGATGCCGATATTCCACCAGTGGTGATTTCAGAAGAGCAAATTGGAGCCGTCCGCGCTGCCATGCCAACCTTGCCTTCAGAGTACCGTGCCGCATGGCAAACGATGCAACTCGACAATTCAGTGGTTAACGCCCTGCTGGCTTCACAGCAAAATGCTGCGGTGGTGCTTGAATTGCAAGCAAATTACGGCGATGCGACTGCACGTCGGGTTGCTTACTGGTTTGCGAGTGCGCTAACGGACATTGAGACGTCCGAAACAACACCTACTCAGCCACAAGCCAGCTATTTCGCTGAACTCGCCGACATGGTAGAAGAAAAACAGCTGAGTTCTACTGCCGCCAAAGATGTATTTAACGAAATGTTGCGCACCAATACGCCGCCGCGCAAGATTGCCGAAGATAAAAATCTCATTCAAGAAAACGACGAAGCGGCAATTATTGCAATTGTAGAAGAAGTGCTAGCCGCACCGGGCTCACAAAAAGCACTCGACGATATCCGAAGCGGTAACGAAAAAGCCATTGGGTTTTTGGTGGGGCAAGCCATGAAACTTTCTAAAGGCAAGGCCCATCCTGGTATTGTCCAAAAGTTGATCAAAGAAAGGATTTAGTATGCAGTTGAAACGTCCAACGAAAGCTATTATTTGTGCAGCTGGCCTTGGGACCCGCTTTTTGCCGCAAACAAAAGCCATGCCGAAAGAAATGTTGCCGATTATCGACCGGCCAGTTATTCAGCTGATCGCGGAAGAAGCAGTGGCAGCTGGGGTAACCGAAATTATAATTGTAACCGGTAGTACCAAACGTGCAATAGAAGACCACTTTGACCGTTCGGATGAATTAGAAAATGAGCTGCGCCAACGCGGAAAAGACGATTTAGCCCAGCAAATAAAGCAAATCGCACAAATGGCGAACTTTGTTTATGTACGGCAAAAAGGCAACCCAAAAGGCAATGCTCGACCAGTGTTAAACGCTGCCCACCTAATTGACGACGAAGAGCCATTTTTTGTCTTTTTTGCTGACGATTTCTTTAGGAGCGAAGTGCCCCGGGCGATGCAGCTTTTAAAAGCTCACGAAGCCACCGGTAAGTCGGTGATTTCGCTAATTGAAGTACCAAAGAGCGACGCCGATAAATATGGCATGGCAGCAATCACTGATAAAGTTGGTGAACGCACTTTCCGTGTTTCTGAACTGGTCGAAAAGCCCGGCCCAGAAAAAACTCCTTCGCAGTTTGCGTCGGTTGGCGGCTATTTACTTACGCCTGATATTTTGCCAATTATTGCAAAAGAAGTGCCCGGGGTTGGTGGCGAAATTACCTTAGCCGATTCGATAAACGAACTGGCTCAAACAGATGCAGTATACGGTGAATTTATTGAAGGCGAGTGGCATGACACCGGCGACCAGCTAAAATACCTCAAAGCGGTAGTTGATACGGCTCTCACCAACGAAAAACTAGGCGCCGACTTTGAAGCCTATTTGCGTAATCGTCTCGGCTGAGCTACGCTAGATATATAACAATCGTAAAAGGAGCAAGTATATGAACTTTTTGCTTTGGATACTACTAGGTGGCATCGCTGGTTGGATTGCCTCAATCATCACCAAATCTAATGCCTCAATGGGATTGGTGGCTAATATTGTCGTTGGTATCATCGGCGCCTTCATTGGCGGTTTCTTGTTCCAAACTTTTGGTGGCCAAGATGTGACCGGCTTCAACCTATATAGCCTGCTTGTGGCAACAGTTGGTGCCGTGGTGCTGATCTGGATCATTAAAATGATCCGTCGCTAGTATTGGTGCTATACTGGTTATAGAAGTTAAGTTTAAATAAAGGATCACACAATGAGCGAAGCCGCGGAAGTCCTGGTAATTATACTCTCGGTGTTCTTGGCGATCTTTCTGGCGCTGGCGATCACTTTAACGATTATGCTTATTAAGGTAACGAAAAAAATCGATAAAGTTGCCGAATCTGCCCGAACGACTGCCGAACATATCGAGCGAGGCGTGATTGATATTGCTACCTTTACTTCGCCATCGTTCTTAGCTAAGTTTATTAGCCGATTATTCAGAGGCGAAAAAGATAGTACAAAATAAGGTAAACAAGGAGATTCTTTATGGCTGGAAAAGGTAAATTTGCATTAGGAGCGGTTGTAGGCGCCGTAGCGGGTGTTATTGCAGGCTTTCTCACCGCTCCAAAATCTGGCAAGGAAACCCGACAAGATATCAAGCGCAAGGCAGGTGACTTAAAAGAAACTGCCAACGAAAAAGCGCAAGAGGTCAAGGTTAAGGCGAGTGAAACTGTCGAAAAAGTAAAGCAAAACTTCGAAGAGCATTCCGATAAAGTCATGCACCACGCGCACGATCTTAAGCAGCACGCAGCGGGTGCCGCCAAGGATGTGAAAGAAGATTTCAATAAGCGCGTTAAGTAAGCAATCTTAATAACAAAATGCGATGTTAGAGCGATCTGATGTCGCATTTTGTTTAGGAGGAATAATGGAAAAAAAGCAGTCAACCAAACGCGAAAAAGACGATAGCTTCATTGAAGGCATTAAAAAAGATAATACCCGTGGCGCACAACGAGAATTGCTGGAAGAGCTATTTAATGATATTTATATTCATCGTAAACAAGTCTATTTAGTCAACTTTTTTAGAGGTATTTCTTTTGGTCTTGGGAGCGTGATCGGCGGTACGTTAATTCTGGCAGCACTCTTTTGGCTCCTATCGCAACTGGTGGGCTTGCCAGTTTTAGGCGATCTTTTCAGGGGGTTTCTTGAAGCTACCAGCCGCGCGCGTGGTCAATAACACATTGGCGACCGGGCAGCATAGTTGCTATAATAAGGCTAAGTAAAGGTGATTTGGAGGGGATTCTGACTAATGCAGGCTGAATTGAAGCCGTCTGATTATGTGCATCTGCATAATCACACGCATCACAGTCTTCTTGATGGTTTGACCAAGGTTGACGAGTTGGTTACCCGAGTAAAAGAGCTCGGCATGGAAGCCGTTGCCATGACCGATCACGGGACGCTTTCGGGTGCCATTGAATTTTATAAAGCCTGCAAAGACCAGGGCGTAAAACCAATTATTGGTATTGAAACCTACGTCGCGGCCCGCACAATCCACGACCGCGACCCTGCCAAAGATAAAGCCCGTTATCATTTAATTTTGCTCGCTATGAACAATACGGGCTATCAAAACTTAATGAAGCTTTCGAGCACCGCTAATCTTGAAGGCATGTACTACAAGCCGCGGGTTGACCACAATCTGCTTGAAAAATACAACGAAGGAATAATTGCCTTAAGCGCCTGTGCTGGTGGCGAATTGGGCGAAAACTTGCGCGCCGGTAATTACGATGAAGCTAAGCGCATCGCTGAGTGGTACAAATCGATTTTTGGTGATCGTTATTATCTTGAAATGCAAGACCACGGTCACCCTGAGGCACCGAAGTCGTGGGATGAGCAGATCAAAATCAACGAAGGGTTGATGCGACTTTCTAAAGAACTCGACATTCCTGGCGTTGTTACTTGCGATGCCCACTACCTTGATGAAGGTGATACCGATGCCCATGAAGTGCTGCTCTGTGTCGGTACGGGTGCCTATTTAAGCGATGAAAACCGAATGAGCTTGAAGGATTTTCACCTACACGTCACCGATCCCCGCGAGCTAATTAGCCGCTGGGGCGAGGATCACCCAGAATATATTTCAAATGCTAAAGCAATCGCCGATCGCTGCAATGTCGAGATTGAGCTGGGTGGCATTTTAATTCCAACCTTTCCTACTCCCGAAGGCTACAGTGAAAAAACTTATCTGGATGAATTAGTCTGGCAGGGTATTGCCTGGCGCTATGGCGGTACCACAAAGGATGCCGCTGGGGCGCTATCGATTGAGCAAGCTCGCCAAACAGTCGGTGAAGCAGTAGTCGAACGCGTGGAATATGAGCTCGGTATCATTGATAAAATGGGCTTCAATGGCTATTTCTTGATTATTTGGGACTTTATTAACTGGGGAAAGAACCAAGGGATTATTTTTGGCCCGGGCCGCGGTTCGGCTGCCGGTTCGATTATTGCCTACGCCTTAAACATCACCGATCTGGACCCGTTAAAATATGATTTGCTCTTTGAGCGTTTCTTGAACCCCGACCGAATTTCGATGCCTGATATCGATATCGACATCCAGGATACCCGCCGCGACGAGGTGATTCAGTATTGTGCTCGCAAATATGGTGACGCCCGCGTGGCCAACATTGTGACTTTTGGTAAAATGGCCGCCCGAGCAGCCGTGCGCGATGTTGCCCGCGTATTACAGGTGCCCTATAGCGACGCCGACCGACTAGCAAAGCTCATCCCGGCGCCGGTACAAGGCCGTCACATTCCTTTGAAAGTTAGCATTGAGCAAGATCCAGACTTAAAGCGCGAATACGAAACGAATCCAACCGCCAAACAGGTGATCGATTTTGCTATGCGTCTTGAAGGCACCAACCGTTCGCACGGTATTCATGCCGCCGGTGTGGTGATCGCACCGGATGAAATTGTAAAATTTGCACCGCTTGAAATGGCCCAAAAAGGTGTGGTTTCTACGCAGTACCCAATGGGTCCGGTTGAAGAACTGGGCCTCCTAAAAATGGACTTTTTAGGGCTATCGAACTTATCAATTATTAATAATGCCCAGCGAATCATTAAGCGGGTGTACGGCGCCGATATTGACCTTTCGTCTTTGCCGCTCGACGACCAAAAAACCTATGAATTATTCCAGCGCGGCGATACCACCGGCGTGTTCCAGCTTGAATCGGCTGGCATGAAACGCTATTTGCGTGAATTAAAGCCCACCGTGTTTGAAGATATCATTGCGATGGTGGCTCTTTATCGCCCTGGGCCAATGCAGTTTATCGATACTTTTATTCGCCGCAAGCACGGTGAAGAAGAAATTACCTATTTGCATCCAAAAATGGAAAATGCTCTGGCCAGCACCTATGGTGTATTGGTGTACCAAGAGCAGTTTATGCAGATATCCAAGGATCTCTCTGGCTTTACCGGCGGTCAGGCCGACACGCTTCGTAAAGCGGTCGGTAAGAAAAAAATCGATCTCATGATGAAGGTAAAACCGGAGTTTATTGAGGGGGCGGTTAAGCATAGTGATGCCGACCCGGCGATGGCAGAAAAATTCTGGGGACAGCTAGAAGAATTCGCTAACTACTGTTTTAACAAGAGTCATGCGGCTTGTTACGCCTTAATTTCGTATTGGACGGCTTACTTAAAGGCGCATTACCCGGATGCCTTCATGGCGGCACTGATGACCAGCGACCAAGACGATATTGACCGACTGGCTATTGAAATCACCGAGTGCAAGCACATGGGTATAAAAGTGTTATCGCCCGATGTCAATGAAAGTTTTGTTGAGTTTGGTGTGGTGAAAGACAAGCAGCAGATCCGTTTTGGCATGGCGGCCGTCAAAGGCGTTGGTGTATCGGCGGTAGAAGAAATCTTGCGAGCGCGCGAACTCGACGGGCCATTTAAGAGCGTTGAGGATTTTGCCAAGCGTGTCAGCACTAGCAAAGTTAACCGACGAGTGTGGGAATCGCTTATTAAGGCCGGTGCGTTTGATCGAATGGGTGATCGGTCGGACTTATTATTTAATCTCGATACTATCCTTAGCTTTGCGAGTAAGCTCCAGAAAGAAGCTCTCAGCGGGCAAACCGATTTGTTCAGCAGCCTGATTGGCGAGGCGGTAATGCCGAGTGTTAAAATTGAGCCTGCCCCCACGAAGTATTCAGAAAAAGAACAGCTAACGTGGGAGCGCGATTTGCTCGGGCTGTACCTCAGTGCGCACCCGCTTGATAAATACGACGCCTATTTCCAGGAACAAACTATGCCCCTTACCGAGCTAAAGCCCGAGCTTGATGGCAAAACGGCTATTGTCGGCGGCGTTATTACCACCGTTCGGACAATCCTGACAAAAAGTGGCACAAAGATGGCTTTTGTGGGCGTTGAGGATAAAAACGGCGAAGGCGAGGTGATTGTTTTCCCAAACTTGTATGAAGAAGTAGGCGCCAAACTGCAGCAGGACGCGGTGGTTCGGGTAAAAGGCAAGGTGAATGCCCGAGATCGTGAGGGCAACATGCTCAGTGAAGCGAAGATTATCGCCGATGAAGTCATGATTATTACCGAAGAAGAGCTCGATAGCTACGAGGCCACTGGCGAAAAAATGAAGGCGCCAAAAGCCGCACCGGCAGCGCAGAATAACCGGGGTGGTTTTCGTAAAACTGCCACCGCTACCGCAGTAAAAACAGCGCCACCAAAAAGCGATGCCCCACCAGTGACGTACAAACCACTCGAGACTACCATTCGTAAGCTCTATGTGCATATCAAGAACCCCGACGATCAAGACAGCTTGCTTAAAATGAAACAAGCTCTCAATGGCTATCCTGGTACCAGCGAAGTCGTGCTGGTGCTCGGCGAAGATAAAAAGTCAGCTATTCGCTTGCCGTTTAAAACCGATCCTACTCCAGAACTCACTACGCACCTCTCGGCAATTTATGGCGAGAACTGTGTGATAGTCAAGTAAGTTCTACTGAGTTCTGAAGGCGTACAAGGCGATGCCGCAAGCGACACTGACATTAAAAGATTCTTTTTTGCCAAGCATCGGAATTTCCAGCAAGCTATCACACTGGGCACGAAGCCCCGGCTCGATACCGGCAACTTCTTCACCCAGAAGGATGGCGGTGGGCCCAGTGGGTGAAAAATTTTGTAGCGGCCGGCTCTTTTCATCTTGTTCAAGGCCAATGATGGTATAGCCGCCGTGCTTCAAGCTCGTTAACAAGCCGTCGATATCGCGGTAGGCTTCAAACGGTACCAGTTCTTCGGCGCCAAGAGCGGTTTTGCTAATTTGAGCAGTGATTTTTTCGGTGATGTGGGGTAGGCGTAGGTCCTGCGGGGTGGCTGGGTAAGGCGTATAGCCGCCAAGGTAAATTTTCTTAATCCCAAAACCTTCGGCGGTGCGAAAAATAGCACCAACGTTATGGGTCGAGCGGATATTATGCGCTATTAAAACCAGCGGGTAATCATTCATACCTCTATTTTACCAGTCGAAAAAACTTATGGCTTCATATACAATAGATGTAATGGACGATCTACAACTTCAAGCGCGTCATCGAGAACAAGATGAGCGCAATACAATGCAGCGGGCGGCAATTTTGGGTGTTGAATATCTTGACACCCGAGACATTGAAGCTACCACCTCACTCGCGCAAAATGTGTTGCCGATTGATGTGATGTATAAAGGCCGCTTAGTGCCATTGAAAGTTGGCGACGACGAAAACCCGTATGTATTTGGCATCACTAGCTCAACGCCGCAATCGTTGGTGAAAAATCTGACAAAAAGCTATAACGACCGTGGTTTTAATGTGCAACTGGTGCTTATAAGCAACAGCGGCTTCTGGGCTTTTATGCGTCGCTTTGATCCGCCAAAAGAAGTTGTTTATGACGACGTTAAGATTGCTCAAGAAGGCGATAGCACCACTCTCGAGCGAGTATCGAATACGCTGGAATCGGTACGCAGTGATGACGTGCTTAACTATTTGATCCAGCAAGCCGATACTTTAAATGCTAGCGATATCCACCTTGAATGCCAGCGCGAAAATGTGCGCATTAGGTTTCGGGTGGACGGCGCCTTGCATGTCGTGGCTGTTATATCAAAAGATAAATACCGTGTACTACAGGCTTCAATTGCTTCAAAAAGCAACATTTCTACCGCTGCTACTGATGCGCAATCGGGTCATATGCAGCAGGAACTCACCAAAGACGGCAAATCGCACTTACTGAACATGCGTATCGAAACTATCCCAACTATCTACGGCCAAGATATTGTGATTCGGTTATTTAACTTTGACGAGTCATTACTGAAGCTTGAGTTACTTGGCTTGCCGGACTGGGAGCGCAAGGCACTCGATGAGGTCGTGTCGCATCCACGCGGTATGGTGTTAGTGGTAGGACCAACCGGCTCGGGTAAATCGACAACCCTGTATAGCATGATTACTGCTTTAAACCAGCCTGATCGCAAGATTATTACTCTTGAAGATCCGGTTGAGTATAGTATTTCGGGTGTCAGCCAAATACCAGTAGATACAACCGGAGGTGATAGCTTTGCTGAAAAACTGCGGGCGGTGTTGCGGCTCGACCCGGATGTGGTGATGGTGGGTGAAATTCGCGACGCCGATGCTGCCCGGACGGCTATTCAGGCGTCAATCACTGGGCATCTCGTGCTGAGCACATTTCACGCCAGCAACGCCGCGACAGCCTTTAGTCGGATGATCGATTTAATTGGTATTAATCCGATCTTCAGCACGGCGATTCGAATGGTTATTGCTCAGCGCTTAGTGCGAAAGTTAGACGACGCCACTAAAGAAAAGTACGAACCGGACGACGCCACAAAGCGCTGGATTCGTGAGGTGCTAAAAGATCTACCTGAACATGCCGAGCGGCCAAACCTCGATGAAATTTATTTATGGCGCCCAGTTGAAACGCCAGATTCGCCCTTTGGTTTTAAGGGTCGAATTGTTCTGATGGAGCAAATGATAATTAGCCCCGAAATTCAAAAATTCCTGCGTGGCGATATTTTGGATGTCAATGCCGATGTTATTGAAAAAGCTGCTAAAAAAGAGGGCATGATAAGCTTACTGCAAATGGGTGTGCTGCGCGCGCTGGCCGGGGAGACGACCTTAGAAGAGATAAATCGGGTTATATAGCCGAAAACAATACTTAAATGGATATTCTTGAATTTATTTCATAACTATTGTATAATATTATACAATCGATTCATTTCGAGCAATCGAAGGAGCTCTGGCTAAGTGCAGGAATATGCACAGCGACTGTATCGTGCAGTCGTGAAATGTGCCGCCTTGGAGCCGTCGTTTCCGCTGCTGCGCAGTGCCTACCGTGACCTTGTAGAGAGCTACGCAACAATTATCGAAGAGCGCGGGCTGCCACGTAACCAACTTGGCGAGCAGGTCCTTCAGGAAGTGTATAGCCGGTTAGCGCTACTGCCTGGCCAGACAGAGCCAGATCTAGATCTAGATATTGAAGCTATGTCCGATGCAGAGTTTATTGCTGCGTTCGATGAACTGCTAAGGCATTCATCGGTCGGGCCGAAGTATCGGCAGGCGATGGTAAGCCTGCCTGACTTGCTCCGCCAGGCGTTGGCCTCGCTGCCAACCTGAGTTTCGCCCCCATGGCTAACAAGCTGTGGGGGTAAGTTTTTTGATTGAAGTAAGCGCTAATTTAGATAATGGTTTTTGCAACGGTCGGCACTAGTCGGTCATCGAAAACGCTCGGTATGATTGTATCGGCCGTTGGATTTTCAACCAGCGAAGCGATGGCTTCAGCGGCCGCAATTTTGTGCTGGTCGGTGATTCTTGTGACGCCGTTATCAAGAGCTCCTCTAAAAATTCCGGGGAAAGCCACGGCATTATTCACCTGGTTAGGAAAGTCGCTGCGGCCGGTGGCGACAATCGCCGCACCAGTTGCCTTAGCCACATCGGGCATAATCTCGGGCGTTGGATTCGCCAGTGCAAAGATAATTGGATTGGGGTTCATGCGCTTTATAAGCTCGGGGGTGAGTAGGCCCGCCTTAGACACGCCAATAAAGATATCAGCGCCATCAAGAGCGTCTTCTAGTTGACCATTACGCCCAAGTTGGTTAAAGGCGAGCAATTGTTGCTTTTCAGCGTTTAAATCACTGCGCTTCGGCCCTATAATGCCTTTGCTGTCAACGGCAATAATATCCTTGGCGCCGTATAAGTTGAGGAGCTTGGCAATCGCTGTGCCAGCTGCACCCGAACCTACCACCACGATCTTTTGATTTTGGATGCTTGTTTCGCCTTTTACTTTTAGGCCATTAATGATGCCGGCGAGTGTTACTACGGCTGTGCCATGTTGGTCGTCGTGGAAGACCGGTATGTCCAACTCTTCTTTTAGTCGAGCTTCTACTTCAAAGCAGATCGGCGCGGCAATATCTTCAAGGTTGATAGCGCCAAAACTGGGTGCGATCCGTTTGACAGTTTCGACAATCTCATCTGCGGTTGTCGCGTTTAGTACAATCGGTACTGAATCAATACCGGCAAAGTGTTTAAAAAGAAGCGCTTTTCCTTCCATTACCGGCATTGCGGCTTTAGGGCCAATATCTCCAAGCCCGAGAACCGCTGAGCCATTAGAAATAACGGCCACTAGGTTGTTGGTCCAGGTGTAATTTCGGAGTTGTGAGGGATCTTCGGCTATAAGCTTACTGATAGCTGCCACGCCAGGCGAATAATAGGCGCTTAGCTTCTCGCGGCTATCTGGGGTATCGCGTAGCGAAGTGGCTATTTTGCCTTTAAATTTTTTGTGTAACTGTAGGGCAAGCTCATCACTATTCATAATAAAGCTAGTATAACAGGTTAACCATAAATCGAGGAGATTGAAATATCCCAATGCCAGGTTGTAACGGATCTTGTTCACTGGCGTGGTCCCGGAGGAAGTATGAATCAGAAATGAATGGGTTTTGCAGCATCGGAGAAGAAAGTGATTGTACTTTGTAGGCTAAACGCGTGACGATGAGGAATACCTTCTGTTTTTCTGCAGAAACTGTGACCAATGGCTGCGCAAGATCAACCGCGTGCTGCAGTTCAAAGGCAGCCGTAAGGAACTGGCTGCTAATTTCAAGCAAGGAATCAATGGCGTGATCGAGCAGTGAAAGCGTGGTTGGATCCTGGGAGGCCAGTAGCTCAACAGTAATGCCGCGACTCGCAAGGAGCGCTTCCATTGTCTGCCATTTTTCGAGCAATAGTGCTTCGAGCTCCTGCTTATCGTGCAGTGCAAATTCGGCAATCGGTAACTGAGTCGTGTAATCAACTACTAAACTGGCGGCGGGCATGCTGCTAATGAGCGGCGCAACTGGCAGCGAGGGCGGAAGGGTGATATATAATGTGTAGCAACTTGCCGGCATGCTGGCTGCTTCTTCTGGAGTGACAAAATACACCTGTGCATTTGGTCGTTCCTCGGGGGTTTTAGCAACAAAGCTCATTTTTTGCATAAGGACAATAATGTGCGTCAACCGCAAGATTTCTTCAGTATTGAGTGTTGCGGCACGCTTGAGCTGCAGCTGCCGGCTCAGCCGGAGCCACTGCTTGCGCGTCGCACTGAGTAATGCGTGTGGATTTTCACAAATTATGAGCGCACTACCGAGCCGCTGCCGCAGTTGGATATGCCGGGCGATATCAGCGGCGAGTGTGGTGGTTGGTTTTTGTAGTGAGCGAAGCTCAAAATAACGGGTAGCCATTTCTTGTGTATCCTCTTATAACAAATGTTGCTGACGAAAACTGAAGGCGGACGTTTTTGTGAGTATGATATGGTCGCGAAGCGGAATGCCAAGGAGCTGGCCCGCAGCGGCCAATTGTTGGGTAAGAATAACGTCTTTTTCGCTTGGCTCACAATCACCAGAGGGATGATTGTGAGCAATTACAACGCTGGCAGCTCGATCTGCAATTGGATCAGCAAACACTTCTCGGGGGTGCGCTAATACAACATCGAGTGTGCCAATCGTTACGGTGCGCTGAGCAATTAAGCGCTGGCCACCGTCAAGCGAAAGACAAATAAGGTATTCTTGCTGTTTGTGCCGTATTTCAGCAAGACGACCTATATATTCTTGAAAGGTACGTAGAGGCAATGCATCCAGCACGAGGTGCCGCCTGGCTAGCTCTATACTAGCGAGAATCCGCGATGCTTGCGCAATACTCACGCCTTGGAGACCGATAAGCTTCTCGATTGTCAGCTCTTCGTTACCTTGGCGGAGTAGTCGCTGAATTTGTCGAGCGACTTGCCCTACACTTACGCGATGATTACCACTACCAATAATGACCTCAAGCAGCTCAAAATCAGAAAGATGCGCCGGCCCTTTCTTTTGCATTTTTTCGCGCGGACGATCAAACTCTGGTATCTGGTGCATAACGCGTAGCTTCGACACGCCACAAGCCTAACAGATGCTCCCTCGAAAGGGAAGGGTATTTTCGAATTTTCTTCCCAGATAAAGCATTTCAGCTTTGTGGTGGCAAAATCCTCTTTGCTACAAGCGTTTGAAAAGAAAAGATATTTTATGGTAACTTTCAAAAAAAGAAATATTGTGCTATAATCCTTCATTGATTACAGTTATAAAGCTAAAAGGGCAAAGAGACTCATGTTTGAACTCATCAAGAGAGTAAATGATGCGCAGAAAAAGACCGCTGTTGTCGATGTTCGCAGCGGCGATACCGTGCGTGTTCACCAAAAAATTAAAGAAGGCAACAAAGAGCGAATCCAGATTTTTGAAGGTGTGGTTATTCGTACCGATCGTAAGCAATCTTTAACGAGCCGAATTACTGTTCGTAAAGTGACGAGCGGCGTGGGCGTTGAAAAAGGATTTATGCTGCACAGCCCGCTAGTTGATAAAGTTGAAGTAGTTAAGCGCAGTAAGGTTCGCCGCAACTATCTTAGCTTTCTCCGCGAAAGAAGTGGTAAAAGTGCCCGGCTTAAGCCAGTTGCATTTGACCGCGAAAAAATCAACGCGGTCAACACCGACGCTAAGCAGTCTACGAAAAAAGCTGAAGCTTAAGATCTCTTTCACAATAATAAAATACCCTGCCAGTTGAGTATTTTGGCAGGGTATTTTATTATGGCCGTATGATTGTTGGGATAGATGAGGTTGGCCGCGGTTGTTGGGCGGGACCGCTGGTGGTGGGTGCGGTGATTCTTGATGGCGCCAAAATAGCTGGCCTCACCGATAGCAAAAAATTGACGCCCAAACAACGGGAAGTAATCGCCCATGATATTCGCCGCAAGGCAAAAGCTATCGGCTTGGGCTGGGTTTCGGCCGCTCATGTTGATGCTCGCGGGTTAAGCTGGGCATTAAAGCAAGCCGCCCGGCAAGCCCTTACGGCACTCGATGCTTCTTTTAAAGAAATTATTATTGACGGCACCATAAAACTAGTCGACGATCCTCGGGTGACGCTAATGAAAAAGGCTGATCTTTTAGTGCCGAGTGTGTCGGCAGCCTCAGTGATTGCTAAGGTCGCGCGTGATGCTTATATGAAACAGGTTGCAAAAGCCTTTCCGCACCACGGTTTTGACCGCCATGTTGGCTATGGCACCCAAGGTCACCAAGAGGCGCTACGGCGGCATGGCGTCACACCCTTGCACCGAATGACCTTTGCGCCACTTGTGGAGCGGACAGAGCTTTTTAAGCCGGTCAGTACCATTGAACGAACTGTGGGCCGACAAGCCGAGCTGCAAGCCGCGGCGTTCCTACGTAACCAAGGCTTTAAGGTGCTGGCCGCCAATTGGCGAACACGGTGGTGCGAGATTGACTTGATAGCCAGAAAAGCCAGTACGATTTATTTTGTGGAAGTAAAGTATCGCAGCAGCGACGCAGCAGGGAGTGGGGTTGAAGCTGTGACCGCACAAAAACTCCGCCAAATGCGCTTTGCAGCTGAATTGTGGCTACAAGAGAATGGTTTAACTGCCGAAAATTACAGCCTGTCAGCGCTCTCTTTAAGCGGCGCGCCAATTGAAGTTGCCGCTTGGCTCCCCGAAGTTTAGTCAGCGAGCGATTCGAGCGCTCTACGGACCTTCGAGGCATCGGCTTCAAGCCAGGCAACGCGACCTTGAATCTCAGTTTCCCCCACTGCAATCACCCGCGAAAGCGCTGGCTGTTGGCGTAATTCTTTAAAGAACTCTTGGTAATCGCGAAGTTCGGCTGCAGTTTGCAGGTAGTTAGCCGTATAAGTTGGGAAGATATCATAGGTTTTGTCGCCCGCAAAAGTACTTTCAATCCATTGCCAATTTGTCTTCATCCACTGCCAGGTTTGGCTGCGAGCACGGGGATTCCTCAGTAGCCACAAGAACCAGCGGCGAACGTCCTGAGGGCGTACTGTATCAGTGGTGAGCGCGGCTAGGGCTGTTTCCAGAATTGTTTGGCTTTGAGCACTTGCAAGACTAGCGACAATGTCTTGCTTAATATCACTTGCAGCTGTAGTGCGGTAGGTTTCAAGCAATGTTGTCGCAATTTTTTCAGGATGCTCATGCCGCAAGATGACGGCTGTTAGTATGCTGCTGCGCAGGTTACCATCTAGGGTTTCAAGTTCAGGGGTAAAAACTGCCTGAGCTTTGGCAATTACATCGGGATTTTTGGCGTGTACCAGTAGGCCAACGATGGTGTTACGAAGCAGAATATCGTTTTCGGTGTCCTCAGCGCGCTTTTCCCAGCCCAGCTGCTCATAGAGCGGCCAGGTGATGCTTTGAATGAGCTTATGAAGCTTAGCTTCTGCTTTGGTGTCGGGCTCAATGCAGCGCTCGAGCAGCCCAAATGCCGCACCAATAAGCTGCCACACCGGCGCGGCAGCCTCGCCAGCATAAGCAGGTAAAAGCTGAACGAGCTCACTGGCCGATTGTACCCGGCCACGGGCTAACAGCATATACTGATTCAGGATATTTAAGCGGTCGACGACGGTGAGCTGGCCATTTTTTAAGCGACTGGTTAGTTGCATGCGGAGGGTAGTATCATAAGCGGTAATAAAATGAGCGGTGTCATCATGATTTAAGAGTAGTGGCTGCTCGGTATCGACTTCAACGAGAGTTGATTTGTCTTCTAGCAGAGACGTAGTGGCTGGTTGCAGCCCGCCGAGCGGTATAGGCCACCGTGCATCATTATTAGTAATGGGTGTGACGCCGATACTAAAGGGTGCCTGCTGGAGATGCAACTTTTTACCTTCAAGGGAAGCCTGAATCATCGGGAAGCCCGGCTGTTCGATCCAGGCGGCCATAAATTGCTCAACCTTTTTATGAGCCGTGCTTTCTAAGGCGTGCCACAAATCTTTGCCTTCAGTGTTTTTGTAGGCGTTTTCTGAGAAGTAGCGTTTTAGCCCTGCCCGAAAGGCTTCATCGCCAATATAAGCCCGTAGCATTCGCAACACTTTGGCGCCCTTGGCGTAGACGATCGCCGGGTCAAATAAAGTACTAATTTCGTCGGGGTGATTAACTGGCGTTTTGACGGCTTGCACACCGGGGATACTATCACGCTGTAAAGCTGGTAGTGATTCACGGCTGGTAAAGTGCTCCCAGTAATGCCAATTGGGGAACAGTGCATCGAGCGCCACATACTCCATTAAGCTCGCGAAACTTTCGTTGAGCCATAAATCATCCCACCAGCGCATGGTGACTAAATTACCAAACCACTGGTGGCTGAGTTCGTGAGCGATGACTGCCGCTACCAGCTGCTGGCTTTCAAGACTGGCATTTTGAGCATCTGCCAGCAAGGCGGCTTCGCGGTAGGTAATTAACCCCCAGTTTTCCATGGCGCCGGCAGAAAAGTCGGGCAGGGCAACATGATCGGCTTTTGGCAGTGGGTAAGGAATGCCGAAATAGTCGTTGAAAAAGTCTATCGTGCGGACGGCGGTATCAAGTGCAAACTGTAAGCTACGAGCTGCCTGGGCTTTTGTTGCCCAAATGGTGGTAGTGACGCCACTTTTAGAAGTGCCCGAAAGGCTTTGGAGCTCGCCCACGACGAAGGCCAGTAAGTAGGTGCTCATGCGCGACGTGGTTTCAAAAGTTGTGACGAGGCTGTTAGCAGTAGTAGTTTGTATTTTAATTGGCATGTTGCCAATGACGGCCACTTCGGGCTCGGTTTCAAGTGTGACATCAAAGGTTGCCTTGGCTTCCGGCTCATCAATACACGGAAAAACCTCACGCGCATGATGGCTTTCAAACTGTGTAGCAAGCAGTTCTTTCTTCTGGCCGTCATGCGTAAAGTAACAGGGATACATGCCGTGCATGGCATCGGTAATTGCGCCTGAAAAGGTAACTTCAACTGTATGTTCGCCACTCGTAAGGCCAGGAGCAGTGAGGCGAAGTTCATCAAGCTCGGCGTGCTCGTGATCAGCCGAATGGCCATCAATCTGCACGGCAAGAATTTTTAAGTCTTTTGCATGCAGTGAAATAACCGCACTGTCATCAAGTTTTTCGCCAACGATGCGCACTGTTCCGCTAAAGCGACGCTGTTCGCGTTCGAGGCGCAGCTGCAGGTGATAATTAGTGGGGCGAAACTGATTAACAAGGCGAGGCACGGTATGCATTTACTTATCTCCTTTTTCGGCTCTTACTGTACTGCATTATAAGCGAAATAAGCGCGCAGGGTAAGCCTGCAGCAATACGGTGCCCGCAGCAATAGCATTAAAGAGGCCTATGGGATGTCTAATTCCATAGGCCACGCAGGCTACTTTCTGCGCTCGCTGGTTACTGCATGGAGCGCTCGTTGGAAGGACTGCACCGACTGCGTAAAAGTCTTGAATCTGCGGTAATCAAATTGAGCGGGTGGCAGCTTCGTGCCTTTAACCGAGATCACTTTGCAGGACGGTCGCGGATCACCCCAAGGATCGTCAAATCCAAGTTCAATTCCTTCGGTCCCAAGCCTTTCGATTATCGTCCATGCATACTCCAGTTCTTCGGTGGATGACGAACCAATACGAAGTGCGCCCCAGGGTGTGACGACATAGTCCGGGAGGTCGTCTGATACGACCAGTCCAAGGCCGGTGCTGGTGAACGCAGCATTGCTCACGGTTGATGGCGTGACGATGGTGCCATATTTTGGTGCGCCAGGCTGCGCCTTGACGGCTGACGCCACGACTTCGATTGCAGTCGCACGAATTATGAGTGCGTTTCGAACGAGCAGCAAGGCTGTGTCGTCATCAATTTCTGGATGATACGTGTGTGTTGGCACGCTGTGATCTCCTTCATAGCGAAGTCGTTGACATAGTAGCAAATTGAAGAATGTTTTGTAAAATGGCTGACTGCGCGCTGAGGGTATAATAGAGATACCAGTAATACAAAGGAACAGTGACATGGCTAAATACGGCAAAAAGGCTCAAGAAGAAGTTAAAAAAGCAGTAAAAGAGATGAAAAGTGGCGAACTTACCATCGGAAAGAGTGACAAAAAAGTAAAAAGCCAAAAGCAGGCAGTGGCAATTGGCTTAGATAAGGCACGTAGAGAAGGTGGGAAAGTGCCAAAAGATAAGAAATAACTTTTTATTCACAAAAAACAGAAAATTATCCTTATGAAAAGCCTATTGGCAGGCTCTGCCTACATGTAGTATACTAACAGTAGTTGATCCGGCCGGAAGGTCGGACTTTTTCATAACAACTAACTGTAACTGGAGATATTATTATGGATGGAATTAACGTCAAACAACTCGCGCTGGCTATTCGGACTATTGCCGACGAAAAGAATTTGCCTGAAGATATGGTTATGGGCATTATCGAGCAGGCCCTCGCCGCCGCCTGGCGCCGCGATCATGGTGAGCGCGATCAAGAAGTACGTGCCGAGATGAATGCGAACACCGGCGCTACAAAAATTTACATTTCAAAAGAAGTTGTCGATGAAGTTATCAACGATAGCACTGAAATCAGCCTTGAAGATGCCAAGAAAATCAACGCTGATGCCGAAGTTGGCGGCACCGTAGAAATTGTTGAAGAAGCCGAAACCTTTGGCCGCGTTGCAGCCCAGACTGCCAAGCAAGTGGTGTTACAGCGGCTTCGTGAGGCTGAGCGTGAAGTGGTGCTTGAAGAATTTGCTGATAAAATCGGTACTGTTATTACCGGTACCGTACAGCGTGTTGAGCCGCGCTTGGTGCGTGTAGAGCTCGGCAAAGCTGCCGGCATCTTGCCCGCCAGCGAACAAATCCCTGGTGAATACTACAGCGTCGGTGCTCGTATTAAGGTCTACTTGAAAGACGTTGAGCGTGGCAATCGCGGCCCGCAGCTCATTCTTAGCCGCGCAAACGAAGCCTTTGTGGAATATCTTTTCCGTCAAGAAGTGCCCGAAATGGAAAGCGGCGCCGTTGAAATTAAGGGTCTGGCTCGTGAAGCCGGTAAGCGCACAAAAATTGCCGTTCATTCTACTGTGCCAGGCGTTGACCCAGTAGGCACTTTTGTTGGTGGTCACGGTACCCGGGTGCAGGCAGTTATGAATGAGATTGGCGAACAGGAAAAGATCGACATCGTCACTTTCAGCGAGGATCCGATTATATTTATTACTAATGCGCTGAGTCCAGCTAACATTCATTCTATTGAGCTTGCGAAAGACGGCGAAAAGCGCGCTAAAGTGTTTGTCGATGAAAGCCAGCAATCGATTGCAATCGGCCGTGGTGGCCAGAACGTCCGTCTAGCGAGCAAACTGACCGGCTACGATCTTGATATTGAAACTGCCCGTGGCGCAACCCAAGAAAAGAAACCCCGAAAGAACATTGAAGATAGTTTGCTTGATGTGATTGAAGAATCAACTAAATAAAACGAATAGGCTTAGGTTCGACACTGCCAAAAAAGTCAATTAGCACTCTTGCATATAGAGTGCTAATTTCATATACTAAAAATATGGTATTATCAAAAGACACCACTTTGGAGGTTGACATCTATTATGCCTGAAAGCTTTTCAGAATTTTTAGAGCACTTGACCGATAATGCACGCAATAGCTTGCAGCATGCAGATGCTATCGCGCGCAGCCTCGGCAGTGCTTATATCGGCACCGAACACCTGTTGTTAGGGGTTCTAAGTCAAGATACATCGGTAGGAGCCAAGCTACTCGCTGACGCTGGTATCACGCTCGATCGAGCCCAACTAGCCCTAAATCTAACACCACGCACCTTAGTAGTGAGTACCGGCGCAAAAGGTTTAAGCGAAACCGCAAAACTTACGCTAAAACTGAGCTGGGATATCGCCCAGGAATTTAACCAGGATTATTGCGGCACCGAGCATATTTTGTATAGTATTTTAAGTCAAAAGAATGCCCGCGCTACCGTGCTACTCAGGGACATGAAGGTGAATGTCGACGAACTATTAGCAGAAATCGAAAATTACCTGGGCCGCCAGCAGGGCGAGTATGAAAGCTCGGGCGATGCCACTACCAAAAGCCGTAAGCGCAAAGGTAAAGGCATGTTGGAAGTCTTTGGTGACGACCTTACTACCAAGGCCCGCGAGGGCGCGCTTGACCCTGTAATTGGCCGCGACGTACAGATTGAGCGCTTGATTACCATTTTGACCCGTCGCACCAAAAACAATCCGGTACTTATTGGTGAGCCGGGTGTTGGTAAAACGGCAATTGTCGAAGGGCTTGCGCAGCGCATCGCGAAAGAAGAGGTGCCAGACCATCTGCTTGATCGACGGGTGATTCAGCTCGATCTTGCAGGAATGATTGCCGGCACGAAATATCGCGGCGAGTTTGAAGAACGGCTCAAAAAAGTCATTGAAGAAATTGGCAACGACGAGAATATTATCGTCTTTATTGATGAACTCCATCTTTTGATGGGCGCAGGCGCCGCAGAAGGCGCACTTGATGCCGCCAATATGCTCAAGCCCGCCCTGGCGCGCGGCAAAATGCGCCTGATTGGGGCCACCACGCTTGATGAATATCGCCGTTACGTCGAAAAAGATGCCGCCCTCGAGCGCCGTCTACAAGCAATCACTGTGCCCGAACCCAGCCTAACGGATACGATCGCCATTCTGAAGGGCTTGCGGCATTACTATGAAAAACACCATGGTGTCGCGCTCAGCGACGAAGTGCTGGAAAACGCCGTTCATATGGCAAACCGGTATGTGAGCGAGCGCTTTATGCCAGATAAAGCCATAGATGTAATCGATGAAGCCTCATCGCGGGCGCGAGTGTTAGCCAATGCCAAGCGACCTTCGAAGTTGCGTGAATATAGCCGGCAAATCTCGGTACTCAACGAAAAAATGGAAGATGCCGTGGCGGCCGAAGATTACGAGCGGGCAGCGCTCTATAAAACGCGCATTAGTCAGCTGAACGACAAAATTGCCGAAATGAAGCAAAGCTTAGCGGACGAAAAACAAATTGTGTTAACTGCCGATGATATCGCCGGGGCGATCTCAACCATGACCGGTATTCCGGTTAAGCGCGTGGTGACTTCCGAAGCTAAGCTCATGAAATCGCTCGAAAAACACCTCACCAAGCACCTGATTGGTCAAAAAGAGGCCATCGAACAGGTGGCTCGGGCGATTCGCCGCAGCCGTTCCGGTATTGCGCACGCCCGTCGGCCAATTGGTTCGTTCGTGTTTATGGGGCCAACTGGTGTTGGTAAAACCGAGCTTGCCCGGGTACTCGCTCGCGAAGTGTTCGGTTCGGATGACGCGCTGATAAAAATCGATATGAGTGAATTCCGCGAGCGCCATACCACGAGCCGTTTGGTCGGTGCGCCGGCTGGCTACGTTGGCTACGAGGACGGCGGTCAGCTGACCGATAAAATTCGCCGCCAACCCTACAGTGTAGTGCTATTTGATGAAATCGAAAAGGCGCATCCCGATGTGTTCCAATTGTTGCTACAGTTACTTGAAGACGGCCGCTTAACGGACGCCAAAGGTCGCTCGGTCGATTTTAGTAACACCATTATCATTCTTACCAGTAACCTTGGTGCAGAAAGAATGTACAAAGAAGCATCGCTTGGCTTTGCAGCTTCAAAAAGCAAAGACGATCAAACTCAGCTCGAACGAGCGCATGAAGAAAACGCTGCCGCCGCTAAAGAAGCACTGGGTCGCATGATGCGTCCTGAGCTCATTAACCGTTTTGACGGCGTGATCGTCTTCCACGCACTATCGCGGCAAGAAGTTGGGAAAATCTTCGATCTACAACTTGAAGATTTGCAGCGCCGACTTATGCTAAAGGGTTTGCGGGTTACCGTAACGCCAAGTGCCAAGCGGTTCTTGCTTGATAAGGGGTATGACGCAAAATACGGTGTTCGTCCGCTACGCCGAGTGCTGCAAGAAGAACTTGAACATGCCATTGCCGAAGGCATTCTGGATAGAAGCTTCGATAAAGGCGATGTCCTACTCGCGACCATGCAAAAAGGTAAACTAGCGGTAGCTGTAAAACCAGAATAATGCGGCGCCGGGGCACACTATTACAGCCGATCATCAGCATGGTGGTGATCGGGCTAGCTATTTTTGGCTTGCTCAATCGCCAGTGGCTGATCGATCAATTCACGGTCTGGCAATTCAAGCCTTCAGCAGAAGTTGCCGCCATTAGCCAGAGCGCCCAGCTCACAGAAAGTGGCCGGTTTTACTTCTACGCTTCGCAGCCAAAGCTCAGCGATCGAGATGAATTTAACGCTACGTGCGTGAACCATCACACTGAAGCCGTGACGCTTGGCTGCTACGTAAACCAGCAGATTTACGTTTATAATATTGACGATAAGCGCCTCGACGGCATTAAAGAGGTCACTGCCGCCCATGAGATGCTTCATGCTGCTTACGAGCGTTTACCAGGTGCTAAACGGGAAGAGATTGTATCGCTGCTCCGGGCGCAGGCGCAGTCAATCACCGATGCTGACTTTAAAAAACGGCTGGCGGTATACAAGAACGAACCGCAAACAGTGCAAGATAATGAATTACATTCGATCCTTGCCACCGAAAGAGAACGCTTAACCCCCGAGCTTGAGGCTTACTACAAACAGTATTTCGTTGATCGTCAGGCTGTAGTCGCGCTATTTAGGCAATATGAAACTGTCTTTACAGATCTTAAAAACACCCAAGATCGGCTTATTAGCGAAATAAACGCCCTGATTGACCAAATTAACCGTGATACCGGCAGCTATAACGCTGAAAGTAGCGCATTAACGGCAGATATTACCGCTTTTAACGCCCGATCCGAGCGTGAGGGTGGCTTTGCTTCAATTGATGAGTTCAATGCCGCCAGGGCCGAATTAGTGACGCGTCAGCAAGCGTTGGCGGTAAAATACCAGGCAATTCAGGCGGCGCACGATACCTACGAGCGCAAAAAGCGAGAGCTTGATGCCTTGCAGCTGCAGGCTGAGAGTATTCATCGTAGTCTCGACAGCACTGCTCAGCCGGTGCCGGCAGTCTAAATCTGTTACACTATACTACATATGGTAAAAGCGAAAACTCGATACGTCTGCCAACAATGTGGCGCTACCCACACCAAATGGTCGGGGCGTTGTGATAATTGTGGCGCCTGGAATAGCCTCTTAGAACAAGCAGCTGAAGCACTCGGGAAGTCGGTGGTAGCGAAAAGCAGCGGCACGGTGCTCAAAGCGTCATCGCTCGCCGAAGTCGCAACCGAAGAAGTGTCGAGGCGTTTAAAAAGTGGTTTCGACGAACTTGATGAAGTGCTTGGTGGCGGTTTTATGCCGGGCGGCGTAGTGCTGATGGCCGGGCAGCCGGGCATGGGGAAAAGTACTTTGCTTTTGCAAACAGCTGCGCGAGTGGCGAAACACGCGCCGGTTTTATATGTGAGTGGTGAAGAATCGGCTGGACAAATTAAACTACGAGCTGAGCGCTTAGGCGCAACTGCCGATGAGAGTCTGGCGCTAGCGGCTTCCACAAGCGCCGATGACATTGCAGCCACAATTCGCCAGGGAAGTTACAGGTTTGTGATTGTCGACTCAATGCAAACCGTCAGCCTGGCGGAAATTGCTTCAGCACCGGGGACGGTGAGTCAAATAACGAACGCCAGTAATGTTATCATTCGGGCGGCAAAAGAAACCACTACAACAGTGGTCCTGGTAGGTCATGTCACCAAAGAGGGAAGTATTGCCGGGCCGAAGGTGCTTGAGCACTTGGTTGATGTGGTGTTGCAATTTGAGGGCGACCGCTACGGTGGTTTTAAAGTGGTGCGAGCCGTCAAAAACCGCTATGGCTCAACCAGTGAGGCAGCCTTATTTGAAATGACCGACCGCGGGCTGCAGACTGTCGATAACCCCTCGGCTGCACTACTGGCAGAAAGGCAAAATGCCGATGGATCAATTGTGCTCGCCACGCTGGAGGGCACGCGTCCGCTACTGGTAGAGATTCAAGCACTTGTTAATTCGACGCATTTCGGGTATCCTAAACGCACAGCCTCAGGGTTTGATTTAAATCGATTAAACTTGCTAGTCGCTGTTCTCGAACGACGTACGAAACTGAACTTATCGGATAAAGATATTTACATTAACGTTGTTGGTGGCTTAAAGCTACAAGACCCAGCTGCTGATTTAGCAGTTTGCATGGCGATTGCCTCGGCAGCCGCCGGTCGTAAGTTAAGCGATGAAGCGGTTGTATTTGGCGAAGTTGGTCTTGGCGGTGAAATCCGTTCGACACATAGCGCCGAACGCCGCATCGCCGAAGCGAAAAAACTTGGCTTCTCTTTTGCCATCGCGCCACCAGTCCGGCCACAATCCTCTTTCGTGCACGAAGTGAAAGACCTCCGACAGGCATTAGTCGATTATCTACAAAATTAATAAAATAAAGGATATCAGATGGATATTTTTGAATGGCTTGTTATAGCCTTATTATTACTTATAACTGCTGGTGTGGCGTATTTGGTCGCAACCTCTAATGCTGCGCCCCGGCTCCGAAAAAGCGGCACCGCGACCTTGGTAGACACGTCGGTACTGATTGATGGTCGAATTGTGGCAATCGCCCGAGCGGGCTTTGCCGGATCTGAGCTTATTGTGCCTCGCAGTGTGATTGCCGAGCTGCAATACTTGGCTGATATGGCAGATCACGAAAAGCGAACCCGTGCCCGCCACGGCCTCGATGTGGTGCAAGAACTGCAACAAATGAAACACATTGATTTAAAGATTCTGCAAGATGAACGTCCGGTAGATGGAGTTGACGCGCAGCTTATCCGACTGGCGAAGCGCTATAACGCCCAGCTAAGTACTATCGACTATAACTTAAACAAAGTAGCCCAGGTAGAGGGAGTAACAGTATTAAACATCAATGAGCTGGCTCAGGCACTGCGTATTTCTTATTTACCCGGCGAACAGTCAACTATATCGCTGGTTCAAGCTGGCCAAGGCCCAATGCAAGCTGTTGGCTACTTGCCAGACGGCACCATGGTGGTAGTAGAAAATGGCCATAAGCTGATAGGACGTGACGTAAAAGTTGAATTTACTCGTAATCTGCAAACGCAAGCTGGCCGGATGATGTTTGCCCGAATGGTTGGGCAAGAACAGCAGTCATCACGATCGCATTCGCCTCAGCAGCCAGCCGAGAAGATCAAGAGCCAACCACAGCCAGTAAAACAACCGGCGCAGCAAAAGCGCACGCAGCAAGGTGCACAAAATAACAGCCAGAACAATAAAAAGCGTGGCAACCAGAAACGTCAGGAAGCAGCTGTAACACCGGTTCCGCCTAAGCAATCAACGGTAGCATCAAGCGAAGGTCTGGCTACACCCACTCAGCCCGCTCGTCCGGCAAGTCAGCCTCGTCGCCGAACGTCCCATAGCGCCGAAGATGCTTTAATTTCGCTTGCTAATAAAGACCGCTCATAATCAAGTAGGTTCTGTAATAAAAATATCACCCTTCCAGCAGGGTGATATTTTTATTTGGGCTCTAGATTACTCCAGAGGGTTACCGCCGCCACCACCAGGATCGCCATTTCCGCCATTATTTAGAGTCACGGTGAGGGATTGCGATGAGGTTGTTTCATACTCGGCAGCATCTCGTACAACAACAGTAATAGTATGGCTACCGGCAGTGGTGAAGGTATGGAGCTTGCTATAAGAGGCGCCACCACGAGCAGAGAAGCTGGCAATGGTTTGCCCATCGACCTTAATCTCAACAGTTTTCAGCGGATGAGTGCCCTTGTTGACATTTGCTGTAATCTTGTACTGGCCCGTAGTCCCCACTTGCTCGGCAGTTATTGACGATACAAACGGTTTCACGTCGTTACATTTATGAATATCATCTTGCTTAGTGACATCGTAGCCGCTTGGAGCGATGAGTGTTTCGCGGCGGGTAACAGGGTCCATCACCTTTTGTACCGTTAGTTCAGTACGGACATGTGCCGGCGTACAATTAGTAGCGCGTTTTTTAGAGACGGTGTCGAAAGCCATCTTTTGGCCACGAATGCCTTGATTCTTTGAATACCACGACGGGAAGATATCTGTCCGCCCGGCAACTGCTAGGGTTTGTATTCCCGCGGGTCGCTGGAACCAATCTCCGGGTTTCCAGCTGCCATCGCGTTGGAAAATCTCGGTATGGATTGGCCCCATGATCTCGCTTACAGTCGGGCCAACAACGCTTGAAAGAGCATGGCTCATCGGAGAGGTGTCATTATTGCCTACCCAAATACCAAGGGTCGCACGGGGAGTATAGCTCATCATCCACAAGTCTTTTGAAAAATCGCCAATGTTCGAGGTACCAGTTTTGGTAGCGGTTTTTACACCCGGAACATTAAGCCCGGATGCGCCAAGACCAAAGGAAGGGGCTCGCGCAACGTCATCGCTGAGGATGTCGTTGATCATATAGGTAACTTGGGGGTCAAGTACCTGTTTGCCTTCGTCTTTCCATTTTTTAATGACGTCACCTTGGGTGTTTTTTACTTCCAGAATAGCGGTTGGGGGCTTGTATTCTCCCATGCGGGCAAAAGTTGCAAAAGCATTCGTGTGCTCTACCTGGCGCAAGCCACAACCACCAATGGCCGCCGCTAACTGCACTTGGCGGTCCACGCCTTGCGTGCAGTAACTTTTGTCACCCATGTCGTGAATAGTTTGAATAGTTGCATCTCGACCGGTAATATACATTGCCTTCACAGCCGGCACGTTACGTGATTGGGCCAGACCTTGGCGAATCGTTAAATCTCCCAGGAAACGGTGGTCGTAGTTTTCTAGGACGTGACGATAAATATGATTAATTGGTTCGTCGCGTAGCACTGTACCAGCACCAAAGTTCAGCTGGCCCTCGGGTTTTTGCTTAAAGAGCGCCGCAAAAACCAGCGGCTTGATGGTTGAACCTGGCTGGATAAAGGCAATTGCGGCGTTATCTTGCCCGTAGCCAGGGTGATGGTAATTTCGGCTACCTTGGAGGGCAAGAATTTGACCAGTTGGCGTATCAACTATAGTTGCGGCACCATTGTTAAAGTTGGCAGAAGCTGGCAGTGATGAATTAAACAAATTAGTGATTGCTTGCTCAACCACTTTCTGTACTCGCCAGTCAAGGGTGGTTTTTACAGTTAATCCACCGCGCCCAACCGTAGCTTTACCAAGCTCATTCTCAAGTTGACTGCGCACCATTTGTACGAAGTGAGGCGCTCGGATGTCTTTATACTGATCGGCTTCGGGACGAATTTTATCAAGAATGTCGATTTTTTTAGCGGCTTCGGCTTCTTCTTTTGAAACATAGCCCTGGCTTGCCATGTTATCAAGCACTGTATGCTGGCGACGGACTAAGTCTTCATGGCCTTCTTGGTTGTAGGGGTCGTACCGACTTGGCTGTTGCGGAATACTTGCAAGAAGCGCTGCTTCTGCTAGGTTAAGATCTTTAGCGGATTTACCAAAGTAAGTTCGGGCGCCGGATTCAACACCGTTACGACGTCCACCGTATGGTGATTCGTTCATATACAGTGTCAGAATCTGATCTTTAGTGAACATCCGCTCTACTTCAATTGCGAGAATTGATTCTTTTATCTTCCTTGGGATGCCCGTTATGCCGCGCGCCAAAGCTTCTTCTTCACTAATAAACACCTGTTTAACTAACTGCTGGGTTAAGGTAGAACCACCTTGGGTGTCGCCGCCAGTGATGTTATTGACCGTTGCGCGCATAATGCCAGTAAAACTGACGCCATTGTGCTTATAGAAGTCGCGGTCTTCAATGGCGACGGTGGCGTCTTTCATGTATTTAGAAATATCTTTCGATTCAACCACCAGTCGATAATCTTTATCGCCACGGTCTTCCCAGAGGAGTACGTTATTACGGTCGTAGTAGCGGGTGACAGTGGTTTGGACACGTTTGTTGATTTCTTCTGGTCGAATCGCATTTAATTCCTGACGGAAATAAGCAAACAGCGCACCCACAAAAAGGACCACAAACAGCGCCGCCACGCCCACTATTTTTAATGCTAAAAAGGCCCCGCGGCGACTAAACCAAAACGCAAAAAAGCGCTTCGGATGCAACCTATAAAAAAACCGTTTGACCGGATGTTTTGGTAAGCTGGCTAAATATTCTGCCTTTTGGCGGGCGCGCGCATCTTTCTTTGAACGACGATTAGCCGACAGATTTGAATAGACACTCAAACCACGTGCGCCTCTTTTTGAAGGTTTTGTCACCGATATAGTACTCCTTAAGCATTATGCTTTACGCACTATTATAGCACCTTTCGTCTAGCATCAAATGGCTTTTATCGATATACTAAACAGAGGTTAAATATAAAGTAATGGAGACAGCATTATCGTGACGCTTTCCGAAGAACTGCGCTGGCGCGGTTTTGTCAACCAAACGACCCTTAACGACCCGAGTGAGCTTGATAAAAAGCCAATTACTTTCTATTTTGGCGTCGATCCAAGCGCCGATTCGATGCAAGTCGGGAATCTTGCGATTGCGATGATGATTCGCCATTTCCTTCGCCATGGCCACAAGGCAGTACTGCTTGTTGGCGGTGCAACGGGCATGATTGGTGACCCCGGTGGCAAGGATGAAGAGCGGACCCTAAAGTCAATCGATGAAGTAGTAAAGAATAAAACTGCCATTGCCAGGCAGTACCAGCACATTTTTGACGGCATGCCGTTTACGCTGGTTGATAATTATGACTGGTTTAAAGACATTGGTTATTTAGATTTCTTGCGGGAAGTCGGGAAAAGCTTCTCTATGACCCAGCTACTCGATCGTGATTTTGTGCGGTCACGAATTGGAGAGGGTGGTTCAGGGATTAGCTACGCCGAATTCAGCTACACGTTAATTCAAGGCTACGACTTTTTGCATTTATACCGCGAGCATGGTGTTACTTTGCAGGTCTGCGGCTCCGATCAGTGGGGCAATTCGATTACCGGTGTCGAGCTCATTCGCAAGCTCGAAGGGGCTGAAGCCCATGTTTGGTCTGCACCGCTGGTGATCAATCGGGCTACTGGTAAAAAATTTGGTAAAAGCGAAGACGGCGCAGTGTGGCTCGACGACAAAAAAACCTCGGTGTATAAGTTTTATCAATTTTGGCTCAACACCGATGACGAAGGAGTGATAGACTACCTAAAAATCTATACGCTACTTTCAAAAGACGAAATCACCGCCCTGATTGAAGAGCATCAGCAAAATCCAGCTGCCCGGCTAGCGCAACAAAAACTGGCTGAAGAAGTTACCAAACTTGTGCATGGTGAAGCACGCACACAAGCTGTGCGAAATATTACGGACGCACTGTTTGGCGGTAAAGCATTTGCCGATATGGCTCACGACGAACTACAGCAACTCGCGGCAGAAATCCCAACAGCTGCGAACACAGAGATTGTTGAAGGGCTGGTTGAGGCCGGCATCGCGCAATCAAAGGGTGAGGCGCGGCGCCTACTGCAGAGCGGGGCTATTTCTGTAAATGGGGAAAAAATAACTGAACCCACCACCTTCACGCAGCCGACCTTGGTGAAAAAAGGCAAAAATACTTTCTGCCTCCTTGCCTACGCCGCCTAATCTCATGACACTCCAAACTCCAATTGCGAACATCAAAGGCGTCGGCCCGGTTACGGCGAAAAAGCTGCACGATGCTGGTATTTTTACGGTAGACGATCTAGTGCAGTTTTTACCTAGAAAATATGAAGATTTTTCTCAGGTGACCCCGATTGCCGCCATTCGCCCCGGAAAAGTAACGGTTAAAGTAACGGTGGAGAACGTAAAAACTCGCCGCGTTCGGCGCGGCATGCACGTTACCGAAGCCACCCTTAGCGACCCAACGGGCAAGCTGTCAGCGGTGTGGTTTAATCAATCGTACCGAGCGGCGCAGCTCGAGGCACAGCAAGAATTTTTTATGTCTGGTGAATTCTCGCTGCAATATAATAAATATCAGCTAATTAATCCTAGTGCTGAAAAAGCTGATGGCGAACACATTAACACCGATCGGATTCTGCCGATTTACCGCGAAGTTAAAGGCTTAAAGTCACATACAGTGCGGGCCCTTATTGCCCAACTAAAGCCACTCATTACCATGCTTCCCGAAACTTTGCCGAACGACATTGTGACTCAGCAGCAATTAATTTCCTACGCCGACGCGCTGCTTGGCTTGCATTTTCCTGAATCAGACGAACAGTTGCAGCGGGCTAAAGAACGCTTTGCCTTTGAAGAGCTGTTTGAATTGTTGCTGGCCAGCGGTTATAACAAACTTGAAAACAACAAGCTTGAAGGTTGGCATATTCCTTTTGACGTTCAAGCGGCCAAAGAATTTGTTAGGCAATTACCGTTCAAGCTAACTAACGCCCAGCGCTTGGCCGCCTGGGAAATTGTGCAAAACTTTAACGCTAAAGTGCCAATGAATCGCCTGCTACAAGGGGATGTTGGCTCGGGTAAGACGGTGGTAGCTGGCTTTGCTGCCTATATGGCGGCCAGAGCCGGCTTCCAGACGGCAATTATGGCGCCCACCGAGATTTTAGCTACCCAACACGCCGCCACCCTTAGAAACCTACTCGGTCCACTTGGCGTGGAGGTCGGGCTTCTAATTGGCCATATGCCAAAAAAAGCTAAAGAAATCTTGTACGAACAACTAGCCGGGGGTGCGGTAGAGGTAACGGTTGGCACGCACGCGTTATTACAAGAAAAAGTGCAGTTTCAGAAGTTGGGGTTCGTGGTGATCGACGAACAGCACCGTTTTGGCGTACAGCAGCGACAAACCTTGCTCCATAAAAGCGAACATATGCCGCATTTACTTGCTATGACAGCCACCCCTATACCACGCAGCTTGGCATTAACGGTTTACGGCGAACTTGATATATCAATCATTAACGAGCGGCCAGCAGGAAGGAAGCCGATAAAAACAGTTATTTGGTCACCGAACAGTCGTCCGCAGCTGTATGATCAGATCGAACACCAGCTGGCAGCGGGTCGACAAGCCTACGTTATTTGTCCGTTAATCGACGCCAATCCCGATAACGAGCTCAAAAGCGTCCAGGCCGAATATAAAAAACTGCAGCAAGGGCCGTTTAAGCACCGCCGGATTGGCCTACTGCACGGGCAGCTAAAGGGAGACGAAAAAGAGGCGGTAATGCACGCTTTTCTCCGCCGTGAAACTGATATTCTAGTCAGCACCACGGTGGTGGAGGTAGGGGTAGATGTGCCAAACGCCACAGTTATTTTAATTGAAGATGCCGATCGCTTTGGCTTGGCGCAGCTTCACCAATTGCGTGGCCGAGTTGGGCGGAGCGATCAGCAAAGTTGCTGCTACTTGCTTACCAGTACCAGCGCCAAACCCAGCGCACGACTTCGTGAGCTCGAAAAAAGCAACGATGGCTTTTACTTGGCCGAGGTTGACCTGCAGCTTCGCGGTCCCGGTGAAATCTATGGTCGGGCGCAACACGGACAGCTTAATATGCGCCTGGCGAGCCTGGGCGATACGCCGCTTATCGCTCGAGCACAGCGGGCGGCATCTTTTTTCATTGAAAAAGGGTTTGATCTGTTACAATATAAGAAGTTAGCAGCGCAAGTACGCCATTATCAGCGGCTCACAACGCTTAATTAAAACGAAGAAAACATGTATTCAGGCACGACATTGCGCCATGGTTCTGGAAATATTATCGGCACGCATCAAAAGATCGATCGTGTCGCACGCCGGCAATTTCAGAAATTTATTCCTACCGGAATTACCTTCCCGACCACTCGGCAAATCCTACGATTTGAAGGCAAAAATGGCCCCGATGGCATCAAACGAAAAAGTCCGGCCGTCGATGAGCCGTGGCACTATTTTGACCCAACCGACAGTAGCGATCGCCGCTTACTGGTAATTATTGAAGATCATTTAGCTAATTTAACGACAGCACTCTCCGACGGCAACCACGAACGAGCAGCTTTTGAAGCCGCCTGGCTGGCGCACGCTATTACCGATGGCCTTACGCCAGCGCACCATTACCCACTTGAAGAAAAGCTCTCGGAACTACGTGAAGGCAAAGGGCTTGAAACCCGTACTAGCGTGAAGGAGAAGCTGGTACTGCCGGGTAAAACGCCTCGGCAGAAGGTGCGTAATAACTGGGAATTTTGGGGTGCTAAAGGGGTAATGACCACGCATTTGTTATTTGAAACTGGGGTCGCGACCACCGTGGCGCCATTACGCCTTGAACACGCTATGACCAATGCAAACGAGCGGATTCGTGTTGAAAATGAGGGCTTTTTGCCCATCTTTCAAGAAATTGCACTGCAGATTTACGGGCTAAAAATGTATCAAACGTTCCATAGACACGGCTGGAGTCGTGAGCTCGCCCGGCAAACTAGGATTGAACTTGCGCCGCTTATTATTAAGGCCGTGGTGCTTGCTTGGTATGAAGCAGCTCTTCGGGCAGCGAAACGGAAAGAACGCCGAAAAAACTCATGAATGTACGCTTAATTGCCGGCAAATATGGCGGGAGGATGCTGGCAACACCTAAAAATAACCGCACTCACCCGATGAGTGAGCGGATTCGTGGTTCTTTGTTTAATATTCTGGGTGAAGCAGTGCAAGGCGCTGTAGTGCTCGATGCTTTTGCTGGCAGTGGTTCGCTAGGGCTTGAAGCGCTGAGCCGCGGGGCTCTCCGCGTGGTGTTTACTGAAAAAGACCGGGTGGCAGCTCGGGTAATTGAGGAAAATGCCCACGCCCTAAGAATCGATGATAAAAAATATGATGTCATTAAAACAACGCTTAATAATTGGCTGTCTTCCTCGACTTCGCAAGAATTTGATCTGATTTTTTGCGACCCGCCGTACCACGACCTGCAGTTTTCCACAATTAGCAAGCTTTTTGCATATTTAAAACCAAACGGGCTTATGGTATTATCACATTCAGGTAGGAGTGAGATACCGACCGAAACTGGAGTTGTTGTGGTGGACAATCGTAGTTATGGAAATGCGGTGCTCACTTTCTACCGCAAGGAAGTTAGCGGAAGCTAATTTTTTGCGAGATTTGATTATTTTTGATACGATATATACAGTTATGCGCGAGTGGTGGAATGGTAGACACGCTAGTCTTAGGAACTAGTGCTTTCGGGCGTGGAGGTTCAAGTCCTCTCTCGCGCACCAGAATAAGGGATCGAGCTTTGGCTCGATCTTTTATCTCGGAAAAGCCCGAAAATACTATGGCGATATAATTATCGATGCTCTTGATATATGTTATTCTATCGATGGCATATTCACTATAAGCGAAGGGTGTACTGATGGCTACCTTAATTAAAGCTGTCATTTTTGATCAAGGCGGGGTACTTTCCCTGGGTGGCGAGAAAGGAACCAACGAAAAAGCCGCAACGCGGGCAATAGGCTTACGTGAAACAATTGTAGTTCCAAAGCTCCTTGACGACTTGAAGCGAGGACGCATCGATAACAACATCTTTGTCCAAGAAGTTAATCGGCTCTACCCTGACGCTCCCAACGTACTGACGGATAAGATGTGGGATGACGTTTACCTATCGCTGAAGCCAGAGAGGGTCGCTTACGATTTTGCTGGGAAGTGTCACGCGGCAGGCCTGCATGTTGGATTGCTGTCGAACATCAATCCGGCGATTGCCGCTAGGCTGCATAAAGATGGTTCGTACAAAGGCTTCGACCCGCTCATCCTGTCGTGCGAAGTTGGCTGCGCTAAGCCCGATCCTGAAATCTATGCCAAAGTCGAACAAGCGCTGCCAGCCATTAGGCCCGGAGAGATTCTTTTGCTTGATGACCAAGATAAATGCGTACAAGGCGCCGTAAACCGAGGTTGGCAAGCCTTAAAAGTGACAAGCACAAAACAACTGGTGCGCGATGCCAGTAAGTTGCTCGGTTTCTTGTAGAAGTAAGCGTAATCCCTTGCTGTGGCGACGCCTGCAGCAAGGGATAAATAATTCTCTGGCTGTATTGCCTGACACTTAAAATGCGCTAGGATAGATTAAGTTATGAAAGAAAATTTTCCCGAAACCTCCACAGCGGCTATTTCCAAAGAACATGACCGCGAAACTTTATTTGATATTCGCCAGAGATACACTCAGGCGTTAATAGATTCACCTAAGGATACGCCACGGCTGTTAGATGAGCTCCAGACACTCGAGAACACCCGGTTAGGTATTGAGCAGCCTGTTGAAGATAATAAGCAATTACTATGGCACCGAGAGCCCGCACGTGCAGAGTATGAATCTACGGTGAGCGTTAGTTCGACGGCTTTTGCGGCAGGCTGGCATAAAGTGTATGCCGAGGTTCTAAAAAGCCCGCTTGCTTTTAAAGAAGATGTACGACTACAGAGTCTTAATCATCACCCTTATTTTCGTAGCTACGCCTCTGATGAGGTATACCACGAGTTATTGCTTCGATCGTATACCACGGTTGTTTCAGCCAGTAACGAGCTGCTTGTGGCGGCCGCCGAAGCAAAAGGCCAAGATCCGCAAGATCCCGAAGCAATATTTTGGGAGTCGCTGGCAAGGGTGGCTGATAATCGCTCGAAAAAACATGGAGCCTATCTCGATTATCTTGAGACTCAGAGCGCTGGGGACGAGTCCTATGTTCGACCGCGACAACAAACGCCATGGGATTTGATGTGGTACAACATGGCGGCAGAAAATACCGAGATCGTTTTAGCGCGGGTGTTACTGCCATTTTATTTCGACCAGTTACAGCGAAATCCGGCCGCCACGTCCGACGATTTATTCGCTGCAACATTGTCACAGCTGGAAAGACTTGAGCGGCCAGCAGCATTTAATCGACAAGTAACAAAAGCAGCTTGGAAGAATAAGGGTGAAGAAAATCCACTGCGAGCTAACGTCATTGAGTGGGGTAAAAACTTATTTTCTCCGCAGGAAAGTGAATTATGGGTTCCCAGGGCTTTTCAGAAACCACCGGCAAATCCTAGTAAATGCAGCGGGTTCCCGACCTTCAGACAAGACAAGGCCACTTTACGTCATTATTACCAGCAGAAAGGTGTCACGGCCGAGCTGATCAATATGTTGCCTGATGCAGAAATGAGTAGCCTCGGTATTGCGCTTATCGACGGCGCCGCGCTTATTCGTGATATGACAAAAGCACGCGGCAAAACAACGGCCGAAGTTTGGTTTTAAGAGCCTCATCGGCCAGATAGCAAATTATTTACAAATATGAGTTTGAGTTTTATAGTTATAGTAACTACGTAACACTAAAGGACACGGCATAAATTATGGCAGGTTTGCCAACCCAACCATACAAAGGCACGCGCGACTACTACCCGGAAGATAAGCGCATTCAAAACTACATTTTTTCAACCTGGCGGAAGGTGGTCGAGAGCTTTGGCTACGAGGAGCATGGCGCGCCACTGCTTGAACCGCTCGATATTTATGCCGCCAAAACCGGGCAAGAAATTGTCGGCGAACAAACCTATCAGTTCACCGACCGGGGCGGACGAACGGTCGCTATTCGCCCAGAAATGACTCCCACCGTTAGCCGAATGATCGCTGCTCGCCACCAAGAAATTGCCATGCCTGCCCGCTGGTATTCGATTGCGAATTATATGCGCTACGAACGACCACAGCGAGGGCGCGAGCGTGAGTTCTGGCAGCTAAATGCTGATATCTTTGGTGTGGCTTCAGTTCGTGCTGACGCCGAGATTATTATTCTAGCCGACCGCTTAATGAAAGCTTTTGGCGCAACGAAAAAAATGTACACCATTAAAATTAACGATCGCAAGCTGATTAATTACATGATGGCCGATTATTTGGAGCTTGATGTGGTGCAGGCGCAGCTAATGATGAAGTTGTTTGATCGCCGCGGTAAAATTTCTCCGGAAGAATTTCGCGATCGGGCGGCCGAGATTTTTGAAGCCCACCGGGCGACCACCGGCTTACGCAAAATTGCCGCGCTGGTCAGTGCTAAAACCATGGCCGAACTTCCTGAGGCCATTCGTAATTGCGATGCCATTAAAGAAATCCAATCCCTCTTTACGCTGCTGAATGAATCGGGAGTAAAAAATGCAACATTTGACATCAGTTTAATGCGCGGCTTCGATTATTACACGGGTATCGTCTTTGAAGTGTTTGATAACCACCCCGATAACAACCGGTCGATGTTTGGCGGCGGCCGGTACGATGGCATGACCAGCCTGTTTGGGGCGCCACCTATCCCGACGGTCGGCATGGCGCCTGGTTACACTACCACCGAACTGTTCTTACGTTCGCACGACCTATTGCCCGAGCTTGATTCGACCACCGAGGTCTACCTCATCGTGCTCGATGGCAAAACCAACGAAGCCCTTCAGCTAGCCAATAAACTGCGCGAAGAAGGCGTGACAACAGAAGTCGATATCACTGGTAGAAACCTTGATAAACAGATCAAAACTGTCGTGAAAAAGCGCATTCCGTTCATGGTATTTGTAGGGAGTAAAGAGGCAGAAGAAGAACTCTACACCTTTAAAGACGTCAAAACCACCAAAGAGCAGCGATTAGGATTCGAACGAGTCGTGAGCGTGGTGAAAGATCGCCGACGAAAAGTTTCGGATGAACTCGATGAGTTCTTCGCCTAGATATTCATAAAACCTGGTTTCAGCAATAGTCAAGCAGCCTTTAATCTGTTACACTAGATAACTATGAAGCATACTCTTAAGAAACTATCCGACACGAAAGTTGAACTTTCAGTTACCCTTGATGCAACTGACCTAAAAGCCGCTCGACAGATTGCGCTTGTGCGCCTTGCGAAAGACACCAAAGTGCCGGGCTTCCGTGTCGGGAAAGTGCCGCCTGCGGTTGCCGAGAAACACCTTTCACCGATGGCGATTGAAAATGAGACGCTCGAAAATGCCATTAATACGGCCGTGATTGCTATTTTTACCAAAGAAGATTTTCAGGCGCTCGACCGCCCGCAGGTTGACGTAAGAGAAATTAAGCCTGGTGAAAGCGCTATCTTTACCGCCACCGCTGAAATTTTGCCAGAAGTTAAGCTTGGCGACTACAAGAACTTGAAAGTCACCGAAGAAAAAGTGACGGTAACCGACAAAGATGTTACTGAAGTCATCGACCGCATGCGCACCAGCTTTGCCCAGAAGAACGATGTTGACCGGGCTGCAAAAGACGGTGATGAGGTCACTATTGACTTTGAAGGCAAAGACGAAAAGGGTGAGTTAGTTAGTGGCGCAGCTGGCAAAGATTACCCACTGACGTTAGGTAGCAACACCTTTATTCCGGGTTTCGAAGAAGGCATTGTCGGCAAAAAACCTGGTGATACTTTTACGTTGCCCTTGACCTTTCCTAAAGATTATCACGCTGAAAAATTAGCTGGTGTTAAGGTGAATTTTTCAGTCACCCTGAAGTCGGTGAAAGAGATTTCGCTGCCAAAAGTCGATGACGAATTCGCTCAAAAAGCTGGCCCATTCCAAACGGTTGCTGAATTGAAAGCTGACATCAAGCGCGAACTGACCGAACAGAAGCAACAAGCAAGCGACGACAAGCTAAAAGACAGCTTGGTCGAACAGCTGGTCAAAACCAGCCAAGTGCCTGTTCCGGAAATTCTAGTGAAAGATCAGATGCAAAATATCGAGCGCGACACGGTGCAGAATCTTATGTACCGCGGTTTGACGCTCGAGCAGTACCTCGAGCAGCAAAATATGACGCACGATGAATGGCACGAAAAAGAGTTAAAAGATGCCGCCGAGCGTCGTGTGCAAGCTGGACTAGCGCTCGCCGAATTAAGCAAAGCTGAAGGCATCGAAGTCACCAAAGACGAGCTTGATAAGCGGCACCAAGAAATGCTTGAAGCTTACAAAGACGAACAGATTCGCAAGCAGCTTGATACGCCTGAGGCTCGCCGGGATCTTGCCAATCGTGAACTGACGCGCAAAACTGTTGAACGACTAGTTGCGCTCAACAAGAAGAAATAGTTTTCGCGCAACACTAGGACAAGTAAATTAGCACTCACTTGTATTGAGTGCTAATTTTTGTGTATAATAATGGTATGAACATGACACAACCATCTAACTATCTGGTGCCAACAGTTATTGAGAAATCATACGAGGGCGAGCGTGCCTTCGACGTCTACTCGCGGTTACTAAAAGAGCGCGTTATCTTTTTAGGTGAGGACGTCAATTCGCACACTGCGAACTTGGTAGTAGCCCAGCTGCTGCACCTCGCTTATGAAGATCCGAAAAAAGACATCAAGCTATACATCAACAGCCCCGGCGGCTCGGTATATGACGGGTTAGCGATCTTTGATACGATTCGCTATATTTCCCCCGACGTACAAACGATCGCTATTGGCCAAGCCTTGAGTATGGGTTCGTTTCTTTTAAGTAGTGGCACAAAAGGCAAGCGCTACGCACTGCCAAATAGTCGCATTATGATCCACCAGCCAAGTAGCGGTACTCATGGTAAGATCACCGATCAAGAGATTACCTTGCGCGAAGGGCTGTTCTTGAAGCATCGCCTGCACGAACTATACGCCCAGAACACTGGCCAGAAGGTTTCAAAAATCGAAAAAGACATGGACCGCGATTTCTGGATGAGTGCCGAAGAAGCCAAGGCTTACGGCTTGATCGACGAAATTATTGAAAAAGTCTAGCTTTCGCTTTTCATCGATAAAACGGCCGCCGCTTTAGGTGGTCGTTTTAGATAAAGTTAAAAAGTAATTGACTAATTTGCTCTGAGCCTTCATAATTTGCTATTAAGAAGCAGTGTAACTGTAGTTCGGGTGTGCTTATCGTCAATGGCATGAGAGAAGTGTGGGACTACGGATAGAGAATCTTCGGCGCCGATTCTATCACTAATATAACTAGCGAGGAGTTGCTACGTGGCACAAAAACAGCTAGGCAATACAAAGCGTGTCTACTTTACGAAAGAAGATACCGCGCTACCATTGCCAGATCTTATTGCTCATCAACGTGATTCATGGAGAGAGTTCGTTGAAACCGGTTTGAGCGAAATTTTTGCAGAAATTAACCCGATCGAAGACTACACCGGTCAGAAGCTAGAGCTTCGGTTCCGAGACTACCGATTCGACACACCAAAAATGAGCGAAGAAGAAGCCCACGATAACAACGTGAGCTTTGAGGCGCCGTTGATGGCAAAAGTTGAGCTCACCAATAAAGTAACTGGCGAAGTAAAAGAGCAAGAAATTTATCTGGGAGAATACCCCTGGATGACCGATCGCGGTACTTTTGTAATTAACGGTGCCGAGCGAGTAGTGGTGAGCCAGCTTATTCGTAGCGCCGGCGTGTTCTTTACGGCCGAACAATCGGGTACGCGTAATTACTACGGTGCAAAACTGATTCCCGGCCGCGGTGCATGGCTTGAATTTGAAACTGCCACTAGTGGTGTTATTTACGTAAAAATTGACCGTCGTCGTAAACTACCAGTGACCACTTTACTGCGCGCGCTGGGTTACCCAACCAGTTCTGGCATTAAAGAGTTGTTTGCAGATATTGATACCGGTGCTATTAAATACATTGATGCCACTCTCGATAAAGACCCAAGCCGCGGCGCTAACGAGGCTTTGATTGAAGTCTATCGCCGCTTGCGCCCAGGCGATTTGGCAACTGTCGATAACGCTCGCTCGATGATTGAGCGGATGTTCTTTGATTTCAAGCGCTTCGACTTTAGCCGCGTCGGTCGCTACAAAATCAACCAGCGCCTCGGCCTTGACGTCGCAAATACTACCGAAAATCGCATCATGCGCCTTGAAGATCTGATCGCGATTATTCGGGAGCTAATTCGTCTTAACAACACCCAAGAAGCACAAGACGATATTGACGCTCTCAGTAATCGTCGCGTCAAATTGGTCGGTGAACTAGTTGCTCGTCAATTCCGAATTGGTATGCTCCGCATGCAGCGAAACGCCATGGACCGCATGAGTATGAGTGAAATCGAAACCGTCACTCCCGGCCAGCTGATTAACGCTCGACCAGTAGTGGCTGCCGTGCGTGAGTTCTTTGCTAGTTCACAGCTGTCGCAGTTTATGGATCAAACCAACCCACTGTCTGAACTTGCGCATAAGCGCCGCTTTAGCTCAATGGGACCTGGTGGTCTGAGCCGCGAGCGCGCCGGACTTGAAGTTCGTGACGCACACCAAACCCACTATGGTCGACTCTGTACAGTTGAAACACCAGAAGGCGCCAACATTGGGTTGGTGCTTAACATGGCCAGCTACGCCCGAGTTAATGAATACGGATTCCTCGAAACACCTTACCTAAAAGTTGTTGACGGAAAGGTTACCGATGAAGTGGCTTATCTTGATGCTGCTCAGGAAGCCACCGAAGTTATCGCCGAAGCTGGTAACGCGCTTAATGATGACGGCAGCTTCAAAGAAGGCCGTGTAAGTGTTCGTAACTGCCTGGTTCCTGAAGAGTCTGAAGCCAATGAAGTGACTTACTACGATGCCGCCAAGAAGCAAATCATTGGTACCACGGCCGCTCTAATTCCATTCGTCGAAAAGAACCGCGTTGACCGCAACTTGACCGGCTCGAACATGCAGAAGCAGGCAGTGCCACTGTTACGCCCAGAGAGTCCGATCGTCGGAACTGGTATTGAAGCTGAAATTGCTCGTAACACCAGCCAGCTGGTTGTGGCTGAGGCCGAGGGCGAAGTCGTCCGTGCTGATGCTGAACTGGTTCAGGTAAAATACGCCGATGGAGTGAAAGACTATACTCCCGTTCATTTCCGCCAAAGTAACGACGATCGCAGCATCAACCAAAAAGTTGTGGTAAGTCGTGGACAGAAGGTGAAAAAGGGTGACGTTTTGATCGAAGGCGCCTCAATCGCTGATGGCGAATTGGCTCTTGGCCGCGACCTCATTGTTGCCTACATGCCATGGGGCGGTTACAACATGGACGACGCCATCATTCTGAGTCAGCGAATCGTGAAAGATGATGACCTCACTAGCATCAACATCAACGACTTTATGGTTGAAGTCCGCGAAACCAAGCTGGGCCCTGAAATTGTTACCCGTGATATTCCAAACGTCAGCGAAGATAGTCTGCGCCACCTTGATGAAAACGGTATTGTGCAAGTTGGTTCTGAAGTAAAAGCCGGCGATGTACTGGTAGGAAAAATTACACCAAAAGGCGAGCAAGAACTAAGCTCAGAAGAACGCCTGCTTCGTGCCATCTTCGGTGAAAAAGCCAAAGATGTTCGCGATACTTCACAGCGCATGAGCAACGGCAAGCACGGAAAAGTCGTGGGCGTTAAAGTCTTTAGCCGCGATAAAGGCCACGAATTGAAGGCCGGCGTATTGATGCAGATCCAGATCTTTGTTGCCCAAATGCGCAAAATCGCCGTTGGTGACAAGCTAGCCGGACGTCATGGTAACAAAGGCGTGGTAGCCCGTATCCTCCCAGAGGCCGATATGCCTTTCATGGAAGACGGTACCCCAGTTGACGTCATTCTTAACCCGATGGGCGTGCCATCGCGCATGAACTTGGGTCAGCTATTCGAAGTACACCTGGGCATGGCTGCGCGCGCTCTTGGTTACAAAGTTGCAACGCCACCATTTAACGGCGTACCTCATGAGGCTATTGTTGAAGAGCTAAAGAAGGCTGGTTTCCCCGAAGACGGCAAGATGCAGCTGTTCGATGGTCGTACTGGTGAGCCATTCCACGAAAAAACTGCCGTCGGCAGCATGTACATGATTAAGCTGCACCACATGATCGCCGATAAGATCCACGCTCGCTCGATTGGGCCATACACAATGGTGACCCAGCAGCCACTTGGTGGTAAGGCGCAAAACGGTGGTCAGCGCTTTGGTGAAATGGAAGTCTGGGCACTTGAAGCGTATGGTGCCGCTACCACGCTGCAAGAAATGCTTACCATTAAATCCGACGACGTCTACGGCCGTGCAAAAGCCTACGAATCCATCATCAAGAACGAACCGATTACCGGACCAAAAGTTCCAGAAAGCTTTAACGTGTTAGTAAAAGAATTGCAAGGACTTGGCCTGCGTGTTGACCTGCTCGACCAAAGCGAAGATGAAATCATCGACGCCGAACAGGTACTTGAAGAAAGTATGGCCGCAACCTCAAGCGTGACAGTCAATCCAAAAGATGTCCAGCCACTTGATGTTGCTGAAGCCGATGCAGTTGATGAATATGATGATATTGATCTTGGCGATGGTATGACCATCCAAGACGCTGAAGAACTACAAACTGAAAATAAGGAGCTAGCATAAGATGAGTCGCCTCGTGACTAACACCAGCATTGCCGACTTTGATGCAGTGCGGCTGGCCGTAGCGAGTGCCGATGACATCCTTAATTGGAGTTACGGCGAAGTTTTAAAGCCAGAAACCATTAACTATCGAACCCAAAAACCAGAACGCGACGGCTTATTCTGTGAGCGCATTTTTGGACCGGTAAAAGACATTAGCCAGCACGACGCCAAGCTAAAAGGTATTCGTTCGCGTGAAGTCGCAGTCGATAAAAACGGCGAAATTGTTACCAAAAGTATCGTTCGCCGCGAACGCATGGGCCATATTAGCCTGGCCGCACCGGTAGCGCATATTTGGTTTATGCGTGGGACACCAAGCGCCATGGCACTACTATTAGGTGTTACTGTGCGGAATCTCGAGCGCATTGCTTATTTTGCGAGCTACATTATTATTTCTGCCGACGCCGAAAAGCGTGATCAAATGCTCGCCGATCTTGAGGCCGAAACTGAAGCCGGACGCGCTGCGATCAAAATTCGCTACGAAAAAGCAGCTGAAGAAGCCGGAGCCGATGTTAAGCAATTAGCCACTGAGCAGTCAAAAGAACTCGAGGACTTGAATGAATCATACCTGCAGCGCAAAACACAGCTCGAAAGCCTGTCGAAGATGGCGCTGATGAGCGAAACCGATTACCGCGCGCTGCCCGACGAATATGCCGAGCTTATCGAAGTGGGCATGGGCGGCACCGCGTTGAAGCGCTTGCTCGATGAAATCGATCTTGACCAGCTTATCAAGAGCTTGACTGAAGAAGTTGAAACAGCTAAAGGTCAGCGCGCCAAGAAAATTCAAAAGCGTCTAAAAGTGCTTGAAGGCATGCAGCGCGCCGGCGTCAAGCCGTCAAGCATGTGTCTGACGGTGCTGCCGGTTATTCCTCCGGATCTTCGTCCGATGGTGCAGCTAGCTGGTGGTCGTTTTGCAACTGCCGACCTCAACGATTTATATCGCCGAGTCATTAACCGTAATAACCGCCTCAAGAAACTACTTGACCTCAACGCGCCAGAAGTTATTCGCCGCAATGAAATGCGCATGCTGCAAGAGGCAGTTGATGCGCTGATCGATAACAGTGCTGCTCGTGGTGGTCGCGCAGTTAGCGCCGCCGGTGGCCGACGTCGCCTGAAATCACTGAGCGACATGCTCAAAGGTAAGCAGGGTCGTTTCCGCCAAAACCTGCTTGGTAAGCGCGTTGACTACTCGGGTCGTTCGGTAATTGTTGCCGGTCCTGAGCTCAAAATTAACCAGTGTGGTCTACCAAAAGCTATGGCGCTCGAGTTGTTTAAACCGTTTGTTATTTCTTACTTGCTCCGCAACGAACACGCCCACAACATTCGTTCGGCGACACGCTTGATTGAATCGGGCGAAAGTATCGTATGGGACGCCCTCGACGAAGTGATTAAAGGTAAGTACGTGCTACTAAACCGCGCACCTTCACTCCACCGCTTAAGCATTCAGTCATTCCAGCCAAAACTGATCGAAGGTAAAGCCATTCAGCTACACCCGCTGGTCTGCCGCGGCTTTAACGCCGACTTCGATGGCGACCAAATGGCGGTTCACTTGCCGCTCAGCGATGAAGCGCAAACCGAAGCTCGCGAATTGATGTCAGCTACCAACAACCTGCTAAAGCCAGCTGATGGCACGCCTATCCTTAACTTGATTCAGGATATCGTGCTTGGTTCGTACTACATTACCTACGAAAAACCATCAGCTCAGACCGACAAAATCCGCAGCTACTCATCGGTGAACGAAGCCATTATGGCATTTGAAAAGGGCGTGATTGCGCTGCAAACTCCAATCCGCGTGACGGCAAAAGGCGAAATGCGCCAAACCACCCTCGGTCGTGTATACTTTAACGAAGTATTGCCTGAAGACTTCCCATATATCAACGAAGCCATGACCAAAAAAGTGCTCAACCGAGTAATGGCTAAAATCTTTGATAAGTACGGCTCAGAAGTGACGGCGCACATTGCCGATGAAGTAAAAGATTTGGCACTTGAGCACGCTACCGCTGCCGCTGTGTCAACTGGTATGGCTGATTACTTCGATGTTGAAGAAATCGCCGAGCTGATTCAAGAAGGCGAAGAACGCGCAGCGCTGGTCTCGTCACAGTACGAGCAGGGGCTGATTACTGAAAACGAACGCTACACCCTTACGGTGCAAGTCTGGCGTCAGGTAGACAGCAAAGTTGTTGACCTGCTGCAAAATCGCTTGCTCGAAAGTGACACCGGTGTTAGCATCATGGTGAACTCAGGCGCTCGCGGTAATATTAGTAACGTCAAGCTGGCGACCGCTATGATTGGTGTCATGGTGGATGCCGCCGGTAAGGAAATCGAGCTGCCAATTCGCTCGAACTACCGCCTTGGCCTGAGCCCGCTTGAAGCCTTTGTGGCTACTCGTGGTACTCGAAAAGGGCTCATCGACACCGCGCTTCGTACCGCCGACTCAGGGTACCTAACGCGCCGCTTGGTCGATGTGAGCCAAGACGTCTTCACCGTAAAAGACGATGATGAAGACGAAGGCTTCGCGATCTACCGCTCTGAAACCGAAGAAACAATGGTGGAATTTGGCGACCGACTCTTTAGCCGTTATGCTGCCGAGGACGTACCGGGCCATGTAAAACGTGGCGAGCCAATTACCCGCGAGATCGCTGACGCCATTCAAGCTGACGAAAAGATTGAAAGTGTCAAGATCTTAAGCGTCCTAAGCACTAAGAACCTCCGCGGTATTCCACAAAAGAGCTACGGACTCGATATGGCAACCGGTAGCCTGATCAATATTGCTCAACCGGTTGGTGTTATCGCTGCCCAGTCGGTTGGTGAGCCGGGTACGCAGCTGACCCTCAACACCTTCCACGCCAGTGGTGTGGCCGGTGACGACATTACCCAAGGTCTGCCCCGTGTTGCCGAGCTCTTCGAAGTGCGAACGCCAAAAGGCGAGGCCTACCTGAGCGAAGTTGCCGGTAATGTTCAAGTCTGGGAAGACGGCAACAATTACGTGGTGCAGGTAACGCCAACCAAGGGTAAGATTGAACGCATCAAGCTCAACGGTCAGATTGTTCGTGTAAAATCGGGCACTGAAGTGACTGCTGGCGACGTACTGGCAAGTAACGAAGATCAATTGATGCCGCTGAAAGCACCATTTGATGGTACGGTCGAAGCGGCAGAGGGCGAGCTTATCGTTACTGGCATTGCGCAAAATCCAGTGCGCTACGAAATTCCGGGCTTTAAGCAGTTAGTCGTCACCGATGGCGATATCGTCGAAGCTGGTGATCGCTTAACTAACGGTTCGATCAACCTCCGTAACTTAATGGCCCTTAAGGGCGTCGAGGCTACTCAGCGCTACATCATCAATGAAGTTTTGCGCATCTACGCTGCTCAAGGTCAAAACATTGCCGATAAGCACCTCGAGATCATCGTACGCCAAATGTTTAGCCGCGTACAAATCGAGGACCCAGGTGACAGCCTGTTTGTTACCGGCGACATCGTGTCAAAGGCTGCAGTTATCGAAGCCAACGGCAAACTGACCGCTGAAGGCAAAGAGCCGGCTCAGTACACCCAACTGCTGCTTGGTATTACCAAAGTCTCAATCTGGAGCGACAGCTTCCTTTCAGCTGCTTCCTTCCAGGATACGACTCGCGTATTAATCAACGCTGCCACAAGTGGACGAGTAGACAACCTTTATGGCCTCAAGGAAAATGTGATCATTGGTCGCAAGATCCCTGTCGGCACTGGCGCTCGACCGACCGAAGACGATCAAGTGGACGTCGAAGAATAATAGAAAAGTATTAAACTCTTGTTATTCCGTAAAAGCACCCATCTCTCGGGTGTTTTTACGTTCGGCGTATTCTTTTAGGGCTCTTGTAAAGAGCAGGGTAGTAGAACGCCCGGGCTCACTTGTGCCCGATCCGTATTTCTGCTATAATTCTCGATGAGTTTCATGTTTTTAAAGGTGACACTGCAATGAGAGTGTGTACAGGCAGTAACCCCTTTAAGAATTGCGCCGAAAGCAGGAATGCTGAGCCCGCTTCGGCTCATCCTACACCATTAACTTTTAGGAGACATAATGCCAACAATTAACCAGCTTATTCGTAAGCCCCGCAAAGATGCCGCCAAGAAGAGCAAAAGTCCCGCTCTTAGTCGTATTCATAATGCTCTACAAAGCCGCTACTACGAACAAAACGCACCCCTCAAGCGGGGCGTTTGTATCAAAGTAACTACCAAAACCCCAAAGAAGCCAAACTCGGCGCTTCGTAAAGTTGCTCGTGTTCGTTTATCGAATGGTCACGAAGTTTGGGCCTATATTGGTGGTGAAGGTCACAACTTGCAGGAACACGCCGCCGTGCTTGTTCGCGGTGGTCGCGTGCCAGATCTTCCAGGTGTTCGCTATCATATCGTTCGCGGCACGCTTGACCTTCAGGGCGTACAAAAGCGCAAGCAAGGTCGTTCTAAGTACGGTGCAAAAAAGGAGTCTAAGTAATGCCTCGTAAGGTCACTAAATCATTACAACGAACCGTTGCTCCAGATCGTAAATACCAAAGTACTATGGTGCAGCGCTTAATTAATAAGAGCATGCTTAACGGCAAGAAATTGCTGGCTGAGCGACAAGTATATAATGCGCTTGAGATCGCCGCTAAAAAACTTGACAGCGAAGAACCGCTTGAAGTTTTTGAACGAGCGCTAAAAAACATTTCACCAAATTTTGAAGTAAAAAGCCGTCGTGTTGGTGGTGCGAACTATCAGATTCCATTCCCAATTCAGGGGCATCGTCAGCAGCACTTTGCCTTTATGTGGTTAGTCCAGTCAGCTCGAGCTCGTTCGGGTATGCCCTATCATCAGCGACTAGCGGCCGAGATCATCGATGCCTACAACGAAACTGGCGCAGCTTTCAAAAAGAAAGAAGACACCCACCGCATGGCAGAAGCTAACCGCGCATTTGCGCACTTTGCACGAGGATAATCTATGGCAACTAAAGTCCCTCTTAAATTATTCCGTAACATCGGCATTATCGCGCACATTGACGCCGGTAAAACCACTACTACCGAAGGTATTTTGTACCGCACTGGTATTAGCCACAAAATCGGTGCTGTTCACGAAGGCGAAACCACCACCGACTGGATGGTACAAGAACGCGAACGAGGTATTACAATTACCTCAGCTGCGGTTACTAGCTTTTGGAAAGGCCACAAGATCAACATCATCGATACTCCTGGTCACATCGATTTCACTGCCGAGGTTGAACGCTCACTCCGCGTGCTCGACGGTGCAGTGACTGTATTCGATGGCAAGGCCGGCGTAGAGGCTCAAACCGAAACTGTTTGGCGCCAAGCCAACAAGTACGGTGTACCGCGCATCTGCTTCATCAACAAGATCAACCAAATTGGCGGCGATTTTTATAAGTCACTCGAATCAATTCACAAACGCCTGTCAAAGCAAGCTTTGCCGGTTCATCTGCCTATTGGTTTTGAAAAGGACATTCGCGGCGTTGTCGACCTCATCGACATGAAAGCCTACACCTATAGCGACTTCACCGACCGCGAGCTCAAAGTAGAAGAAATTCCAGCTGACATGCTCGAAAAAGCAAAGCACGCGCGCAGCTTACTAGTTGAAGCTGCCGTTGAAGCCGATGACGAGCTCTTCGAACGCTTCCTTGAAAAAGGTGAAGAAGCAATCTCTATTGATGAGCTAAAATCCGCCCTTCGTAAGCGGGTGCTCTCTGGCGACTTTTACCTCGTTACTGGCGGTGATGGCCGCGGCGTTATCGTTGAAAAAGTGCTCGACCTCGTTGTCGACTACCTTCCAAGCCCACTTGATATCGATGCACTCTGGGGTGAAAATCCTAAAACTGGCGAGCAAATTGAACGTAAACCAGATGAAAACGAACCACTTGCTGGCCTGGCTTTCAAAATCGCTACCGACCCATTTGTGGGTAAGTTAATCTTTGTCCGTGTTTACAGCGGTAAGCTGACTGCCGGTAGCTACGTGCTTAACACTAACACTGGCAATAAAGAACGCGTTGGCCGTATTGTTCGGATGCACGCCGACAAGCGCGAAGATATCGACATGATTGGCGCTGGCGACATTGCGGCAGTGGTTGGCCTTAAGGATACCTTTACTGGTGCGACACTGGCCGATCCGGCGAATCCAATCGTCCTCGAAAGCATTACCTTCCCTGAACCGCCAGTTTCGATTGCTGTTGAGCCGAAGACCAAGAGCGACCAAGAAAAAATGAGCATTGCGCTGGGCCGCCTGGCTGAAGAAGACCCGACCTTCCGCGTGCACATTGATGATGAAACCGGTCAAACCATCATGAGCGGCATGGGTGAGCTGCACCTCGATATCCTGATTGACCGCATGCGTCGTGAATTTAAGGTCGAAGCCAACATCGGTGAGCCGCAAGTGGCCTTCCGTGAATCTATTCGCGGTACCGCTGAAGTCCAGGGTAAACACGCCAAGCAGTCTGGTGGTCGTGGTCAGTATGGCGATGTTTGGATTCGCTTTGAGCCAAACGAGCCAGGCAAAGGCTTTGAGTTCATCGATGAAATCAAAGGTGGTGTTGTTCCTCAAGAATACCGCAAACCAGTCGAGCAAGGCGTCAAGGAAACACTTGACGGCGGTGTGATCGCTGGCTATCCAGTAGTAGACGTCAAGGCAACCTTGTATGATGGAAGCTACCACGAAGTCGACTCTAGTGAATTAGCCTTTAAGCTAGCTGGTACCCTGGCTGCCAAAGATGGTATCAAGCAAGCCAAGCCTGTGCTCCTCGAGCCAGTTATGAAGGTTGAGGTGACCACTCCTGAAGAATTCATGGGTGATATCATTGGTGACCTCAACTCTCGGCGCGCACGGATTGACGCTATGGAAGATCTTGCAAGTGGCGCTAAGCTCGTTCGGGCTTTCGTACCACTAGCTAACATGTTCGGCTATACTTCCGACCTTCGCTCGATGAGCCAAGGCCGCGCAGCGAGCGCCATGGAACTTGCGCAGTACGAAGAAGTACCGCCAAATGTCGCACAGGAGATTATTGCCAAGCGATCAGCTTAGCCATTACATTCTCTGACACAGTAACAAAAATCACTCTTTTACGGAGTGGTTTTTGTTAGGCCGCGCTACAGCAGAGCGTAATAGCTGGTCAGCCCGCCAAGCACTCAAGCGTTGCTAAAGCATAACCTCGCCAAAACGACCATACCCGCAGTAGAAGTCACAAGGTCGCTACACTGTGGCGAAACAGTAAGTTTAGCCTTTACTTTTTGCCTTCGAGAATTTATAATTTGCTACATACGTTGTGGGGTTTTAATCCCATGCGAACAAAGTAATAATAGGAGAAACAAATGGCAGACACTTTTGTCCGTGATAAGCCGCATGTGAACGTTGGTACTATGGGCCACGTTGACCACGGTAAGACTACTTTGACTGCAGCTATTACTGCTGTACTTGCAAAGCGATTACCTAGCGCTGTTAACAAATCTGTTGCATACGATGAAATCGACAAAGCACCAGAAGAAAAAGCTCGTGGTATTACCATTTCAACAAGCCACCAGGAATACGAAAGCGAAGCTCGTCACTACGCGCACGTTGACATGCCTGGTCACGCTGACTACATCAAGAACATGATCACCGGTGCGGCACAGGTTGATGGCGCTATTCTGGTTGTCAGCGCAGCTGACGGCCCAATGCCACAAACCCGCGAACACGTACTGCTTGCTCGTCAGGTGAACGTACCTAAGATCGTTGTCTTCCTCAACAAGATGGATATGGCCGATCAAGATCTTGTTGAACTGGTTGAAATGGACGTTCGCGAACTTCTAAACAAGAACGGCTTCGATGGCGACAACGCCCCAATCATCAAGGGCTCAGCCTTGAAGGCACTTGAAGGCGACGCACAATACGAAGACGCCATCATGGAACTGGTTCAAGCTATGGATACTTACATTGAAGAGCCTGTACGTGACCTCGACAAGCCATTCTTAATGCCAATTGAAGACGTCTTCTCAATCAAGGGTCGAGGTACTGTTGCAACTGGTCGTATCGAGCAGGGTGTCCTTAACCTTAACGACGAAGTTGAAATCGTTGGTATCCGCGATACTCGTAAGTCAGTTGTTACCGGTATTGAAGCCTTCAAGAAGAGCCTCGATCGCGGCCAAGCAGGCGACAACGCTGGTGTACTGCTTCGTGGTATCGAACGCGATGACATCGAACGTGGTCAGGTGCTTGCAAAACCTGGTAGCATTACCCCTCACACCGAATTCGAAGCAGAAGTTTACATTCTGACTAAAGAAGAAGGTGGTCGTCACACACCATTCTTTAAGGGCTACAAGCCACAGTTCTACTTCCGCACGACTGACGTAACCGGTGAAGTTGAGCTGCCTGCCGACAAAGAAATGGTTATGCCAGGCGATACCGTTACTTTCAAAGTGAAGCTACTTGCTCCAATTGCTATGGATCAAGGTATGCGCTTTACCATTCGTGAAGGCGGCCGCACCGTTGGTGCTGGTGCTGTCACTGCGATTACTAAGTAATCACAGTCTTTCACAACCAAAAAGAGCCGCCTGAAAAGCGGCTTTTTTGGTGAGTGGTGAGCGGCTAGAACTTGAAAAATACATTAAAACATGTATAATGTAGTTATAACATTAATCATGTCGAGAACTCGATCGCGAAAAACCGATAGAGGTTACGGCATTGCACATATAGCAAGGAGTCTTCCATGGCACAAACGAACAGTGAGCTACCACGTATCCGCATTCGCTTACGGGCTTATGATCACAAAGTGATTGATCTTTCCACAAAACAAATAATCGAAACTGTTAATCGTACTGGTGCCACCGTTAACGGTCCGGTGCCACTTCCAACCCGACGCAGTACATTTACGCTTTCGAAGTCGCCGCATGTGTATAAAACTGGTGGTGAAACATATGAAATGCGGGTTCATAAGCGCTTAATCGATATCATCGGTGCGACCCCAAAAACTATCGATTCTTTACAGAACCTCAGCTTGCCTGCTGGCTGTGATGCTGAAATCCGCATGTAGCACTGCTACTCGCAATAAAAAACTCGCCAAATTACGGCGAGTTTTTTATTGTGCAGTAGATTCGATAGGGTATAATCATAACAGCTATGAAAAATCCTCCCAAAAAATCTGCATCCAGCGAAAAAGACAGCACTTTTTTTCTCAAACTTGTACTATATATTCTTATCGGCACTTTATGGCTAAAGTTTAGCGCACCACTGGTTATTTTTGGTCTTCCAATTAATGGGTTGCCACTCGGTCTCGTTATTGGGTTACTTTTTGCGCGGCATGACCATTTTCAGATCGATCGAAAGATAGAATATGCCATTCTTTTGATCATGACTATTGTTACCTACTTTCTTCCCGCCGGGGTGGTTATATGAACGTCGTCAAAAAACTGCGTTTCTTAGTCGTCGGCGGCAGCATGTCGCTAGCGTTATTCATGCTGGCCGGCGTCATACAAGGGTCAGCACAAGCAGCTCCACAGTACGACTGCAGCCAAAAACAGGCTGTAGTATTATGCGGTTTGGTCGAATCAAAGAATGGCCTTGTCCACACACTAAGCGCCATTAAAGCACCAAACTTACCAGAGCCAGCATGGTTTCAACCAGTGCGCCCAGTAACCAGAACAGTAACCTATAGTGTTACTTCAAGAGGCGCAGTCACAACTAATATTGAAGAATTTGCCCGCCTAGCACAAGAAACTTACGATCACCCAAATGGCTGGATAAAACTCGGAGTGCAGTTTAAACGCGTTGCCAGCGGCGGTGACTTCACTCTTTACCTTGCCTCCGCCGATCAAATGACAACTTTTTCAGCGCTTGGCTGTGACTCTACTTATAGCTGTCAAGTTGGCCGTGATGTGATCATAAATCAAGATCGTTGGCTGTATGCCACGCCAGCCTGGAATGAAGGCAGGGGAAGTCTTCGTGATTACCGGCATATGGTTGTTAACCATGAGACGGGTCATTGGCTTGGTCATGGCCACCAGAACTGCCCAAGCCCCGGGCAGCCCGCCCCAGTGATGCAGCAGCAGTCGATCAATCTTCAAGGCTGCACGTTTAATCCCTGGCCGCTACAAAGCGAGCTATATTCATCGAAGTTAGGCATATAGCATGAAGAAAGCGCCATTATCACAAAAAATTGCTGCTGTACCAAAGATTTGGTTTATTATCGCCTCTATTCTCCTTTTAGCGATTATATTGCTCATCATGTGGCTTCAGAGTGGCGCTGCCTACGCCACTAAAACGAACACCGCAATCGATAAGCAAAAGCAGACCCTCTCTGCGCGAATAGCAGAGCAAGCCGCACACCTTAAAAGCGGCGAAAAACATAAAAAGATTGATGCGCTCACCGCCATTAAAGCCGTCGCTGCAACCCCAGTTTGTAGTGATCAACCTGCTTGGTGGCAGCGTAGTCCAGCTGCAGCGCAGGCAATCGAGGCATGTAAAAAACACATAACCAACACGACCGCACTGCAATCAGAAATTAGCTACACCACAGAATTGCTTAATTTTGAGGAAGCGATAACAAATGTACTTAAGCAGGCGAGCGCACAAGGCACCAATAAATCGCCGGATGATTACCTTAAGCAGTGGCAAGCGGCGCTGCCAGTATTCGAAAAAATGACGGTACCAGAAGCCGCCAAAGCCATGACGAGCAAACTTAAAGAGAACACCCAGCAACTGACCGCGGCTTGGCAAGCACTCATTGAAGCTGATAAAAATCAGAATAAACAGCGTTACCAAGAAGTGCTAAAGCAACTTCAAGCTCGCTATGCCTCTTTGCAGAAGCTATCAGGCGATAGTAAAACAATGCTCGAAGCAGCTCGCAACCGTTTAGTACGTTCCTATGTGTCGCTCGTAAACTAATACAACCGCTAGATCCCACAAGAAAAAGCGTGATCACATCACGCGGTAACAATATAGTTGACAAACAGCGGTGGTCTCTGTTAAAATTACGAGGTAACTTTTAACGAAATATTAAAGCAATTCTTGGTGAATTGGCAGGTCTGTTATCAGATACCACCAGCCACCAAGAATTTTAAGTGGGAGCGGGGGCTCAAAAAATGAAAGCACTTCTCGGTACCAAAGTTGGTATGACCCAGATCCTTAGCGATGATGGTGTTGCAATTCCTGTAACGCTCATTCAAGCTGGCCCTTGTACTGTGACTCAGGTAAAAACCGTCGAAAAAGACGGCTATAATGCAGTACAAATTGGGTATGGTGAGGGTAAGAAACTGAGCAATGCCGTGGCTGGCCATGTGAAAGCCGCAAACGTATCTCCGAAAGTTATTCGTGAGATCCGTGTCGATAATCTGCCTGAAGAGGTAAAGGTCGGCGATACTATTAACGTAACGAATTTCGCGCTGGGTGAAAATGTCAATGTCACCGGCACGAGCAAGGGTAAGGGTTTCGCTGGTACTGTTAAGCGGCACAACTTCAATACCAGCAAGAAAACCCACGGTGGTAACGGCAATGTTCGCAAGCCAGGCTCAATCGGTTCAATGTATCCGCAAAAAGTCTTTAAAGGCAAGCGGATGGCTGGCCGTATGGGTCACGACAAAGTAACAGTTAAGAACTTAACGGTTGCATTTGTTGACGTTGAGCACAACCTTATTGGTCTAAAAGGTGCCGTACCTGGTCCTCGTCGCGGAATCGTAACAATTGGAGGTAAAGCGTAATGGCTGAAGTTAAAACTACTTTACCAGAAAGCGTGTTTGCCGTTGACGTTCCGAACCACGAGCTGCTGAAACTGGCGTACGACGCCTACCTAGCAAATGCACGGCTCGCAAGCGCTACCACGAAAACTCGTGGTGAAATAAGTGGCGGTGGTAAAAAACCCTATCGCCAAAAAGGCACCGGTCGCGCCCGTACTGGTTCGATCCGCAACCCACTATGGCGTGGTGGTGGCACGGTCTTCGGTCCACTTGGTAACGAAAATTATAAGAAGAAGCTTTCGACAACTGCAAAACGAACAGCAGTTCGTCAAGCTCTGACACTTGCAAAGCAAGCAGACAAGATTGTCATTGCCGAGATCAGTACTACTGGAAAAACCAAAGAGGTAGCAGCGTTTCTAAAAGACAACAATGCTAATCGTCGTGTGCTTATCGTTGTCGACGAAAAAACTCCAGAGTTATTGCGAGCAACAGCCAACATTGAAAATGTTGTACTCGTAAGAGCGACCTACCTAACTGTTTTCCACGTACTCAATGCAGATACTATCATCATGAGTTCAAGCGCGGTGAAGGCTATTGAAGCTTGGCTAGGAGGAAATGCGTAATGACTGTTATAAGTCTTATCCCCCGCATGAGCGAGAAGGCATACGGATCTGCCCAAAATAACACCTATGTATTTAGCGTGCCCGTATCGGCCAACAAGCAGCAAATTGCTCAAGCCGTTGCCGAACAGTACAAGGTTGAAGTGAGTGACGTACATACACTTGTGTCAAAAGGCAAGGTAGTCCGTTTTTCACGAGGCACCCGTCGTATGCCTGGCACCGCTCAGCGAAAAGATACTAAAAAGGCCTATGTTACTTTGGTCGAAGGTAGCAGCATTAAGATTTTTGACGAAGCCGATACTAAGGAGACCAAGTAATGGCGATTAAAGCATACAAACCAACCACGCCAGGACGACGTGGTATGACAAGCCAGGACTTTTCGGATATTACTACACGTAAACCGTTGAAAAGCCTAGTAGTCATCAAAAAATCGACCGCTGGTCGAAATAACACTGGTCGAATTACAACTCGTCACCGCGGTGGTGGTGTAAAACGGTTTTACCGCATCTTAAACCATCGGCTTGCACCTGGTACGATTGCCACCGTTGAGCACATCGAATACGACCCAAATCGCAGCGCGCGCATTGCTCGTATCAAAGATCAACACGGTTTGTACCACTACATCATTGCTGACACTAATATGCAGATCGGCACAAAGGTCACCAGTGGTGAAGGTGCAGCCGTCGAAGCAAGTAACCGTTTATCGCTTAGCGCAATTCCAACCGGTACTCAGATTTACAACATCGAGCTACAGCCCGGTAAGGGTGGTCAAGCCGTTCGCGCAGCTGGCGCAAAAGCCCAACTTATGGCAAAAGAAGGTGACTATGCACTGGTACGCATGCCAAGCGGTGAAGTTCGCCGCTTCCGCGTAGAATGTATGGCAACCATCGGTGTCGTGGGCAACATTCAACATCAGAACGTTAAAATCGGTTCTGCTGGTCGCAAACGCCGTATGGGTATCCGCCCAACTGTCCGTGGTGTCGTCATGAATGCCGTCGATCACCCGCATGGTGGTGGTGATGGTGGTCGCCATGGTTCTGGTAAACCGCCACGAACACCATGGGGTCAATTGACTCTCGGTTTCCGCACCCGACGCCGTAAATATAGTAATAACATGATCGCAAGAAGCCGCCATGAAGCAAAGAGGAGGAAGAAGTAAACTATGAGCCGTTCTCTTAAAAAAGGCCCATACATTGATTTCAAGCTCGCGAAAAAAGTTGCGGCGCTTGGAAACGACGATCGAACCTTGATTAAAACCTGGGCTCGAGCAAGCACGATCACCCCAGAAATGGTGAACCGAACCATTGCCGTACATAATGGCCGTTTACATGTCCCTGTGTACGTCACCGAAATGATGGTTGGTCATAAGCTTGGTGAATTTGCTCCTACCCGTAAGTTCCGTAAGCACGGCGGTAAGGAGAAGAGATAATGACCGAAGTGAAAGATGTTCGCGCAATTGCTAAAGGGGTAACATTGGCGCCTCGCAAGGTGTCGTTGGTTGCCAGCCTGGTGCGTGGTCGCAGTGTGGCTGACGCACTTGTCATCCTACAGCATACTCCAAAGCGAGCTGCGCTTCCATTAGCAAAAGCTATCGCTAGTGCTAAAGCTAATGCCGTCACCACCCATGGTTTGAGCGAAAAAACACTGATAATTAAAGCTTTGCAAGTGACAGCTGGACCTCGCCTTAAGCGCTTCCGCCCAGCTGCTCGTGGCCAAGCTTTGCCGTATCAAAAACGAACCAGCCACATTCATGTAGTAGTGACCGGTGATGTGAAACCTAAGAAAGCTGTAGCCAAAGCTGAAAAAGCTACAAGCAAGGAGAGCAAGTAATGGGACAAAAAGTCAACCCCATCAACATGCGCCTGCAAGTAAATAAAGACTGGCGATCACGCTGGTTTGCTAACAAGCGCGAATTCGCTATCTGGTTAGCGCAGGACGCCGCGGTACGCGCGCTGATCGAAAAGAAATTTGCTTCACGGCCTACCATTAACAAGATCGAGATCGAGCGATCGGCTAACCTGGCAACTATTACGATCCACACGGCAAAAGCCGGTGTCGTCATTGGCCGCGGTGGTGCAGGTGTCCAAGACCTAAAAGCCCAGATCGAAAAAATTGTTGATATGCAGGTTCGCGTTAACATCGAAGAGGTGAAACGGCCAGAATTAGCCGCTAAATTAGTAGCTGAGAACATCGCTCACCAACTCGAACGACGCATTAACTTCCGACGTGCTGTTAAGATGACCGCTCAGAACACCATGACCGCCGGCGCCAAAGGCGTGCGAATCGAGGTCGCCGGTCGTTTGAACGGCGCTGAAATGAGCCGTCGCGAAAAAGAAATCCGCGGTAGTGTCCCACTACACACACTCCGCGCTGACATAGATTACCATTTAGCAACAGCCCGAACTCCTACCGGCATCATTGGTGTCAAGGTATGGATTTATAAGGGCGAGCGCGCCTAAGGTCGAAGGAGACGCTAGATATGTTATTACCAAAGAAAACCAAATTCCGCAAAGTACGAAAAGGCAAGAATGATGGCATCGCTACCGCCGGCAATTACATTGCTTTTGGTGATTTTGCCATTCAAAGCCTCAGCAACGAGCGCATTACAAGTCGACAAATCGAATCAGCTCGTCAAGCGATGACTCGCTACATCAAGCGCGGTGGTAAAATCTGGATCCGAATTTTTCCGCACACTCCAGTCACCCGTAAACCCCAGGACGTTAAGATGGGCAGCGGTAAAGGTAACCCTGAGTTCTTTGTCGCAAAAGTAAAAGCCGGAACTGTCATGTTTGAAATGAAAGGCGTCAGCGAAGAAATTGCTCGTGAAGCAATGCGCCTTGCAAGCCACAAGTTGCCAGTTCGAACGCGATTCATCAAACGGGAGGAAGCCTAAATGGCCTCAATTAAAGAACTAAGAGATAAAACAGTCGAAGAACTGCGGGCTGAACTTCGCGCAAAACAACTCGAGCAGGTTGAATTGAAGCGTTCGCACGCCGCGGGTGAAGTAGCAAATCCTCGACAGCTGACCAAAATTCGTCGAGAAATCGCTCAACTTGCGACCCTCATTAACGAAGCAGCGCAATCGACAGAGGAGAATGCATAATGGCAAAGAAAGTTATCGGAACTGTCACTTCTGACGTGCAAGATAAAACCATTGTAGTCACTGCAACGCGCCGTGTCACACATCCAGTGTACGGCAAGCAAAGCACCAAGACCCAGAAGTATGCAGCCGACGATCCTAAAAATGAAGCTCACGTTGGTGACTTGGTTGAAATCAGCGAAATCCCACCAAAGAGCAAGAATAAGACCTGGAAACTTGACCGGATTATTGAAACTGGTCACGGTTCAATTGAACTTGTCGAGGAGACTGCGTAATGATACAGCAAGAATCACGCCTCAAAGTCGCTGATAACAGTGGCGCAAAGGAAATCTTATGCATTCGTGTATTAGGTGGTACAGGACGTCGTTACGCAGGCGTTGGTGACATTATCGTTGCCTCAGTAAAGCAAGCTAGTCCAACCGGTACAGTGAAGAAAAAGTCTGTTGTTAAAGCAGTTATAGTGCGCACCAGCGACACGATCCAGCGCAAAGATGGCAGTACTATCAAATTCGACGAGAATGCCGCGGTTATCATCAATGATGACAAGCAGCCTCGCGCAACCCGCGTTTTCGGCCCGATCCCGCGCGAGCTCCGCGATCTTGGCTACAGCAAGATAATCAGCCTAGCACCGGAGGTACTTTAATATGGCAGCAAACCAATCGATTAAAAAGATCAAAAAAGACGATATCGTCAAAATCATGGCAGGTGCCCACAAGGGCAAAACCGGTAAGGTGCTCGCCGTAGTGACCAAAGAACAAGGTGTCTTGATTGAAGGCATTGGTAAAATGAAACGCAACATTAAGCCAAACCAGCTCAATCCGCGAGGGGGCACGAAAGAAATTCACGTGCCGATTCCAGTGAGCAAGGTCGCTTTGGTTGTTGACGAAAAAAGCGCCGCTACCAGCCGCATCGGTTTTGTTATGAAGGACGGCAAGAAAATCCGCGTCGCGCGTCAAGCTAAGAATAAGGAGATTAAGTAATGGCTACCAAGAGTATCAGCCCCGCCGCTCCGCGACTGAAACAGCTCTACAATGAGCGTTTGGTAGCTGAGCTTAAGAAAGAACTAGAACTCGATAATGTACATCAGGTGCCACGCCTTGAGAAGATTGTTATCAGTTCGGGCATCGGAAAGCATAAAGACGACAAGCGATACTATGAAGTTGTCACGAATACACTCACCAAAATTACAGGTCAAAAACCTGTTGACCGCATGGCACGAAAGAGCATTGCGAGCTTCAAGATTCGAGCAGGCATGAACCGGATTGGCGTCAGCGTCACGCTTCGCGGCGCACGTATGTACGAATTTCTTGATCGCCTAGTGAATGTTGGACTGCCGCGCGTTCGTGACTTCCATGGTGTGGGCGCTAAAGGATTTGACCGCAGCGGTAATTATAGCCTCGGTATTGTTGAACAATCTATCTTTCCCGAGCTCAACTTCGAGGACACCCAGGTGCTCCATGGCCTTCAGGTGACGTTTGTCTTCCGCAGCCAGAAGCCAAAACATACCCGTCTGCTATTAGAAAAATTTGGCGTACCATTTGAAAAAGGAGGTAAGCGCTAATGGCTAAAAAATCCATGATTGCCCGTGACCTTAAACGGCAAAAATTAATTAAAAAATACGCACAAAAACGCGCTGAGCTCAAAGCAGCTGGCGATCAAGAAGGCTTAGCTAAGCTACCACTTAACTCAAGTCCTACTCGCTGGAAAAACCGCGACGCTCTTACGGGTCGTCCTCGTGGTTACTTCCGCCGATTTGGTCTGAGCCGCATTAGCTTCCGTGAACTTGCCAGTCGAGGCGAGGTACCTGGTGTCACAAAGAGTAGTTGGTAAGAGAGGAACAGAGTATTATGTCATTACAATCATCTGACCCAATCGCCGACTTGTTGACACGTATCCGCAATGCGTCGCTTGTTGGCAAAACAGAAGTTCGCGTTCCAAGTAGCAAAATTAAAGAAACTATCGCTCGCGAGCTAAAAAAAGCGGGCTACATTACAGATGTAGCGCTAGAAAAAGCTACCCCGCAGAGCACACTCGTTCTAAGCCTGAGCGACTCCGGCAAGCGGTCGGTTATCACCGAAATTGTCCGTGTCAGTAAGCCTGGTCGTCGTGTCTATGTGGGCGCCGACGATATTCCACGCGTTAAAAACGGCCGCGGTATCGTGCTCATTAGTACAAGCAAGGGCGTCATGACTGGCCAGCAAGCTCGTAAAGAACGAGTTGGCGGCGAAGTTTTGTGTAAAATATACTAACAAGAGGAGAATATATGAGTCGAATCGGAAAACTACCAATTTCGATCCCCACAGGTGTGACAATCACGGTCGACCAAGACGTCGTGACGGTCCAGGGACCAAAGGGTACACTGTCGCAAGCAGTGCTCCCGCATGTCACGGTCAACATCGATGACACTACGCTTAGCGTGAAGCGCAAGAGTGATGAAAAGATCGCACGCGCACAGCATGGCCTGATGCGCGCCCTGATCAATAACATGGTGAATGGTGTTACAAAAGGCTTTGAAAAGAAGCTGGAAGTTAACGGCGTCGGTTTTCGCGTTGCTGGCGGCGGGCAACAAATTGAAATGCAGTTAGGCTTTTCGCACCCGGTTACCTATAAGGCCGGTGAAGGAATAAGCCTTACGGTCGAGAAGAATCTCATTACAGTGAGTGGCATCAATAAGCAGCAAGTTGGACAAACTGCAGCCGAAATTCGCAGCTTAAAGAAGCCTGAGCCATATAAGGGCAAGGGGATTAAATACCTCGATGAGCAAATCATCCGAAAAGCCGGAAAGACAGGTAAATAAACTATGAATCAGCTAGCAAAAAAACTACTTAGTCGGACCCTTCGAAAAAATCGTGTTCGCGCTAAAATTGAAGGCACCTCAGAGCGACCACGCCTCAGCGTTACTATTAGCAATCTGCATGTCAGTGCACAACTGATCGATGACAGCAAACAGAGCACGCTTGTGGCTGCGACAACCGTCGGTACCAAAACGAAAGGCTCTTTAACAGAGAAGGCTGCTTGGGTTGGTACGGAAATAGCCAAGAAAGCTAAAAAAGCTAAGATCACAAAAGTTGTGTTTGATCGAAATGGTCGCCGCTACGCCGGCCGACTAAAAGCACTGGCCGACGCTGCACGTAAGGAAGGAATGGAGTTCTAGTATGGCAGAAAACAATAAAACCACAACACAATCTCGCGAACGTCGCGCTCCACGAAACGATCGCACACAGCTTCCTAAAGAAGAAAAGCAATTTGAAGAACTGGTCATTAACATTGACCGCGTTGCCCGAGTTGTAAAGGGTGGTCGTCGCTTCCGCTTTAAAGCTTTGGTGGTTGTTGGGGATCGCAAAACCAAGGTGGGTGTTGGCGTGGCAAAAGGCCAAGACGTGCAAGCGGCAGTCGCAAAAGCGACTGATATTGCCAAGAAAAATCTCATCACCATTCCAGTAGTGAACGATACCATTCCGCACGACATCGAGGTAAAGGTTAGTGGCGCTCGAGTGCTTCTTAAACCCGCTGCTCCCGGTACTGGTATTATTGCTGGTGGCGTCGTACGCGCAATCATTGGCGTAACAGGTATTCGCAACCTCCTAAGCAAGTCGCTCGGTAGTACCAACAAGGTCAACATCGCTTATGCAACAGTCGATGCGCTTAAGAGCCTTGTCCCTGCCGATCAGTGGATCACTGCCCCTAAGAAGCGAACGGCAAAAAAGGAAGATTAGTATATGACGAAATATCACGAGCTAAAGGCAACAACTAGTAAGAACAAAAAGCGAGTTGGGCGCGGTATTAGCGCCGGCCAAGGTAAAACTGCTGGCCGTGGGACCAAAGGTCAAAAAGCACGCACCGGCAAGAAACTGAACGCAACCTTCATGGGTGGTCAGCGGGCACTTATGCAAGCCGTGCCAAAGCTGAAAGGCTTTAAGAGCTTGCGCACTCCTGCCCAGGTAGTTTACTTTGAAGACCTCAAGGCAGTTGAAGGTAAGACAGCTGATAACTTTACTCTTTTTGAAGCCGGGCTCATCATGACACCATTCCACAGTGTGAAGGTGATTGCTCGCGGCGATCTTTCAAGCATCAAAGGGCTGACCCTGCGCACTCAGGGTGCCTCGAAGAGCGTAAAAGCTGCACTTGAAGCAAATGGTGGCGCTTTTGAGAAAATTGCGGTACCATTACAACAGAGTGCAAAGCAAAAAGCTGAATAAACCAAAAAGTAAAAGGGCGCTCAAATATTCTGAGCGTTCTTTTGCACCTAGAGAGGGGGTAGCAATACGATGAGATGGCGGACAATTTTCGCATCGCTAAAAAGTCGCGATATGCAAAAACGCCTATTAATCGTGCTCGGACTCATTATCGCTTATCGTTTCCTGGCACACATTCCGGTGCCAATCGCCGAGCCAACACAGCTCAAGGAAGTAATCGATAACTTAGTCTCGAGTAGTGATTTTGGTGGGTTCCTGAACTTACTAAGCGGTGGTGCGCTGGCGAGCTTTTCAATTGTGCTAGTTGGGCTTGGGCCGTATATTACGGCTTCGATTGTGATGCAACTGCTCACAAAAGTCGTGCCGCGCTTTGAAGAGCTCCATAAAGACGGAGAATCTGGCCGTAAAAAGATTAATCAATGGACACGTATAGTATCTTTGCCGTTGGCAATTATTCAATCTATCGCGTTTATATTCATTCTTCGCCAAACTATCCTGGCGGGCAACACCACAGTGCTTGGAGAGACCACCATGGTTGAGTGGGTAGTGGCCGTCACGGCTATGACAGCCGGTTCACTGCTGCTTATGTGGCTTGGTGAACTAATGACTGAGCAGGGCGTCGGTAACGGTATTAGTTTACTGATTTTCGCTGGCATCATTAGCCAGTTACCGCAAATACTCACGACAATTGGCACGTCACTATTTTCAGCTGAGGGCGATCGCTTGAACGTGTTCAATTGGTTTACGCTCCCAGTGAATGCCACGGCCTTCTTTGTCACGGCTGCGGTGCTGATTTCTTCATTGCTCATATTGTATCTGTTAGTAAAAATTAATGAAGCACAACGCGTCATTAGCATTAACTACGCAAAGCGGGTCCAAGGGAATAGCCAGTACGGTGGCGTGAAGAGTTTGATGCCGATTAAGCTGATTACCGCTGGCGTCGTGCCGGTTATCTTTGCGGTGGCTTTCTTGGCGCTGCCGGCGTTTATCGGTCAGCTTCTCGTTGCGACTGGCAATGAGGCCTATAAAGAGATTGGTAACAATCTTATACTCTGGTTCCAGGCGCCACAACCAGGAACGTTTACAGGCCTGGCAGCAACCGATTTTATTTATCCGGTTAGCTACTTTATCTTGGTTGTGATGTTCACCTATTTCTACACGGGTATTGTCTTCAACACGGCAGAAATTTCAGAGAATCTTCAGCAGCAAGGTGGGTTTGTCGAGAACGTTCGCCCTGGTGCCAACACCGAGCGCTACCTCAAGACTATTGTTAATCGATTAACACTGTTCGGTTCGCTTGCGCTGGGTATAATCGCCATCCTGCCTTTCGTCGCTGAATATATATTCGCTCAGTTTGGCATAAACGCAGCTAACCTAGCTATTGGCGGAACGGGCTTGCTAATTGTTGTTACAGTAGCCATTGAAGCCTTACGTCAAATTAATTCGCGTGCCCTCATGGTAACTTATGATGAATACCGATAAAAATACTAAAATCACTTTACCTTTTGTGCAGTTTACTGTATAATTCACTATTGTAGTTTATGGCTGAACAAAAAGGAGTAATCAAGGTAATCGGAACGGTAGTGAAACCACTACCCGGTGCTGAATTTATCGTCCGACTCGAGAATGGCCATGAAGTCACAGCACGTATTTCAGGAAGGATGCGTCGTAATTCTATCCGGTTAGTGCTTAATGACAAAGTCGAAGTTGAGTTGAGCCCCTACGACCTTACAAGGGGTAGAATCAGCTACCGGCTAAAAGATCAATCATAAAAGATAAAGGGAGATTTTGCTCGTTGTGAAAGTTCGTCCTAGCGTCAAGAAAATTAGTCCTGGTGACCAGCTAGTGCGTCGTAAAGGACGCCTGCGTGTCATTAACAAACGAAGACCTAAAAATAAGCAGAGGCAGGGATAGCATATGGCCAGAATAGCTGGAGTAACCATACCGACTGAAAAACAAATACAGATAAGCCTGAGATACATCTATGGCATTGGTCCACTTTTCGCTGCACAAATCCTCGAAAAGGCGAAAGTTGAGCCTACGAAGCGCGTAAAAGACCTTGGTGAAGACGAATTGAAGCGAATTCGCGAAGTAATCGATAGTGACTATACTGTCGAGGGTGACCTACAACGAATTGTATCGAACAACATCAAGCGCCTTAAAGACATCAACGCTTACCGTGGCTTGCGACACAAGAATAATTTGCCCGTACGCGGACAGCGAACTCGCACCAATGCACGAACTCGCAAGGGCAAGAAAACTACCGTCGGCGGCACTAAGAAGAAAGCACCATCAAAGACCTAAAGGATATAATGTATGGCAGAAAATAAGACTTCTACACGAAAGAAACAGCGACGTTCAGTACCAAGCGGGCAACTTCACGTTCAGGCTACCTTTAATAATACTATCGTTACCTTTACTGACAAAAAGGGTAACGTTTTGGCTGCATCAAGCGCTGGCGCTTGTGGTTTCCGCGGCAGCAAAAAGGGCACCGCGTATGCTGCTCAGATTGCAAGCGAGAAAGCTGCCGAAGCCGCAAAACAGTTGTATGGTTTAAACTCAGTTGACGTGTTCATTAAAGGCGTTGGCCTCGGACGTGATGCTGCTGTTCGCGCACTTCAGAATTTTGATATTGTCGTTGAAAGCATTAAAGACGTTACCGGTATTCCATTTGGTGGCGTTCGTCCACGCAAGCAGAGGAGAGCGTAGAACATGGCACGAGATCGTAGTCCAATTGTAAAACAAAGTCGCCGCGAAGGATATGCACTGCATCCGAAGGCGCACAAGATCATGATTAAGAAAAGCGGCATTCCTGGACAGCACGGCCGCAGTCGTCAGGGTAAAGCTAGTTTGTACGCTGTACAGCTTCGTGAAAAGCAAAAAGTTCGCCGCCTATACGGCTTACTGGAAAAGCAATTCTCACGATTAATGGCTGAAGCCAGCCGTACCGCCGGCCAGTCTGGTGAAACGCTCCTGCAATTACTCGAACGTCGACTCGACAATGCTGTCTACCGCGCTGGTCTCGCTACAAGCCGACGAGCCGCCCGACAGCTGGTCAGTCACGGTCACTTCATGCTCAATGGCCGCCGCGTCGACATTCCTTCAATCCGCCTTAAAGAAGGTGATGAGATTGTTGTTCGCCCAAAGAGCAAAGAGTCAACCTATTTCAAAGAAATCGATCAGGTAGTAAACAACACCAGTCAAGCACCACTGAGCTGGCTAAAGAGCGACACGAAAAAACTCACCATCAAAGTTACCGGCGTACCAAAGCGAGAAGAAGCAGAGCCTGAAATCAATGAGCAGCTAATCGTTGAGTACTACTCACGCTAAAAGAGTAAGGAGCAAATAAAGTGTCAAAAGTAATTCACAACCCAACACTCGCCAGCGTAGATGATCATTCATCTACCAGCGCAACATTCACCGTTGAGCCGCTCCACACGGGCTACGGCACCACCTTAGGCAACAGCCTTCGCCGCGTACTGCTTTCGAGCATTGCTGGTGCTGCTATCGTTGCTTTCCGTATTGAAGGCGCCACTCACGAGTTCACCACAATTAAAGGCATTAAAGAAGACGTCGTTGACATCATGCTTAACCTTAAAAGCGTTCGTCTTCGCGCCCACACCGATGGCCCATTCGAGCTCCGTCTTGAAAAGAAGGGCGCCGGAGCGATTACGGCTGCCGACATTAAAGCAACTGCCGACATCGAAATCGTCAACCCAGATGCCTATATCGCCACCGTCGACGATCCAAATACCAATGTGGTCATGGATATTGTCGTTGAAACCGGCCGCGGCTACCGCACCATCGAAGAATCGAGCGAAAAGCGTATTCACAGCGATATGATCGCTATTGACGCAATCTTTAGCCCCGTACAACGCGTTCGCTACAAGGTGGAAGATACCCGCGTAGGTCAAATGACCGACCTCAACAAATTGATGATCACCATTGATACCGATGGCTCAATCTCACCGCGCGAAGCCTTCGAAGAAGCAGCAGCGATTTTGGTTAATCAATTTACCGCACTTGCTGGTAGCACTAAGGTCGAAGCCGCACCTGCTGTTGGCCAAGCTAAAGACGATGCAAGCTCTGAGCTCGACACGCCTATTGAAGACCTAAACCTCAGTGCTCGTACCGCAAATGCATTAATAAATAATGATATCCGTACTGTCCACGACCTAGTAACCCTCAGCGAGGCCGACCTTCGTGAACTCAAAGGCTTTGGTACCAAGGCCCTTGATGAGGTCAAGGATAAATTGGCGGAGTTGGAGCTTTAAAAATGCATAGGCATGGATATAAAGGAAGAAAGTTTGGTCGTGAACGCGATCAACGAAACGCCCTCCTCAAAGGGCTGGTTGTGAGCCTTATCGAACACGGCAAGATTGAGACAACTTTGCCAAAAGCAAAGGAAATTGTTCCAGTCATTGAAAAACTAATAACCAAAGCCAAGAAAGGCGACCTCCATAACCGGCGCCAAATCATTGCAAATACCGGCTCGATTGACGCTGCTCATCGACTAGTTGACGTTATCGCACCCCAGCTTGGCGGTCGAGATAGCGGCCATGTCCGTGTGTCGCGTACCCGCTTGCGAGTTGGTGATAACGCCCAGCTTGCCAGCGTTAGTTTTGTCGACGAAATTAGTGACAAGCCTCAGGTAGCTCCGGCTAAAGAAGAGGTGAAAGCATAACTATGAATACGAAAACATATTCTCAGAAACCAGCAGAAGTAACCCGCAAATGGGTAGTAATCGATGCGTCATCAGCACCGCTCGGCCGCATTTCTACCACAATTGCTCGTTATTTAACCGGTAAATATAAGCCAACCTTTACCCCACATATTGATGGCGGTGACTACGTAGTAGTTATAAACGCTGCTGCCGCTGTGGTAACTGGCGATAAAGAAAAAGCAAAGACCTACTACCGCCACAGTGGATTCCCTGGTGGAATTACTAGCGCTAGCCTGGCAGAAGTTCGCGAAAAAGATCCTGCGCGTGTTATTACTGAAGCAGTAAAGGGTATGCTTCCTAAGAATAAACTTGCGGCTGAACGCCTGAAGCGCCTCAAAGTATTCACTGGCAGCGAACACACCCATGCCGCACAAAAACCTGAGAAAGTAGAGGTGAAATAATGGCGAATACTACATATTTCTACGGCCTCGGCCGTCGTAAAAGCGCAACTGCAACCGCACGCCTACTTAAAGGCAAAGGTGCAATTGTTATTAACGGCAAGCCAGCCGAAGAATACCTTAACGGTAATAAAACTTTGTTAGCTGAAATCTCTGATCCACTGGCACTTGTTAGTAAACAAAAAGAATTTGATGTCTCACTGCTTGTTAAGGGCGGTGGCCTAAGCGGTCAAGTCGATGCAGCAAAACTGGCTATCTCAAAAGCTCTGAGTGTCATGAACGAAGATCTTCGTGGCACCCTAAAGAAAGCACGGTTACTCAAGCGTGACTCTCGTGAAAAAGAACGAAAGAAGTACGGCCTCCGATCGGCGCGTAAACGCGAACAGTTCTCGAAGCGTTAATAAAAAATCCAGCTCCATCACCGAGCTGGATTTTTTATTGCCACATATCAAGCACTAGCCCGCCCCAAGTAAAGCCAGCGGCGCCATGGCCTTCGCCGGTTAATGGGTCGTAGTACTCTCGAAAACCAGATTTCTTGAGCAGTGCCAGCGAATCCTTAGCAATCCTATCGGCTTCTTCTAAAAAACCGTACTGTCGCAAACCTTTAATGATCAGCCAGTTCGACGCCATCCACACTGGGCCTCGCCAGTTTGTACCGGTCCACCAATCACCACGCCAATCGCCGCTCGGGTCAAAGCTTGGCTCGTTCTTAGCGACTGTCGGTACACTATAGGGCGTTTTAAACGTCTCTGGGTTAAGCAGCATCGAGTCTACCAACGTCATCGCTTCAGCGGCGCTTAAAAGGCCGGCATACAGTGGCATAAATATCCCCCAGGTTTTAGCTGGAATCACCTTTAGGGCATCGCCGTAGCCCATGGTTGAAAGAAACAGCCCGTCATGGTAAAACTTCTCACGCATAGCCTGCTTCATGGCAAGATGTTTTTGGTAAGACCAATCGGCAATTTCGTATTCTTGCACCAAATCAGCCAGCCGGGCGGTAATGGCTAAACTTTCGCATAAAATACTATTAATCGGCACGTCACGTACCCAGTGCCGGACATCCATGCGCTGCTTCACGACAAATCGGGCATCGCGCCAATCGTGCACTAGTTTAAGACGTGAAGAAAAATTATCGACGAACTGATGCTTTGGGTTTGTAAAACCGAGCGCCATATCAAACCGCGGCGAATTATCTTCGCCGGATTCATCTGGGTTAATAACCCCTATTAAGTGCGTGTGTCGTGGGTCACGATGACGAAATAAATACCGGTGAAATTTATCTATCCGCGGCACCATTTCTTTTACAAACTCGAGGTCTGGCTCGCGCGCATTAATCTTATCGACCGCTGCGGCAATGAGTGGCGGTTGCGTAATGCTGCTGGTGCGCCGTTTGCCCCAGCTTATCTCGGGGAAAAAACTTTTTTTCACCGGTTGCCAGTAAATCATGTGGGGGATCATACCATTTGAAAATTGCGCGCTTACCAATGACCGCAGCTCGGCCTTCGCTGCTTGGCTATCAAAATAACTTAACGTAACGGCGTGAAAACAGCTATCCCATAGCCACTGATACGGGTAAGTATCTTCTGATGGCACAGTATAGAGGTGACCTTTTACCTGTCGTCGATTTTTGGCATATAACAGCTTCACCTGCTCGCGCAGTTCGTCAGTAATCATAACCATATTGTAGCAAGCCATTTCAAGAATTAGCTAATAAAAGGTATAATAAGGGGTAATTATGCAAAAAGATACTATTCTGACCGGTATTCGGAGTAATGATGAATTGACGCTTGGTAATTACATAGGCGCAATATTGCCTATGGTGCGTTTGCAGCAAGAACTTGCCGGCTCGCACCAAATCAACATGTTCATACCTGATCTTCATAGCTTTACCACGCCTATCGACCACAGTGTGCTGTATGATAATGTGTTAAAAGGCTTCGCTTATTATGTGGCGGCCGGGCTCGACCTCGAACAGCCTGATACGTTTATCTATCGCCAAAGTTATATCTCTGCCCACGCCGAGCTAACCTGGATACTCGACTGCTTCACGTATTACGGCGAAATGACCCGCATGACGCAGTTCAAGGATAAATCTGCTCAACATCAAGGTAACATCACCGTGGGTTTGCTCAATTATCCGGTGCTCATGGCCGCCGATATCTTGCTATATAACGCCAAATGGGTGCCGGTTGGCGACGATCAAACACAGCACCTCGAAATTACCCGGGATATCGCCCAGCGGCTTAACCATAAATTTGCCGATATCTTTCCAGATGGAGTGTTTGTGGTGCCAGAAGAAGTAAAGAAACAGGTTGCCTTCAAAAAACAAACTGCTGGCGGCCGAGTAATGAGCCTCACCGATCCGACGAAAAAAATGAGTAAAAGCCTTAAAGACCCTAAAGGCACTATCCTGCTTAGCGACGAACCGGCTGCGGCTGCTAAAAAAGTAATGAGTGCTACCACTGACAGCGAGGGGGTTATCCATTACGACACCGCCAAGCAGCCAGGAGTCAGCAACTTACTTGAAATCTTAGCTGTACTATCTGGCCAGCCGCTTGAATCTGTGGTTGCCGACTGGACAGGCAAAGACCGTTACGGAGATTTAAAGAAAGCCGTCGCAACTGCCGTGGAGGAGTTTTTGAGCGGCTTTCAGCAGCGATATCACCAAATCGATACCCAACATTTAATCAAAAAGCTCGAACAAGACGAAGCGGCCATGCGAAGCATTGCCAACGCTACTTTGCTCCGAGCACAGCGAGCGGTCGGCTTGCGGCCACGGGAGTAACAATGCGACTTGATGCTTATTTAGCTGAATTTTGGCCCGAGCATTCCCGAACAACCTGGCAAAAATACTGCACTCAAGGGTTCGTAAAGGTGAATGGTGAGGTTATTACATCGCCCAACAAACAGCTCAGCGAAGACGACATCGTCACGGTGGACGTACCAGAAGCTGCACCGATTGCCCCGCTCGACCTGCCGGTGCTTTATGAAGATGAAAATGTAGTGGTCATCAATAAGCCGGCTGGTATTTTGACACATGCCAAGGGCGAGCAGCTTGAAGAATTCACGGTGGCAGAATTTATGCGGCCCCGAACAACTTTTGGCACCGAAGGCAATCGGCCGGGGATTATCCATCGCCTCGACCGTGACACGAGTGGCGTGCTCATTGCTGCTAAAAATCCGGAAGCGGCGAGTTTGCTGGGGAAGCAATTTTCAGAGCGAAAAGTAAAAAAGACGTACGTTGCCGTAGTAACCGGTGTACCTGAAGTTGCGACCGCCAAAATTGATCTGCCCATCGGGCGTAATCCTAAGGCGCCAGCAACATTTCGTGTTGATAAAAACGGCAAGGCAGCTGAAACAGTATTCGAAACCCTGGCGCATAACGACCGCGAAACCCTGCTGCTCCTGAAGCCGCTCACTGGGCGAACGCACCAATTACGGGTGCACATGGCTTATTTGAACTGTCCGATAAAAGGCGATCGTGTGTATGGTACGCCTGCCGAACGCCTGTTTTTGCACGCCTGGCAGCTAGAAATTACCGTTCCTGGCGGTATACGAAAAACGTTTATCGCTCCCGTTCCGGATGACTTTACCGAGCAATTTAACTATGTCCTTGCAGCTGCATAGCCACACCAAAACCATCGTCGGTAGGTTAACCCAAGCTCTGCCCCATGCGGTACTGCTGAGCGGCGCCGAGGGCATTGGTCTGCATACAATTGCTACTTTTATAGCCAAGCAACACACAAAATCGGTGATTGATGTTACCAGTACGAACGATAGTATTGGCATCGAGGTTATTCGTGAACTATACGCTCAGTTGCGTACTCGACCGCACGGATCGGTAGTGGTTATTATTGATGATGCAGAAAAAATGACACCTGAAGCCCAGAACGCCTTTTTGAAGCTACTGGAAGAACCGGGGCAGGGAATCGCCTTCATACTAGCTTCACACGCACCAACACGGCTCCTTCCAACCGTGCTCTCACGAGCACAGCAGTACCAATTGCAGCCCGCGCAGGCCAGTGAACAATTCATTACCTCTTTAGCTAACATACCCATCGATGCAACCAAAAAGAAACAGATTGCCTTTATAGCCGCTGGCTTACCGGCAGAAATTGTCCGGCTGATACGCGATAAAGACTATTTTGCGCTTGCGGCGGCTACCATGCGCTCGGCCCGGCAGTTTTTAGAAGCCGACAATTACGGAAAACTGCTGATAATTCATGCAACTAGTGCCGACCGGATCCAGGCCCAGCGTTTCGCGCGAAGTCTTGAAATAGTACTTCGACACACTCTTGAACGCGCGCCAGCCACCCAGACCGCACAGTTACTTTTACAAGTACTCGAAGTGCAAGAAAGACTACTCGCTAATGGCCACCCGCGCACTCAGTTGTTGCGATTAATTTTTGAATGATGTAAAGAGTTTGTTATACTAAGGAACATACATGTTTGGTCTTTTACTCGTCATCATCTTAGGTATTTGGGTTTTGTTGTACCAGAAGTCCGAAGAAACTGCCACCGACATGCCGGTGAAGTTAGTCGACCGGCTCGATAAATTATGGCAAGTTGCCCAAGAAAGCTTAAAAGAAAAGAAGTACCTACGGGCTGAAAAGGCACTCTTGACTATTCTTCGAGTTGACGAACGCAGCGCTACTGCCTACAACCGCCTCGGTATACTCTACGCCAAACAACGTGCCTATGAAGACGCCATTGAGTGTTTTGAGATCGCCCAGAGCCTCGAGCCAAGTGCATCCAGCCTGCACAACGTCGGGCTCATTTACTACGAAACCGGCAAATACGAAAAAGCTGCTTTAGCGTTTGAACGCGCAATTGAAATGGAAGACGACCTGGCCGCCCGCTATATCGCCTACGCTAAAGTACAAGAAAAACTTAACAACATACGTAAAACAATTAACGCCTTAGAACACGCGGTAAAGTTAGAACCAAACCCGCAAAGCCTTACTATTCTGGCTGACGCCTACGAACGTGATGGCCGGCCGGAGCTCGCCGAAAAATTACGCAGCAAAATTGTCCGCATGACCGCCGCCCAGACCACTGTGCCGAAAAAAATCAAGCAACCCCGCCGGGTGATAATGTAGCTTCTGTCTCCAACCGTCCGTAATCAAGGTCCTATCGGCGTAAGTCGATAGGACCTTTACCATGCTTTCCCAGTTTGTTTTTATTAACAAAGCTTGAATGAAACCGGAGTTTAAGGTATTATTGTCTGCGTACTACACTAATTATGCCGACATAGCTCAGTTGGTAGAGCAGCGGTTTTGTAAACCGCGGGTCGTGGGTTCGAGTCCCTCTGTCGGCTCCAGGCTGGGGTAGTGAAGCGGTCAAACACATCAGACTGTAAATCTGACGGCATTCGCCTTCGGGGGTTCGAATCCCTCCCCCAGCACCAAGAAAAACACCTCTTACCGGGTGTTTTTCTTTTTTTAGGAAAAATAACCGCTATAAATAAAGCCAGCTTCAGGACCCGCAGAGCATCGATCGCCCGCAATTATTGACTTAATCATTCACACGTGATATAATATAATGAACAAGGAGTCATATGCCACAAGCAATCAAGAATTGGTCCACCAAAACTGGCGACCGCACAAAACTGCAGCACGTCTATCTCGCACTTGCGGGTGTACTTATTATTATTGCTGGTTTAGTAAGCTTATTGAACCCTGAACTCGGGCGGCTGATTGTTTGCCTCGCCCTCGGCGCGCTGGCTATTTTTGCAATCAACGGTATTGTATGGGCGGTGCTCTATTCGCTGTTGTATCCGCAACCCAGCGTTCAAGAAAAAACCAGCGCTAAACGTAAATAGTTTTCAATTTGTAAGCGGTAGTGCTTTATAATAGTACTACTATGAATCGCGGCTTTTCAATTATCGAAGTTATTGTGGTGATTGCGGTTATCGCTATTCTGGCGACTTTTGCCAGTGTTGGCTATAGTGCAGTCAATCAGCAATCTCGCGACACTAAACGCCGCACCGACTTAGAAACATTAGCCAAAGCGATGCAATCCTGGGCAAATGATGCCGCCAAGAAACCAACCGAAACTGGCGCTGGCCGTAACGGCCTGGGGGAGGGCTATGTTCGCGGCGAAGGATCAGAGTACGCTGCCAATATCGATACGCTGCTGGCGCCTTCAGGAGACATCAAAGACCCGACAACTCCTTCTGGGCCAGGCTCGTACATGTTTTACAGCTGCAAGAAAAACGATCCAGACAACACGACCTACGGCTTTTTCGCTAAACTCGAATCGCCAAATGATAGAGATACGACTACCATTAGCGAGTGGCAAAGCAAAGGCTGCACCACCGAGCCACTCGATCCGCTATTTGGCATGAATTATGTCCATATTTTTACCCATCGATTCTAAAATCGCTTCATTTTCATAAAAATATCTGCTATACTATAGCCTGTTACACGCCCAAGTAGCTCAGAGGTAGAGCACTTCCATGGTAAGGAAGGGGTCACGAGTTCAATTCTCGTCTTGGGCTCCAGAGATTATTACAATCTAGTCAGATGCCACTATCTGTGATATAATTTTAAAAAGTTTTTAATAGCAATAATAAGTAGAGATTTATGGCAAAAAAGAATACCAAGCGAATCATCATTGCTCTTGTCAGCAAGCTTACCGGCCACCGCACCTATGTTACCCGCAAGAATACGCAGAATACCCCGCACCGGTTGGTACTACGCAAGTTCGACCCGATTGCACGCGTACACGCCGAGTACGAAGAGACCAAGAAAAACCTTGGCCGTAACGTGGTAAAAGCACGTAAAAGCTAATCTGGCATACTTCCTAAAAATACAGCCTTCGCCTTAAACCTGTGGGGGCTTTATTTTTAGGATTGTTGCGTGACGCTCGCCGCAACTTGGCTGTCAATTTGGCCAGCTAGCCACAAGCCATTCTTTAACAATACTTCCAGCGAAGCCAATGTCACCGGCTGATTACTAAGATAGACAAACAGTTTGTCATCTTGCAGTTCGATTTCAAAACGATCAAAGTAACGCCCAATGGTGGCGGTGGTATCAAGCGAGAAAAGCCGCACTAGTTCCTCGGCGCTTTCGGGAGTTGAAAAAGTGGTAAACCGCTCTCGAAATAGCGGATCATGATTTCGCCATACACTTGCCGGAAGCGGCTGGAACCGAGCATATTTTATAAAAAAGTGCGAGTAAAAGACCTTTGGGTGTGAGAGCGATGTAAAAAAGGCGTGCGGCAACCCTGAGCTGCGTAGATCAATTTGTAAAATAATCCAATTATAGCGCTGGGTGCGGGCGCCAGGTGCCTTTAGGACATCGGTGCGTTCAACCAGGATAATATCATAACCATAGGCGCTCCCGACGCTATAATGGTTGTCGGTATGGCCAACAGAGAGCGTGAAACCGCGCACTAATTCGTGCTCATCTGCGTGCTGATCAACAAATCCAAAATACACTAACCCGAGCTGGGCGGAGAAAGCTTCAATGACTTTACGGTGAGTATATTTTTGCATCATGCGGCTGGGTAATAGGCGCTGCAATGCATGGAGCGCTTTTGTATGAGGTTTTATAGATAGAGGTTTATTTGTGGTCATAAAGTTTCATATCGAGCAGCGTATTAATGAATTCAGCCTGGCTCCAGGCAAGGGGTGCCACCGATAGCCACGATTCATCATAGGGGTTAATTTGTTCCGGTAGCACGCCTGTTTTTGCCATATGGCGCTGCACCCAGGCAATTATTGCTTCGGCTTTTTCTACTTCATCGAGCTCCAGGTGATACTGTGCGAGCCATAAACTAGTCACAAACCATGGATTACCCAAGCTTTCAGCTGAAACTCGCCGGTAATTATCGTGCATGTAGCGCGGCAAACCCGGGTGCTGGTCGCTTAGTCCGAAAGCTTTCTGCGAAGTTTCAACGCTGGTGCGTAAAATTGCGCTATCCAATGGGAAGAGCCCGAACATAAAAGCTCCAAAAATGCTTGCGTTATCTATAGTAGCATCCGGGGTGACGGTGCCGTCAACCGCAATATGTACGCCTTTATTAAGGCAAGCGGTGTCGGAGTTGTACAGGTATTTCTCGGCCGCTTCGCCAATATCAGTTGCAGCCGCCCGCCAACGGACAGCGCTCCCTGAATCTTGCTTAATTTCGGCCAAGTCAGCCGCCGCCAGTAATGCCGCATAAACAACAGCCGTCGTGTAAGTGCTGGTAATAAACACTTCCTCCCAAAGGTCGTAGCTTGGTTTGGGCAGGTGAGTGTGTGGGTCAATATAGCTAGCTAAGAAATCGGCCATTGGTTTTACCAGCGCATCATAGTAGCTATCAAGCACCGCTGCTTGCGGATGAAGCCGATAATAATGAGCAAAAATGAACAGCACGATCGCCGTTTCGTCTTCCTGAATTGGTGGAGCGGTGCGTTCGCCATGAACATAAGGGTGCCAGCTGGAGCCAAGGGCGCCATCGGCTTGGTATTTATGCATTAAGTAGCCTTTTGGATGCAGCACACGGCGGCAAAAGTCAAAAAAGCGCAGCGGCTCGTCTTCGTAGCCCAGACGAATGAGTGGCCAGACCACATAAGCGCCGTCGCGTGGCCAACAGTAGGCATACGCATCACGGGAATAATTGAGCATGGTAGTATCGGTGCTCGCGATAACTGCGCCCCGTTTATCTATATGAGCTTTTAGTAGCAGCACGCTATTGATAAAGTCCTGGCGATAACGTTCATCAAGCTTACTGGCAAACTTTTCGGCTTTTTTGAGCCATTTATGCCACCATATGTCGGTGGTGAGAATCCGGTGCAACACCCCTTCGGCCCGGATTTTGCGATCAATATCGAGCGCTTCTTCGGGTGTTTTGCCAGCGGCAATCCAGTAGTGTACCCGGGTGGAATCGTGCGCATCGAGCGAGAGCTCAAAGCCAAGCACCGAGTCCACCCGCCCATGCTCGACGGCATTTTGCCACAGCTCGCCATCTTCAGCATCACGGTAGGTGCCGTCATGGCCTTCAATACCAAAAAGCCCTACACTGTAGCGCGTGAAGGTGCGGCCGTGGTTATCGGTGGCGCCAATTGTAAAAGCCCGGTGGCCTTTGTAATGCAAAATAACTTCGTCGTCGGGTAGGCACTGCGCGGTGTCGCCACCCCAAGTATCACCAATCGCAAATACCTGGTGCAGAAATAGCCGAATCGTTCGCGGCTGGTCGCGCTCATTCACCACATGGATGTTGCGGAGGAAGGCATTTTGCGTGGCATCGACTGCATCTTCAAACTCCAGTAGTATGCCTAAGCCTTCGTGCCGAGCTATGGTTTTACCTATCAGCGCATTAAAAGGATACGAGAATTCAAACTGCCAATTGCCATCGTCCAACCAGCTAAAGGTGCCGTTTTCCCAGACGCCTATCCGGTGGCGTAGCGATTTTGCCGCTGCGTGGTTTTCTAGGCCAACGTATGGATAGTAAAAATCGTGCACCAAGCCAAAATTATTAAGCCCGACATGAAGTTCGCCATTACTGAGTATTATTGGTCTAGCCACTGCAGCCCTCCCTTTCTGTGTTCCATTATACGCCAGCGCAGGTCACGAAGGGTATTCATAAAGTAAATAAATGCCTCATATGGCGATTCGTAAGGGCTAAAATAAGCATGTACGTCGCCATCTTTGAACCATTTTGTGCACATATAGTACACGTGATCGGATGTTTGTAGGCGGCGCCAGTCATCAATCAGCCCGTCATCGCCCGAGCGTAAAATATCTTCTTCTAGGTTGTAAAGGTACTTTAAGGCTTCTTGTTGCATAGCGTTTCCAAGCCAGGCCGATAAGTCACGCTCGGTGTCTGCCCAGGTAACGGTGTTGGGCATATCAACTTCATCTACCGGCGGGTAAGCGCTAATGGTTTCACTTAAGGTACGAAACGTGCGCTCGGGGGAGGCCAGCCACTGGCTAGCAAAATCAGCAAAAAAACTAAACACGCCCGTGTCTTGCCACTGGTGCTCGCCAAATGTTTCGTAATCCATAAATAAATTAATGGTCTGGGCATCAGAAGCATCGGCCCAGGCAACATATTTTTCAGCCGTGAGCGGCCATTCCTGCCAGGCTGTATCCGAAAAACGAAACGCTAGGTCATCGCTTAAGCGATAATTCTTCAGCAGTAACGAAATAGCTTTCGTTTGCGCCGGCCGATAAACATAATTTGGCGAGCGTACGCCCAAAACTGGATCCCAACCTTCTGCAATAACACCCTTATATCCGGCTTGCTCGGCCCACTGCCCAAGTTGATTGTTATACGCCAGTTCGGTATTGCGAAACACGCTCGGGCGCACGCCAAAAAGCTCTTGTATTTTGGTTTGATGTTGCTGCACCTGCGCCTCAAACTCGGTTCGACTATAAAAAAAGGCCAGGCTATGATGATACGTTTCGGCCACAATCTCCATCCGGCCGGTGCCAACAAGTCGCCGAAAACTTTCAAGTACATCGGGCGCCCAAGCTTCGGCTTGTTCAATAAAAGTGCCGGTAATACTCAAACTGCAGCGGAAAGCCGGATGTTCTTGTAGTAACCTTTCAAGCAATTGATTCATTGGCCGGTACGATTTTTCGGCGACTTTTTCAAAGATCTCACGGTTTTTATCGCTATCCTCGGCGCTAAAGTAATTGTGAGCCGTAGCAGTATCAAACACCGTATACGGTCGAAGTCGAAACGGCTGATGTACGTGCAGATATAGCGCAATGCTTTTTGGCTTCATGCTCGTACCTCGGCAAGCTGTTTGTATAACCCAAGACACTGCTTGGCGACGTCCTGCCAAGAAATCCGGGCATATTCTTGGGCGACGTTTTTTCGCAGTTCAAAATATAGAGCCGGTGAGGCAGCCACCGCCACCAATTGATCGGCTAACCGATCAGTTTCCCAGTAGTTGAAACGAAGCACGCTGTGGAGCACTTCACCAACGCCAGATTGGCGACTTAAAACCACCACTGTGTCGCTGGCGGCAGCTTCAAGCGCAGTTAAGCCAAATGGCTCACTGACCGAACTCATCACAAAAGCGTCGGCAATCCGGTAGGCGTCGCGCCACTGTTTACCACGTACAAAGCCCGTAAAAAAGACTTTATCGGCGATGCCAAGCGACGCCGAAAGCTCTAAAAGCTCGTCCCTCAGTTCACCGTCACCAGCAACCACAAACAATAGCTTGTCGTATTTTTCGGAGGCACGGGCAGCGGCCCGAAGGAAATAGGTCAGGCCCTTTTGCACGGTTAAGCGACCAAGCGTCACGACGACGCGGTAGCCCTCGCGTTTCATGGCCTCAAGGTAAGCGTAGGTGTTGGTATCTTGAACTTCAGCGTATTGCGCCTCATCGGCAGCGTTATAGACCACTGCAATTTTTTCGGCCGGAATACCGTAGTGCTTGACAATAATATTTTTGGTAATGTTACTGACGGCGATGATTCGATCGGCCATTTCAAGCCCCATTTGTTCAATCTCGTGAATAAAAGGATTGCCATAATGTTCGCCCGAACGGTCGAATTCGGCGGCGTGCACATGGGCAATTAAGGGGACGTTCGCGATGTGCTTGGCTCGCACCGCCGCTTCCATTGTCAGCCAATCGTGGGCGTGAATCACCTGCGGCCGCTGTTGGCGCACGAGCGTTTCGGTAAAGGCGGCATATTGCTGCTGGATGCTTCTGATTGTTGCGCCGGCACCGCTAGCAAAAGGTGGGTGACTATAGGTGGTATAGGTTATTTTGTCCGGGGTGGTGGGGGTAGCGCCGTGGACCTTCATAAAAGAAATATCGTGCCCAACCGGATTATAGGGGAGGACAAAGTCAATGTCGGCCCCTTGCACCGCTAGGGCCTTAGACATATTATAACAAGCAACCCCCAAGCCTCCACTGTTGTGCGGCGGCAGCTCCCAACCAAGCATCAATATCTTCATACCACCCTTAGATAGATAATCCTGCCTTCATTTTATTATCCGTAGTATATCGGTTTAGGCTAGAATAAGCAATGCTTATGCTTTATGCTAAGCTTTTGATTTCTTGCATACAGGGCAGTCTTCGTCGCGGTGATAGCGCGCTCGCCAGGCGCGAAAGGCCTTACTGAAACTGAGGAGATTCTTATAATTTTGAAATTCATGAAATCGTCGCAGCGCTGCGGCAATTTTTCCCGTCACACGCATGCCCGATGATTCATAAATTGCCCAGTCGTCGCCCACCGGCACAGTTACGGGGTGAGCTTTTGGCACATAGGCGTAGGCCGGCAAGCCATTTGCCAGCCGGTTAAGGTGGCGGGCCACAAAACTCGCGTCGTACAGCGCGGTAGTGGCAACGCCGGTGTAAGGAGTCGCGGCGTTATCGCCAATCACAAATACATTCGGTGCGGCTTCAAGGTGCCGATCAACCTCCACCCGGCCATTTTTGGCAAGCTTAAATATATGCGCGTGCGCCGCAAAGAACGGATGGTTTGCCACCCCCGATGTCCACACCACTGTTTGCGACGGAATGTCTTGGCCATCTATCATTACGCTATCATCGTCCATCGACTCAACCTTTTTATTAACGAGTACGCTTACCCCCAGTTCTTGTAGCCGTTTAGTAACGGCCGCACTCGCAGCTTCGCTCATTCGGGGGAGTACTCGTGGCGCGGCTTCAACCAAAGTTAAATTGATGGTAGCTTTTTTAATAGCATGCGCCGCAGCGATCTGGGTAAGATAGGTTTTTAGAGCCGCCACTAATTCAACGCCGGTGGGGCCGGCGCCCACCACGACGTAATTCTTATCCATGTGCTTATCTTCAGTTAACTCTTTATGCAAATGCTGCTTAAACCGCGTCACTTCGTTCAAAGTTTTGATGCCGTAACTATGCTCGGCGAGGCCTTTAATACCAAAGTAGGTAGTCACGACACCCATGGCAAAAATTGCCTTTTCAAACGGATAATTTTTCTTACCAATAACTAATTTTCGCTCAAGATCAAGTGAAGTAATCCGATCTTTCACCACAGTCACATTTTTGTAACCAGCAAAGATATCCCGTAGCGGCACCACCGACTCATCGCGGCTACGGCCTGTAGCGGTGGCGTACAGGGTAGCGTGGTGCAGGAAATAATCTTCATCTGAAATAAGGGTAATTGAGAAGTCAGCATGCTGCCCGAGTTCCAGAGCCGCTTTCACTCCACCAAATCCGCCGCCAACAATGACAATTTTCATACTACGCTCCGTCTACGTTTGAGATGCTTATGCTTTCAGTATAGTTGAAAGCTAACAGCACACCAACTCTCAATTAGCTTGATCGAATAGGGTTATATACTACCAATAATTCCATCGACCAGAAAAAGTATCCAGCCGGCAAATCCCCAGAGTAAAGCACATTTTAGCGAGTGCCCACGGATAAGATACCAGCACGAGCTAAAAACGCCAAACGCAAAAATGATGCCGAATATAATTAAAGCAACGAGTGGCAAAAACAAGGCTAAAAGCCCATCGAGAATGACAAATCCAATAATAAAGCGGCCAAGTGTTCGCGCCGATGGCGAAGGCGTGACGCCAGGAACTTTACGCGGGCAAACACACGTTTTCATTTGGGCGCGTTCTGCGGCTGATAATCTGATGTGCATGTTTTTATTTTACCTCTTTTGAAAGCCGAGGTGGAAGATGCAGTTTATTTTAATCTCGCGAGTTCAACCCGAATATTCTTACCAGCATACCCATCTCTATTAATTCATGCCTTTGAGCCAAGCAATTTCATTACAGCTTTGATGCCATCACCGCGCTCGGTTGGCCAAATAATGACTTATAGATACAGCGCACTACGCGGGCCAGCTTAATAGCCCGAGTAGTGCGCTACTTGTTACCGCAGTGCCTTGGCGATTCGTGGCTGGAGACGCCTCAAGGTCATCAGCGGATCTTCGCTGTCAGTCCGCACCCTGACGTAGACCCTCATCCCATTCTTAACCTCAGCGGTAGTTGCGACGCCACATTCGTCTCGCAGCACACTCCGAACCGCCTGCGAATCGCTGTTGAGCACTGGGAGGCTCAACGCAAATACCATCTGGGCGCGGACAAACTTGCCCGACTTCAGGCTGTCAGCCAGTTGCCTAGGCTGAATTCCATCGCCCCGCACGGACCCGTTCTGAGAGGCATATAGCTTCGGTTCCTGAAAGGTAACCTTGATGTCGCCCTTGCCGTAAACGTCCATCAACTTTTGGACGCCCTGCTGGGTTTCGAGCTCCGGAATGCGCCCGCCGTTGGTCTTGATGAGGAAATAATCCGCAGTGTCGTGGTATGGCTGCGTATCGATACTGAAGTCCGCCGCATGAATCATCAGGATGCGAAGAGCGCGGGCGCCCTCTTGGGTCAGCTCGTTGTCGCGACCTCGCATTGACGTTCCAAAAGCGATACCAATCCCCTCACGGGTAACCGTGACGCTTTCTACCAAAATCTGGATAGACATGATCCTCCGCTCGACAGAGAGTACAACTATGTATTGTACAACATTAATGATAATATTTCAACCTTAGGGTAATGCACTTCTTCTCGATTTCACGGCGCTGTTGTGCTATAGTAAGGTGCGTTATAGGAGTGTAGCTCAGCTGGCCAGAGCATCGGTCTCCAAAACCGAGGGCCGGGGGTTCGAATCCCTCCACTCCTGCCATGATATCAATAGATCGACTGTAGATATTTTTATAGCTAATTTAATCCCAAGTTAGATCCGACAGCTCAATAGAAAAGCTGGATAATAGGGTAGAGTTTTATGGATATATAAGTAAACCCCGCCTCTTTTTATAGAGACGGGGCATTGCCACACTGTTAGCTCAAGCAACTCACGCACCTCAAGCCAATCCTGGACGACCACGATCCGGTCGTCATCCAACTTGGCCAGCTCTTCTGCCTTTGGGCGAAAAGCAATTCGGAGTCGAACGCAATCAGGCAGTTCCTGAAGAACTTGAATCCGGTCATCAACAAATGCTTCAAGCCCAAGAACGGCGGCGATGATCGCCTTATGAGGGCGCTTCTCACAAAACAAAACATGATTTTCTCGTAGCGAAGCAGCAACTTTATCCAGCTCAAACCGGCGCGGCAGAGCAAAACAGCTCTCATGGAAACCAGTAAGCGTGAAGAAGCCTTCTTGGCGCAACCACTTCCCAGAGAAGCCTTGCACCCGTGGCCCGCAAGCTGACACAATCCAGTTGCTTTCGGGCCCGTTCTGTGCAACAGCAGCTGCTACCGTTTCAAATCCGCCCGGAATACGCTGGGCGGCCGTCAGATCGCCCTTCGTCAGAAATTCTGTGTCTGAGGCACAGAGTACATTCCCAAGATCAAAGCCAATTCTCATCTCGCCACCTACCAGGTGCAGCAATTGCCATATTATAGCATTTCTTGATTATAACATGATATCCCGATCATGAAATAGTATAGGCTGCTAACAGATCTGTCGGGATATCGCAGTCGGACTAATATTTTAATGCCTACCCGACATTCTGCTATGCTATACCTATGACCACTCCAAGAGAACGATTCAAACTCATACCAGCTGTCTATTTACTCCTTCGGCGCGACAATGAAATACTGTTATCAATGCGCGCCAACAGTGGCTATCAAGACGGTAAATACAGTGTAGTTGCCGGCCATTTAGATGGCGACGAGCTTGCCACCGATGCCATGGCACGCGAGGCCAAGGAAGAGGCGGGAATTACAATTAGGCCGCATGACCTTCGATTGATGCACACCTGCCATCGTTTAACGAGGAATAAGGTGGTGAGGAGCGACTTGATTTATTTTTTGAAGCACGCCACTGGCAGGGCGACATTTTTAATGCCGAGCCCGAAAAGTGCGATAATCTTTCGTGGTTTCCGGTTGATAACTTGCCCGAGAACATGCTGCCGTTAGTAAAGCTGGTCATTGAAGACGTGCAGCGGGGGATAGGGTATTCGGAATATACCGAAGAACCAGCCTAGCAAATAGCGACTCGACACTTTACTTACCGGAAAGCCGGGACGCTTTTAAAGCGCCTTATTTAATAACGATAAATAGCCGCCGCCAAACTTGGCGTGCCAATAAGCGAAGCATCAACCCCTAAAACAGCGCCTCCTTGCGAACTTACCACTTGCACGGCATCGCGCAGACCATCTCGATATTCGCCTTGTAAACGAATGAGTGGCCCATCTGCAGTCTCGCTGACCGAATCGTTGGTTTCTGGCACAATCCCAACCAGCAACGTGTCAACCCGACCCATGGCCGCTGCTTCTTTTATTTCAGTCATGTCGCTTGAAGCTTGCTTGAGGCCTTTGAGTTCATGAAACTTCTCGGCGTGCTGGGCGAGCTTTTTTTGAACCACTTCTTGAAGAATCGTCGCCCAGGAAAGTTTGTGCAGTTCGGGCAGTGGCGTTTGGGTATAATTGCCTTGAATATGTACGGGTAGCAGGTGAGATAGCTTGCTTATTGCCTTGTAATCACTGGCTTCGCTATCGGTAGCGGCAAGCAAGATAGGGAATTGACTATCAACCGCTGGCGACCGCGCAATAGTGTCGTCTAGTATGCGAAAATATTTTAAGCGTTCTTCTTGCCCGGCATGATTGGAATCGCCCTGGCCATGCGAACTGAACTTTTCATTGCCCTTACCCGGAACCGAGATGCCGCGGATGGTGTTGCTACCAGAGAACATCTCATCAATGTTCAGTGCATCTTCAGGGCTGGCCGGAAAGTTAATTGTCACAGGCGCCAGGCCGTACATATCCCCATAGAATAATTTTGAATTGTGGAGCGCTAGTGTAAAAAGATAATAGGGTTGATTTAGTTCATCAACAATTTGTAGCGGCGCGACATCAAATGTGTCGCCGACATAGATATATTCATCACTTTCAATCGGCAGGTGATAAAAGTGAACCTGCTGCTTGCTGGCAAAGACGGCCAAACTTCGGGAGGTATCGTTCCAAAAAGCGCGATCTTCATTTTTTTCTTCCAACTGCTTGCGTATGGCGGCAATTTTCTGCGGGTTGACCTGCTGTTCCCACTCTTCAAGACCACGCCTCAGAAGATTCTTAAACCTCGCCTGATCTTCGCTCACTGCTTGCAAGCTCGATTCTTTATGCGTTGGCATATACATAGTCAGTTGCGCCGTGCCACGCTGTTCGGCCAGCTGGTTGATGATTGATTTTGAAACCTTATTCATAGCACCTCCTTAAGAAGTTAATGGTTGCTATATATCTATTGTAACACTCCTTGAGTATTGCGGAATGGTGCCGCGCTCTATATGATAGGAGCACATCATTTGTTTCAATAGGGGAAATATGCGAAACACACTACACACTACCTTGCGGCGCGCTACAGTTACTTTACTTTCGGCGATGCTGCTTGCAATTACCATACCATTCACCGCTACGGCGCTCGATTGTCCGTGCAGTCTGTGGGGAGCAGCAGACACGCCGGCGGTGCTTCACGCTAACGATACTCAGGCGGTTGAACTAGGCGTAAATTTTCAGACAAATGTCGCTGGTGTGATTTCAGGTATCCGGTTTTATAAAGGACCAGAAAATACTGGCACGCACCGGGGCAGTTTATGGTCTGAAAGTGGCACTTTGTTGGCTCGGGCAACGTTCTCTAACGAGTCGGCTAGTGGTTGGCAACAAGTCTATTTCGATACTCCGGTGACTGTTACTGCTCATACTACCTACGTGGCGTCGTATTATGCACCCAATGGTAACTATTCGTATAACGCTGGCCAATTCAACGAGCCAAAAACCAACGGTCCGCTTACTGCACCTGCCAATAACGGCGTGTTTAGCTATGCGAATGGTGGCGGCTTCCCGACGACGATTTACAACAATACTAACTACTGGGTTGATGTTATTTTTACAGACGCTACCGGGCCAGACACCACGCCGCCGAGCGTTACCATGGTGACACCGGCACCGAATAGCGCAAACAACGCCGTAACGACTTCGGCGACCGCCACTTTTAACGAGGCGATGCAGTCAAGTAGCGTTTCAGAGGCCACAGTTGAGTTGCGCGATACCACCAACACTCTTATTCCTGCCACTATTAGCTACAACCAAACAGCCCACACCGTCACCATCGATCCGGTTAACGATTTAGCACCTGGCGCCACATATGCGGCCACTATTAAAGGTGGCTTGTTTGACCCACGGGTGAAGGATGCCGCCGGCAACGCCTTAACAACAAGCTTTACCTGGCAGTTCACTACCGCCCAGCCATCAGTGCCGTCAGATATTGAACAAGGGCCAGGCGGGCCAATTCTGGCAATTACTGCAAATAGTCGACCGTTTAGCAAGTATTACGCCGAGATTTTGCGCGCTGAAGGGTTAAACTTATTTGAAACCCGCGATATTACCGAGGTTACCTCGAGCAGCTTAAGCCTCTACGAGGTAGTGATTATTGGAGATTTGCCACTAACCACCACACAAGTCGCCATGCTCAGCGATTGGGTACATGCTGGTGGTAACTTAATCGCAATGCGCCCCGATAAAAAACTGTCGGAGCTGCTAGGGCTCACCGATGCCAACACGACACTGTCTGATGCTTACCTGCGGGTCAACAGTGCCACCAATGTGGGGGCGGGTATCGTTACTGAAACTATGCAATTTCATGGCACCGCAGATGCCTACACTGCCCAAACCGGCACAACCGTCCTTGCCAGTCTCTATGCCACCGCCACCAACACTACAGCGTATCCGGCGGTGACGGTAAAAAACGTCGGTAGTGGCCAAGCTGCCGCCTTTACTTACGACCTCGCCCGATCGGTGATCTATACCCATCAGGGCAACCCTGCCTGGGCTGGCCAGGAGCGCGATGGATTAGCACCAAAACGATCGAACGATATGTTCTTTGGCGGCGACCAGCCCGATTACATTGACCTCAATAAAGTAGCGATTCCTCAAGCCGACGAACAGCAGCGACTACTGGCAAATCTGATTTCAGAAATGAACCAGGATAACCAGCCCTTGCCAAAATTCTGGTATTTCCCGAAAGGCGAGAAAGCTGTGCTGGTGATGGCCGGTGACGATCATGCCACAGCTACCGGTACAAAAGACAGCTTTAATTATATGCTGGCCAATAGCCCGGCGGGTTGCAGTGTGGATAATTGGGAATGCATTCGGGCGACATCACTGATTTATGAATCATCTCCACTGACCAACCAAGAAGCAGCGCAGTTTACCGCCCAAGGGTTTGAAATTGGTTCGCATATCAGCACCGGCTGTGATAACTGGACACCGCAATCGCTGATCCAAGCCTTTACCGATGAGCTCGGTACCTTCCGCTCAAAATATACCAGCCTGCCACACCAAGTGAGCAGTCGCACCCACTGTATTGTCTGGAGCGACTGGGCAACTTCGCCGAAAGTCGAGCTCGCAAATAATATTCGGCTTGATCTAAATTATTACTATTGGCCGGGCAGCTGGGTGCAAAACCGCCCCGGGTACTTTACTGGTTCGGGTCTGCCAATGCGGTTTGCCGACAGCGACGGTTCAATGATTGATGTTTACCAACTACCATCGCACTTAGTCAATGAAAACGGCGCTTCGTACCCGAATGCGATCAATCTGCAGATCGACCGCGCACTAGGGCCAGAAGGCTATTATGGCGCAATTGGCACGCACTACGATTACAGCGACCCGTTTGATCGACAGCTTGTACAATCGGCCAAGACTCGCGGCGTACCTATGGTATCGGCTAAGCAAATGCTCGAATGGACCGATGCGCGTAACGATTCGTCGTTTGTGGACCTCGCCTGGAATGGCAACAACTTTACTTTTAATGCAGTAGTGCACAGTGACGCGCACGCCATGATGCGGGCGATGCTACCGGTACATACGAAGAATGGTTCCCTCGTGAGCATTACTTCCGGCAGCAATAGCGTGTCGTTTACGCTCGAAACAATAAAAGGCGTCGAGTATGCCTTCTTCCCAGTTACGAGCGGCCAGTACACCGCAGCTTACGCTATCGATACCACGCCACCTACCGTCAGCAGCACCGTCCCAGCCGCCGATGCCACTAGCGTAGCCAAGACCACCGCCATTACCGCCACCTTTAACGAAGCCCTTAATCCAAGCACGGTCAACAGCCAAACTTTCACACTACAGACCACTGCCGGCGCAGCCATTGCGGGCACGGCGGCCTACGATAGCGCCAGTAAAACTGCCATCTTAACACCAGCCTCACCGCTGGCTGCCAATACCGTCTACACCGCTAAGCTACGCGGCGGCGGTGCCAGCCCGCGGGTAGAGGATATGGCGGGGAACGCCTTGCCGGCAGATGTCAGCTGGAGTTTCACTACTACCCAAGGGCCAGTTTGCCCCTGTAGCTTGTGGCCTGATAACCCAACGCCCGCCACTCCCAGCGTTGACGATCCACAAGCTGTAGAGCTAGGTGTTAAATTCAGCTCAGAAACAGCCGGTAAAATCACGGGGGTTCGCTTTTATAAAAGCCAAAACAACCTCGGACCGCACACGATTTCCCTTTGGGGTGCTGACGGTACGCCGCTTGCGACCGCTGCAGTAACGAGTGAAACCAGCAGCGGTTGGCAATCTGCCTCATTTAACACTCCTGTAGAAATTCAGGCCGATACCCCCTACGTGGCCTCGTACTTTACACCCACGGGGTATTATTCAGCTAATAGCGGCTATTTTGATCAACCGCATGTCGCAGCGCCCCTTACTGCACCGATCGGGGCGGGTGTCTATACTTATGGCGGCGGTTTTCCCACCAGCTTTTACAATAACGCCAACTATTGGGTGAGCCCGATTTTCGAATCCTAATTCCCATAAAAACGGCCGGACTTATGATCCGGCCGTTATAAGCAGTGGGGAACAAGGTACTTACAGCTCTTCGTTTAGTTCTTTTTCTATCGAAACATTTGTACAGCCGAGTCGTGTGTTATCTGCCACTTTGGTTTGGCCATTCCAGACAAAGGTGCCACTTGAAATATCCTCAAGCCCAATGGTTGACTCGCTTCCAGCCGGGCAGGCTTGCTGATCGGTAATCTTCAGAGTATGAATAGTGCCAAATTCGAGCAATGAGCCGGTAGCGGTTGTCTCTAGGTTTGAAACCGTGGCGGCGGCTGCCATAATGTTTACACCTTCTTGGCTCGTGACTTTCAGCTGTTCGATCGTGGCGTCGTGCAGGGTGATATCGGAATTTTTGGCAGCGTCGAGGGTTAAAGCGTGTTGATTTGGGCCGCCGTATTGTAAAGCTGCATTTTCTTTTGTGGTTATATGCTTAAGCTCCGGCCCATACACGTAAATGGTCGCGGTAGTAACGCCTTCGCAATCAAACGGAGAGCACACGGGCTGCGGTGAAACTTTTGAGGAAATCTTAAGAACGTCACCTTCTACCTTTATTTCGGGCTTAATGATGGCGCTGTTGGTGGCAGCAATTGTTTGCAACTTGGCTGAAGGAGCTTGGCTTTTGGCTGTCATGTAGTGTACTTCCGTTCCTCGTGGCACTTCTACTACCAATGAGGTAACTTTTTTAGCTTCGGCTGGAATGGCAAGCGAAACCTCGCGAGTATGGGCGTTTTGCAAGTTTGTTTGCTGCACTTCGGCAAATAGTACGAGGCCAATTGCCACAACAAAGCTAAGCGTACCAGCTAAGGTGACAACCCCCATCGATACAAGGCTGCGCTTTGTTGCCTTTTGCCGAAAGAGCGCGATAGCAATTTGCGCACAGAGCACCGCCAGCAAAAGGCCGCTGACAATTGCCAAAATGAACGCCGCCAGCCAGAAGCCAAACATCGGATCGCTCGAATTAACATGAGTACCTTCGTAAAAAGTCACGCCAAATGTGACATATACGGTAAAAGCTAAGCTGGCAACGGCTGCCGACATCGCGCCAAGGCCAAGTATAAAGGTTACTATACGACCGGCTAGTCTTGCTGGGCGATCTTTTGCGCTTTGAGCTTCAAGTTCGTTCATTTCTCGTAAAGAAGCGATTGTTACTGGCCGCCCAGCCATAAGCAGCTTATCGGCTGAAGTTTTAGCTTCGGGAATAACCATCCATAGCACTAGATAAATGATTAAAGCCATGCCAAATGAGCCAATTAAAAGCACCAAAAACAGCAAGCGGACCCAAACCGCATCGATCTTAAAATACGCTGCAATGCCACTTAAAACGCCTCCTAAAACGGCATTGTCGGTATCGCGAAATAAGCGCGGTCGAATTTTGTCGTAAGCTTCATCAGCGGTCGGCCGTGACTCGCCGTCGCCAAATTCTTGAGGTGCGCCTAGTTGTTCTTTAATGGCTTGTATCTCTGTAGCTGTGACGACACCGCCACTCGTCACGCCGTGTTCGGCTAAAATTTCGGTGATTCTAATTTCAACATCGTCGACCACCTCTTGATCAACAGTGACATTTTTCACCGTTTCAAGGTAGTGTTCGAGGTCTTTTTTAGCTTCAATTTCTATATCGTAGGCAACTTTTGCGATATGGATTCTGGTGATCTCTTTCATATTCATCCTTATAGTTTTTTAAGTGCGGCGTTTAGTGCTTCAATGTGGTGGGTCAGTTCGTTCTTTACCGCCACACCAAAGGGTGTTACCTGGTAATATTTGCGCGGCGGTCCTTGTTCGGATTCTTGCCACTCATAGGCGAGGAGGCCGTCATTCTTGAGCCGTGAGAGCAGGGGATAGATGGTTCCTTCTACCACCACGAGCTCGGCTGCTTGTAAACGCCTGATGATATCAGAAGTGTACATTTTTTCGCTGCAAATCATTAGTACACAGTAGGCTAGAAAACCTTTTCGTAGCTGCGTAGCAAGTTGTGCTGCATATCGTTCGCTGGTTAATTTTTCTTCCATAGTTCTATGTTATACAAGGTACTTATCATTGTCAATTACTTTTTATAGAACGACCAACTCCTAATATGTGTATCTTGTGTGTATATTTACTTTCATCTACAATAGAACGCTGTGATGAATCATTCTGATAAAATAATCCTGAGCAAGACCGTAATCTCGACCTGGAAACGAATTTTACTGCCAAATAGCCACGACTATGATGATTGCGTGGCTGCCTTTGAACAACAATACGGCATAAAAATACCGCCCTTTCCCGAGCGTTGCCTAACCGTAAAAACACAAAACACAAGTTACATTCGTGTGCGCAGCAATAGTATTCCGATGCTCATCGATAAAGGCTATGCTGATGCCGGCTTAGTATTTAGCGACGTCATCGAAGAGTACGAGAACGCTTCGGCGCTAACTTACCAGCAACTAGCAGGCCCAGAACTCAACTTCTGCTTACTTATTCCTGAAGAAAAAGAAGCTACCTTACTGCAAAGGCTGTATTCGTCAGCGGCACCGCCGCTGGTTGTCGCAACGGCATACCCACGATTCTTACAAAAATGCCTGAAACAAATAGAGCAAAATGGTAAAAAGTTAAATGTTGTATTATCAGATCTACCGGTGTACGGGGCAGTTGAAGCAATGTGCGAATTAGGGGTGGCGGATGTTGTTGCTGATGTGGTGAAGACGGGGGCGAGTGCACGAGCAAATAAGTTACTAATAATCAGTTTAGATAAGATACACCCCACACTACTTTATAAAACCTAAAAATTGTGTGGGGCTCAGTATGGTCATACTGAGCCCCGTAAGACTACTTCTGGGGAATGTCGGCCTTCAAAGCGTCGTCAACCAGAATACGAATGATCTTCGGATCAGTCACGCCATCCGACGAGCTAATCCCATACATCGCCAGCGCATCTTTCACTGCACCCTTATTGCCAGCTGCACCCTTGATCAGGATGACTTCAGAATTAGCAGGGTCATAAACGATCGTTACACCCTTTACCTTACGGCTACTAATGTTCTTCATTCGCCCCGTGCCCGGAGCGAGGTTTGCGACCGCTGCAGCGACCTCAATATATTTGCCGGCATTAGCCCTACGCTGGCTATTCCAACCCCTCGTTGCGTCAACACCACCCTTGACTGCCTTGACGACTGTCTTCGCGCCTGCCCTACCAAGCTCACTCAGATCCATTGCAGCAACGCGCTTGACACCAGCCACAGCAGCACGCGTTCGATCAAACACTTTGAAGCTCCTTCGTAGTCGACGGTACATAAATATACTATATACTACCGGGCTCAAAGTCAAACAATACGCACATTTTGAATAATAAAAGTGGCGCATTATACGTCTTTGTATAATGCGCCTCAACACTAGCGCTTCAACTTCGTGATTGCATCGAGCACAGTGTTAACGAAAACTGCCTGGTCTTTGCCCTGCTTGCCCCCAAACGAAAAGCGCGTCTCAATTTCAGAACGCTGCTGCTCCTCATCAAGCTCAGCGCTGGCCGCTTCCGGGTCACGGACAAAATTGATCACCCGCATGACAGAAAAGAAATTCGACGTTAGCTCGAGATGAACATGCAGTGTCTTGGAGCCCTTTGGAACAACAGCGTTATTAACTCGTTCCAGGCGCTTAACGTCCTTGACAAGGCCGCTAAGGTCTCGGTCGTCCAAGAAACTGATAATCAGTACCGGTGATTCAACCGTCCTTGGCCGACGTCCTTCACCCGCACTCTCAATCACCGAATAGGTGACGAGCATGCCGTTGGGCTTAGTCTTAACCATGACTTATCCAATCTGTCGTACTTCGACTACGGATACTATCGTAACACAATTTTTAAGAAAGTTAAGGGTCTTTTTTGTTTAAATTAGACCCGTCTTTCAAATTACCATAAGAATTGTTATACTAAGACCCATGAAGTCGCTAAGTCTCACCACGCCACTAGTGATCATAATGACTGGGCTGCCGGGCGCCGGAAAAAGCTTCTTTGCGCGGCAGTTCGCCGATATGTTCCGGGCGCCGCTGGTGAGTGTTGACAAATTGCGCTATGAAATTCTAGAAAACCCGACTTTTTCACCGCCAGAGCAGCAACAACTGGCCACCCTTGCCGACTATCAAATTGAAGAAACGATGAAAACCCAACAAACAATTATTGTTGACGGCTACCCAGCTACCCGTATCGATCGGCTCCGGCTTGAAAAGCTAGCAAAAAAACACGGCTACAAAAACTTACTTATTTGGGTGCAGACCGATGAAGCTACCGCCAAGTTCCGCGCCACCAAGCGGTCACCGCAAACCCAAGAAGAAACTTCCTCACGAAACATCCAGCCCGATCAGTTTTCACAGCTGGCAAAGCGGTTCGTTGCACCCACCCCAAGCGAGGCCTACGTGGTAATAAGCGGCAAACACACCTATGCGACCCAGGCAAAAGTAGTGCTTAAAAAACTCACCGAAAACCGCCCAACAACTACCACTATTCAGCCACCGGCACCAGAGCGCTCAGTTAATCCGCCCCTTTCCGCGCCACGCCGATCGATTATAATAGGATAAATGCCAGTCCTCACCGATACCGAATTTGGCGAAATTGTGGTTCGCCGCAGCGCTCAATCGCGCCATATGCGCATCCGTATTGCGCCCGACGGCCGCTTACGGGCGTCTATTCCTGTGTTTTCAAGTTTGCAAGCAGTCAAGCGCTTCATTGCCAACTCGCGGTCAAATATTCGTGAATTGGTGAGCACGCAATCGCAGTCGCCAATCTACACCCACGGTACCCAGATCGGGAAGTCGCACAGCCTTGTGGTAATGAAGGCGCCAAAACTAAAAATCACCACCCATGCGCAGAAAATCATTGTTGGGCTACCTGCCGATACCACCATCACGGCGCCTGAAGTCCAAACTCTCATCCGCGAACAAGTGGGCCGCGCACTTCGCCGTGAAGCCAAAGCCTTCTTGCCGCGTCGCTTAGCCTATTTCGCGCAGCACTACGGTTTTTCCTACAAAAAAGTTCGCTTTTCGCACGCTGGCAGCCGCTGGGGAAGCTGTTCAAGCAGCGGCACAATCAGCCTTAATATTGCCTTAATGAAATTACCGCACGAGCTCATCGATTACGTCCTGTTGCACGAGCTTAGCCACACCCGCCACATGAATCACAGCCCAGCCTTCTGGGATACGGTGAAGGCTTGCGACCCACAGTTTCAAGCGCATCGGCGCCAGCTACGTGCAGAACATCCCTATATTTAAACGTTGAGCTGTGGCATACTATTCATAAGCATTATGGAAAAATATCTGGGCATTATTTGGCAGCGCGACAAATACACCGAACAGTTCGTGCTCATGTTTCGCTACATGGCGTTAGTGGCGTCGCTGTTTTTGATTGCTTACGGCTTGCTTATTCGCGCTGGCGCCTTTAGCCAGACGTATTACAACGAGAATGTTTTTGTGTATGTCTCGGGGCTGTTATTAGTGTTTGGTCTGGCTGGTTTTTTGGTAAAGCGTCCGCGACCGTTTGGTACGCTGCTGCGGATTTTAGCTTTTCATGCGCTTGCGACGGCTTATCTTCTGGGGGTAAGCGGTTTCCAGTCGCCAATTGCTGCCTGCTGGATCCTGCTTATGATGAGTGCTTACTATTTTTTTGGCCTACGCGGCTTAATTGTCAGTGGGCTTTTATTTATTCATACTGCAGTGCTCGATTTTGCTTTTTGGGGCGACGGTAAGTTAGAAATTTTGCTGCTCGATAGCGTGGTGGCGGGCTGTATCGTGCTCGTTGGTAGCGCAGTTATTTTGATCGGGCACATTCAAAACCGGCAACACGCCGATTTCCAGCTCTCACGCACCAAAGAAAGTTTTCAGCGTGAACGAATTTTAGCTTTAGTGAACAGTATTGGCGACGCGATTCTTAATATTGATTCCGAGGGCGTTATTCGGCTCTATAATGCCGCCAGCCTCGATTTTTTTGATACCAACGAAAGTCTAAATGGCAAACGCCTCGATGCAGTGCTGCGGGTATACGATAAAGAAGGCCAGACGGTGTCGTTTTTTGAAGCAATTCAAGGGAAACGCGGCATGTACGTGCGCGAAGATTTAACCTATGTATTTTCAGATGGCGAAAAAGCCCGCCTCAGTATCAGCTGTTCGCCGGTGCGGGCCAGCTTTAGCGAGGTTAATAGTGAACAAACTGGCCACATTTTAATTATTCGCGACATCACAAAGGCAAAAACCCTTGAAGAAGAGCGCGATGAATTTATATCGGTGGTCAGCCATGAACTCCGGACACCAATCACTATTGCAGAAGGCACATTGTCGAATGCTCAATTTATGATGACGCATGGCAAAATGTCGACTCAAAATATTAGTAAAGCCCTGGAAGAAGCACACCACCAAGTACTGTATCTTGCCAAGATGGTGAACGACCTCAGCACCTTATCGCGCGCCGAGCGAGGCTTGGGTGATGAAAAAGAAGAAATTGATGTCGAAGAATTGATGCGATCATTGTATCACGAATATCAATCCGAAGCGGCCGCCAAGAAGCTACGTCTCGATCTTGATATCAGCCCACGTATTGGCACAGTTAAAACCAGCCGGTTGTACCTTGAAGAAATACTGCAAAACTTTATCAATAACTCTATTAAATATACTTCTGAAGGCGGCGTGATGCTGATTGCAAAGCGACAAAAAGACGGCGTGTACTTCGCCGTTAAAGATACCGGTATCGGCATTAGCAAAAGCGAGCAAAAGAAAGTTTTTGACAAATTCTATCGATCCGAAGATTACCGAACGCGCGAAACCAACGGCACGGGCTTGGGGCTGTACGTGGTGAACAAATTAGCCCAGAAGCTTTCTATCCAAATTGAACTTCAAAGCCGATTAAATCACGGATCAACTTTTAGCTTCATCCTACCGGATACTGGTGCCGGTTCAAAAGAAGGCAAGGCCAGCGATATTACTTCCTAGTAATCGTTCGACCCTTCCAGCGGACCGCCCCCGCTGAGTAAGCGTAGATGCTGCTTACAAGAAACGCGATTTCCTGCACCAGCAAAAACGGGAAGAGTATACAGCCGATTAAAAAGGGAATCCGTAGAACATGTTTAGCATACGCACCGTACATGCCGGCCAAACCCAAACAGACAACGAGCGAGAACCACAAAAGACTGTTCCCGAATTGAGCCGTGAGCAACAAACTGCTTGCAGCAATAAACGGCAACAAGCCAACTATCAGTAAACCCAGAATTGCTACCACACTCATAAATAGGCTCTTTTTAAGCGCCGGGAAATACTGCCGAACAGCAGTTTCAGCCTGCGACGACCACTTTTTCATGTAGGTTGCTCCGAGCTCTTGATCGCCAATCAGGAACCGATACGTATTTTGCTTCATAAAATGTGCAGCAAAGCTGTTTTCGGGCAGGATGTCATGCTTGACTTGCTCGAAACCAACTTCTTCTAGCGCCTCCGCCCGGACCATCCATAAAGCAGATGTTGCGGGAACATGCACAAATTGCGGTAGTAACAGCTGCCAGAAATAGCGAAAGCTAGCGAAAAAACTACTTGCGCGAAATAGCTTTTGGCGGGGCGGCAAGACCGACACCATCGCCGCCCGTTTGCCGTACATATAATTGACTAACTTTGAAACGGTTGCTGGCCCGAGACGCGTATCAACGCCCATAAACACAATGTATTGGCCGCTGGCCGCTTTTGCCAGCGTTTGCAGGGCATAATTTCGGCCAAGCCAACCATCCGGCAGTGCGTCACCTTCGATAAACCGAACGCCAGCATGCGCGTACGAGCGAATCAGCTGCGAGGTGTTATCCTGCGAGGCATCGTCGAGCACTAGAATCTCGAGCTTTGGATAATCCGACGCCAGCACTGTATCTAAGCACTCCGCCAGCGCAAACATCTCGTTACGCGCCGGAATACAGATACTAATGGTTGGACTATCGGTAAAAGACAGCGGCGTTACTTTGTCATGCTGCCAATGGTATCGACGCCAGGCAAGCCGAAGTTGCAATAACAATAAAACCGCAAGCACCCCTTCAACTGCGCTCCACATTAGCGCTAAGACAAATATCATAGTATAAGCAATATATCACATATTTGGTCGGGATTTATAATCAGGCAGAATTTTAAATCCACAAGTGACGCCGATCTCCATGGGGGCAGACGGCGAGACGGGAGACTGTGTCAATCGGTTGCAATAACCGATTGACAGCCGAACGCTCAATTAATCTTCCACTGGAAGATTAATTGAAAAGAGTGCTCCCGTCTCGTCAGCTGCCCCATGGAGATCCGAGTAGAGGATCACGGTTTACCACTTGACCATCTCCTCGCTAACCCTTATACTAATTATTGACAAGTCTGCAGAAAATGCAGTCTTTTTTAATTGGGAGAATATTCGGTGGCAAAAGAACAACCAAAAGCCAAAAAAACAGCCGATGATACCAGTGAAGCAAACGGTGTTGCTACAAAAGATAAAAAACCAGCACCAAAGTTTCTACGGATCATCACTGCGCCATTTCGGGCAATCGGCCGCTACGTCAAGGGGTCTTGGCAAGAATTACGCCAAGTACAATGGCCAAATCGCAGCGCAACCTGGAGCTTAACGCTGGCGGTTATACTTTTCACTCTGTTTTTTGCAGTACTCATTCTCGCACTCGACTCAGGGTTCCAATATTTATTTAATAGGATTTTACTCTAAAGCTATGGCACAAAAACGATACGATTCAACACGACAGTGGTACGCCGTCCACACCTATGCAGGCTACGAGGAAAAAGTCGCCGAAAGCATCCGTCAGCGAATTGAGGCGGTGGACATGGCCGACAAGATTTTTGACGTACTGGTTCCAAAAGAGAAGCAGATTGAAATTAAAAATGGCAAGCGCAAAGTTGTCGAAAATAAGATCTTCCAGGGATATGTACTGGTTGAGATGAAGCTTACCGAGGATGCATGGTACATCATCCGTAATACGCCTGGCGTCACCGGCTTTGTGGGTAGTGGCACGGAACCAACACCGATGTCAAATGATGAAATCACCAAGATTAAAAAACGCATGGGCGTTGAAGATCCGAAGCACAACATCGACTTTAGCGTTGGTGAAGTAATTGTAATTAACGACGGACCATTTAAAGGCTTGGATGGTGTTATTAATGAAATTGACACCCAAAAGGGCAAAATTAAGGCACTGGTAAGCGTATTTGGCCGCGATACACCCGTAGAGCTTGACGCGCTACAGGCCAAGAAGGTTGCCTAAACAGCCTAGTAAAAACGACTATAATCTGTTACAATTACTAAGTTACGCACTCGTTAACTCGAGTCAAAGAAGGAAATACGTATGGCAAAAAAAGTTATTGGAAATTTAAAATTCCGCGTTACCGCCGGTAAAGCGACTGCAGCGCCGCCAGTTGGCTCTATTTTAGGCCAATGGGGCTTAAACATGATGGATTTTATCAATCCATTCAACGAAGCTACCAAAGACATGATGGGTAAAATGGTTATCGTGCACCTGCAGGTGTTTGAAGATCGCACTTTTACCTGGAAAACCCTCGGCCAACCCGTTGATGACCTCATCCGCGAAAAAGCTGGCATCCAAAAGGGCTCTGGCAAACCGCATGCTGAAAAAGTCGGCACTATCTCTATGAAAGACATTGCTGAAATTGCCGAACTCAAAAAAGACCACCTTAACGCTTACACTCCAGAAGCCCGACAAAAAGTTGTGGCTGGCACCGCTCGCTCGATGGGCGTGACTGTTACTGAATAAAAAAGCGATGTATAAAAATAGATCACCTAATCGCGTGATCTATTTTTGCTTTACAAAATTATATTTTATATTATAGTAAAAGAGCAAGCGGGGCGGCGCGACCTCAAGGAACGGAAAAGTCATGCCAATCATTAGATACGTAGAAGTGCCGCGTAAAGGTTTTGAAGTAAGCGCTGGCACCTTCTTTATTGCTGGAGATATTGGGCCGGCAATTTCCCAGCTATTCGGCCCCGAATTGACCTTCACATACGGTGGCCGGTCGGGTTCGTATTCAGTTTTCCGGATCTCAATGAGGAGTAACTCTTTTTCGCTCGAAGCACTGTGTGACGAGCTCGAAAACCTGCTGCAAGCCGTAGCAGACGGTAACCTTAAGCTATACCAACAACTAGCTGAAGGAATCGAAAAGAAGTACAAGCCGACTTGTTCTGGACCGGGTGATGTTTCGGGATATATTGAACCCTAACGCATAAAGCGTATCAAGCCGCCCCGCTTGCTACGCAACCGCCATTTATGCTATAATACTAAAACAATACCAAAGTTTGGGAGGCGCCTGGCGCCGCTTGTACCACAGAAAGGATACCTTATATTATGGCAAAGAAAGCCGAATTACTTGAAGAAGCCAAAAAACTTGGTCTCGATGTAAACGAATCGAATACGATTGCTGAAATTGAAGCAGCAATTGCTGAAGCACCTCAAAAAGAAGCAACCGAAACAGAAGAAACGAGCGAAGAAAAAGCCGCTCGAACCACCAAAGCCGGTAAGCATAGCGCCAAAGCGCAGCGCGAAGCTGAAGAAGCTGAGGCCAAAGAAGCACGAAAAACTTCGGGCGATACCAGCGCTCAAGATGGCGAAGGCGTAACGGTTAAAAAAGGGCCAAAGCCAATCACCCGGCCAAAAATTGAACGCCGCGGCAAAAAGTACCAAGCAGTAGCTAAAGCAGTTGAAAAAGATAGAGTTTACAGCCTGGACGAGGCTATCGAGCTGGCCACAAAAACTGCCACCACCAAATTTGATAGCAGTGTTGAGCTGCACGTGAACCTAGGTGTTGATCCTCGCCAAGCCGACCAAAACATCCGCGCTACCGTTAGCTTGCCGCACGGTACTGGTAAGAAAATTCGTGTCGCCGTTTTCGCACCAAGTGAGCAGCTGGCTGCCGCTAAAAAAGCCGGTGCCGACATCGCTGGTGAAGATGAATTACTCGCGCAACTTGATAAAGAACAGCTTAATTTCGATGTCCTAATCGCTACCCCGCAAATGATGCCAAAGCTTGGTAAATACGCTCGCTTGCTCGGTCCTCGTGGCTTAATGCCTAACCCTAAAAGCGGCACGGTTGCGGTTGATGTTGCGAAGGCAGTCACCGACGCTAAAGCCGGTAAAGTAGAGTACCGCGTCGACAAACAAGCCGTAGTACACCTGGCATTTGGTAAGGTCAGCTTTGGTAAAGACAAACTTCAAGAAAACGCCAAAGCTTTCTTCGCGAGTCTTCAAAGCGTCAAGCCTACCACGCTTAAGGGTGGTTACATCAAAGCCATCAGCATCGCTACTACCATGGGTCCCGGCGTTAAAGTTGATAGCAACAGCTTGTAAAAATTACAGCTTCACTAAAAAACACCTCTCGAACAGGGGTGTTTTTTAGTGCGTCAAACCCCTTGCTGGAATGCGCTCTGTTCGTCACAATAAGAATAAGCGTGTAAGAAAAGGGGAGTATGGGGGTTTTCAGCAACACAGATATTAAAAATGCTGTTCAGAATGGCCAACTGGTGTTTCATCCGTATATTGAGGAACACATAAATGGCAGCAGCATCGACGTTACGCTTGGTGAATGGTACTACAAAACTGAACGAAGTAATTTTGGCGGTGTATACAATCCATTCGACGAAGAAGCAGTGAAGCGCTATTTTGATGGCGCCCACCAAGCCGAACGACACGACGAATGGTGTGCCAAACACGGCCGAAAATTGTTTGTAGGGATTCCAAAAGATCACCCAATCATTGTGCTCGAACCTGGCGAGCGCATTTTAGCGCACACCCATGAGTTTATTGGCGTTAAGGGCGACGCCACGAGCACTATGCAAGCCCGCAGCACTTGGGGGCGAAATGGCGTTGCAGTTTGCCTGGACGCCGGTTGGGGTGACCCGGGCTACGTTAATCGCTGGACAATGGAAATCTATAACATGAACCAGCGCGACGCGGTAATTTTACCGGTTGGTGAGCGAATTGCCCAGTTGGTGTTCTATAGTACTGGCCCAGTCGAAAGCGAATACCATCAACTGAGTGGTAAATATCAAGACACCAAAGCCGATGAGTTGGGTCAGATTGTGAATGCCTGGCAACCAGAGCAGATGCTCCCTAGAGCTTACAAAGATACTCGCCACACACCACTACCGGTAACTATAAAGTGAGAATACTATGAAACAATACCTAGATTTATTAAAAGACGTAAAAGAAAATGGCGTAAAGCGCGAAGATCGCACTGGCGTCGGCACACTAAGCGTCTTTGGCCGACAAGTCCGCTACGATTTATCAGAAGACTTTCCGGCGGTTACAACAAAAAAACTTTATCTCCGCTCGGTCATTCACGAGCTGTTATGGTTTTTGCAGGGCAGTACCAACATTAAGTATCTGATTGATAATAACGTCCATATTTGGGACGAGTGGCCGTACCGCGCGTATCTACTCTCGCAAAATAAAGCCCTGCCCAAAGTTGGCAGCGCTGCCTGGAATAACGGGCTTCAAGAGTTTACCGAACGCATAAAAACCGACCTGGCATTCGCCGAAAAGTACGGCGAACTTGGACCAGTCTACGGCTATCAGTGGCGCAGCTGGCCGACACCCGATGGCCGCTACATCGATCAAATCCAAGCCGCCATTGATCAAATCAAAAACAACCCTAATTCACGGCGTATTATTGTCTCGGCCTGGAACGCTGCTGATATTGATGAAATGGCCAAAGCCGGCATTCCGCCGTGCCACACGCTGTTTCAATTTTATGTGTCCGAGGGTAAGTTAAGCTGCCAGCTCTACCAGCGAAGCGGCGATGCTTTTTTGGGTGTGCCGTTCAACATCGCCTCGTATGCGCTACTGACCATGATGATAGCTCAGGTAACCGGTTTAGAGCCTGGCGAATTCATACACACACTTGGCGATGCACATATTTACTTAAACCATCTGGAGCAAGTAGAGTTGCAGCTGTCACGCGACCCGCGGCCACTACCGCAAATGGTTATTAATCCTAAAGTCACCTCAATCTTTGACTTTACTATCAACGATTTTGAGCTGCAAAATTACGATCCCCATCCGCCAATCAAGGCACCGATCGCTGTATAATTCTATTGGCGCCGAACTAATTCGACGAAGCTATAGTTATACGGGTGCTTTTCGTCTTTTTGGTGGGGTTCGCGGGCAACTTCTTTCCAGTCATCCATATTGAGTTCTGGAAAATACACGTCACCCGGGATTTCAGCTTCAACTTCAGTTAAATAAATCTTCTCAACCTGCGGCAGCGCCTCGGTATACACCCCAGCGCCACCAATCACAACGACTTCATCTGACTTTGCTGCTTTTAGAGCTTCTTTAAAAGAAGTAACGAATACAACACTCGACGTCGCCGGCCACGTATGCCGCGAGATCACGATATTTTGCCGCTCTGGTAGCGCATGGCCAAGCCGCGCCACGATTGATTCGTACGTTTTGCGCCCCATTATGACGCTTCTACCAAGCGTTACTTGCCTAAAGTGCTTTAAGTCGGCCGGCAAATACCACGGCAGGGCATTGTTTTTACCAATAACGTTATTCTTCGCGCGGGCAACAATCAGTGAAAGCATAACTTTAGTGTATAGAAAATAGCCGACGTAGTAAACATAACGCTAGTGTTTTTAGCGTAGCTTATTTATACTTGTGACAGCGAAAGGGGAGATATGAAAAAAGCATTTGTGGTGGTGTTTGAAGGAAATAGCGGCTCGGGCAAAGAGACCCAATTTAAGCTAGCGAAAACTCGGGCCGAACAAGAAGGGCTTACTATTGCCAGCTTCGATTTTCCACGGTATGGCCAAGTCAGCGCCCGGCCAATTGAAGAGTATTTGCGCGGTGAAAAGCGCTATGCACCCTATGACGCCGCCGTGCTATACGCTAATGATCGGCTTGCCGTGCGCGAAGCGCTGTGGCAGGCAGTCAATACGAAAGGTGTTGTGTTTATTAATCGCTACGTATCGTCTAATTTTGCCTACCAAGGCGCCGGACTTACCAATCCGGACGAGCAAGCGGCGCTGATTGCCGCCATAGAACAGCTTGAATACGAGCAGAACAAGCTGCCGCGCCCTGACCTCACACTGTTTTTGGCCGTTGAGCCGCGCGTGGCCCAAGCCCAGGTAGACAAAAAGGGCGAACGAAGTTATATCAACGGCCGAGATATTCACGAAGCCGACCTCAACCTTGAAATGCGGGCAGCCAAAATCTATAAAGAGCTCAGTGAAACCCGCGATGATTACCAAGAAATCTTCTGCATGCAAGACGAAGAAACTATGCGTAGCCGGGAAGATATTCATAGTGAAATCTGGGAGCTCATTAGCCGGCATCTTAAAAATAATCCGCAAGAAGATACTGATTAGCAGCATCTTCTTGCGGCAGCAAAATATATTCAGCGGCATTCATTGAAGCCTGAGCAAGCCCTTAAGTTCTGGGCTCAGATGAGGCGCAAGCCGCCTCTTCATTCTATTATCAAAGCTTTGCCATTTTCGCCTCAGCCTCGCAACTTCTTCTTGCCACTGTTGCCTTGTCTTCTTCCCCCCTTTCAACTGTGACGCAGCGCGTTCGAGGCTTCGCAAGTTAGCCGCATCCGGCCCGTCGACCCTTTTTGGCTTGTGATTACGAGCCATAACAATCACACCCTTCTTGAAGAAATGAACCGGGGTTATAATTTTATCAAACGATGTTCCATGCGTAAACTAGGTATCAGCCGGTCCAGAAGAAGTAGTTGACGTAAACAAAAGACCTGTAGTATAATCGACAAGAACATTACCAAAGACAGTAGCGGTTCAGGAACCTGAACTTAATTAGCTACCGAGGGATGAACAACCAACACTGTTTATTTTCCCGAAAGTCTTTGGCGATGCGAGGTCCAAAGACTTTTTTGTGCCTCGAAAATTCGCCCTTTGACAATTCGGCCCAAAAATATCAACTGTAACCTGACGCTTTTTAGGAGTTTTCAGTAATGGCAATTTCACGCGAGAAAAAACAAGCGTTAGTTACAGAGCTTTCAGAACTATTTGCGACCGCCAAAAGCACCGCTGCCGCTGCCTACGCTGGCTTATCGGTAGCTGAACTGCAAGAGTTGCGCGCCCAAGCCCGCGAAGCGGAAGTGACAATTAAAGTTGTCAAAAACCGCCTCGTTCGCGTAGCGCTTGGTGCTAATGACACCTATAAAGATGCCGACACCAGCTTACTTACAGGACAGCTAGTGTACGCCTTTAGCGCTACCGACGAAGTCGCTCCAGCCCAAATTCTGGCCCAGTTTGCTAAAAAGCATCCGCACCTGCAATTGGTTGCCGGCTTTGATGCCAGCGGCGCAACACTGTCTACAGAGGCTGTTAAAGCACTCGCCGAGCTACCAACCAAAGAGCAACTCCGTGGCATGGTGGTCAGCACTATCGCCGCACCGCTTACTGGCTTCCTTGGCGTAGCTAATGGTGCGCAGCGCGGGTTTGCCCAGGTACTTAAACAGCGCGCTGAACAACTATAGTTCGAAGCTCGTAATTAACGAGATCTATCAATTAAGGAGACAATCATGGACGAAAAGAAACCTGTTGAGCTTTCTGCTGCTCAAAAGAAAATCGTTGACGAACTCAACAAATTAAGCGCTCTTGAACTGAGCCAAATCGTAAAATACCTCGAAGAAGAGTGGGGCGTGAGCGCTGCTGCTCCAGCTGTTGCCGTAGCTGCACCTGCTGGTGGCGACGCTGCTGCACCTGCTGACGAAAAGACCGAATTCACCGTTACCCTCAAAGACGCTGGTAGCCAAAAAGTAGCTGTTATTAAAGCAGTTAAAGAATTGACTGGCCTTGGTCTTGGAGAAGCAAAAGCCTTGGTTGATAACGCACCAAGCACCATCAAAGAAAAAGTTAACAAAGAAGACGCTGAAGCCGCTAAGAAAGCTCTCGAAGACGCAGGCGCAACAGCTGAACTCAGCTAATTGTTATCTTGGGCCGAATCTGCAAACAAAAGTACCCGCGCTTTTTTGGCTGCGGGTATTTTTGTTATCGTGAAGGCGTAGATAAGCATAACTATTTACATAAAAATGACAACATTTAGCCGTCCGCTATCTTATCGGCCTGTGGATAATTGCTTGACAATGAACAGGCGCGATGCTATGCTCATGGCAATACTAAGTTTACAAAAACAGACAAGGAAATGCGAGAATCATGTCTGACTTACCAGAAAAACAAGTTAAGCGACTTCGTTCGCTTATCCAGGATGCTGAAACCAATTTAGCAGCCGCAAAAGAGCTATTAATTAGTCTTGTTGGTGATGACGAAACAACCGTGCGCCCTTCTACCGAAGAAGCCACCGGTAAAATTATTGAAGGTGTGTTTGATGGCCAAGCCATGATTGGCCCAGACGGCAAAACCTACCCCGTGCCGGCAAATTACGCCAGTAAATCAAAATTGGTCGAAGGCGACATCCTAAAGCTTACCATTGCCGATGACGGCAGCTTTATTTACAAGCAAATCGGCCCCGTGCCACGCCGACAAATCATTGGTACACTCGTACAGCACGATGGTGCATACTATGTGGAGGCCAATGGTCGCGAGTATCGTATTTTGCTTGCAAGTGTTACTTATTTCAAGGCGTCAATTGGCGATCAAGTGACGATCATTATCCCTGAAGATAACCCAGAGGCTACTTGGGCGGCAGTTGAAGCGGCATTATAAAAGCTCCTTCAGTTGTAAAAACTAAATAACAACTACTTAGACAGGCCTGCCATGTACTTATCGCAGGAGCCTGTGAAATCGGTTGCAATAACCGATTTCAGCCGAACGCTCAAAAAGCCTTCCAGCGGAAGGCTTTTTGAAAAGAGTGCTCTTGCGGTAAGTACATGACAGGCCCGGTATGCAGCACTTAAAAGGATGTAGTGATAAAAACGGCTAGTATTTGCCCGGTCATTTTTATATGCTTAGAAGAAGGGAGAGTGGAACAAACAACGAAATGGCTAGAGCCTTATACAGAAAATACCGAGCAAAAACATTACAGGAAATTGTTGGTCAGCAGCACATCGTAACGATACTTTCTGCCGCCCTGCAGCAGCAGCGAATTAACCATGCTTTTTTGTTCACCGGGCCGCGCGGCGTTGGCAAAACCAGCATCGCTCGTATTTTAGCGCATGAAATAAATCAGTTGCCGTACACCGATGAAACCACCCACCTTGATATTATCGAAATTGATGCTGCCAGCAATCGCCGTATCGATGATATCCGCGACTTGCGCGACAAAATTCACATTGCGCCAGTTTCGGCGCGCTATAAAGTATATATCATCGACGAAGTACATATGCTCACAGGCGAAAGTTTTAACGCGCTCTTAAAAACACTTGAAGAGCCGCCAGCGCACGCCATTTTCATTCTGGCCACCACCGAATCGCACAAGTTGCCGGCTACGATTATTAGCCGGACGCAGCGATTTCATTTTCGCCCGGTGCCAGTACCTGAGGTTGTGGCTCATCTGCAAATGATCGCCCAAAAAGAAGCCATTTCTATAACTGATGACGCCCTGCAGTTAGTTGCCGAACACGGCGACGGTAGCTTCCGCGATAGTATTAGTTTGCTCGACCAACTTTCGGCTTTTGGCACTAAGGAAATAACTGCCGAAATGGTCGAAACCACCTTAGGCCTAGCACCGAAAACCGATGTTATTAAGCTTGCTCAAGCGGTGCTGGCAAATAAACTCGACACAACCGTGCAACTGCTTCGAAGCATCGAACAAAAAGGTGCGGCAGCAGTTATTATCACGCAGCAACTTATCAAATATTTAGCATCGATTATTGATTCGGAAAAAAAGGCCGCCCCGTTAATCGACAAGTTACTTGAAGTCGGGAAGTCAACTAACCCGAGCGCTAAGTTGCTCGCCACACTAGCTATTGCTGCTGGCGAAGCTACCTCAGTCAAAAACGCCGCTGAAAGTGCCGTGGCTCCGCTGCCGACGTTATCTTTGCCAGTGCAACCGCCGAAGCAACCTAAGCCTAGGCCAGCCGCGAAAGTAATAACCACAGAAGAAAAGCAAATTGTTAACGACCCGATTCAACCCGAAACTATACAAGAAGTAACCACAGCTACAATCATTGAAAATTTCAACTGGGAACAAGTGGTTGAAGCCGTGCGCGCCGAGCACGTTTCGGTGTATGGCGTTATTAAGCACGCCAGCATAGAATACACCGCCGAAGGCACTCTCCGGCTTTATTTTGCCTATGCTCTGCACCGAAAAAAAGTTGATGATCAAAAATATCGCGCGCTATTGGTCGAGAGTATTACCAAGCTCTACGGCAATTGCCCGCCTATTGAAACCACCCTCGGCCATGCACCGCCAAAAGACGAAACAGCCGCTTCGGTAGCAGCCTTAATGGGCGGCGGGGAGGAAGTAAAAGTTAATGAGTAAAGACGCCAAAAAAACACTGGCAGCCAAAATTCCGCCGCAAAATACTGATGCCGAGATGAGCCTGCTAGGAGCAATTTTAATTGACGAAGATGCACTGTCGGCAGTGACCGATAAAGTAGCCGCGGCCGATTTTTACGATAAACGACATTCACTAATTTTTGCGGCCATGCTGCGCCTTTACGAACGGCACAAACCAGTTGATTTGTTGACCTTGAGCGACGAGCTTAAGGGGCGAGATGAGCTGGAACAAGTCGGCGGATCGGTGTATCTTACTGATCTCACCAATTACGTGCCAACATCTGCTCACGCCGAAGCTTATGCCGATTTGGTCGCCCAAAAAGCCGTGCGTCGCCGCTTAATCAAGGCTAGCACCGAAATCGCCGAGCTCGGGTATGACGAAGAAAAAGATATCCAAGAGCTGCTTGGTCAGGCTGAATCTGAGCTTTTCTCGGTGAGCGATGCTTCCTTGAAGCAAGATCTAACCAGTCTAGAGCAAATTCTGACCGATAGCTTCGATCGCATGGAAGAGCTGCACCGCAACAAAGGCGCCCTACGGGGCATTCGCACAGGCTACCGCGACCTTGATAGCATGACCGCCGGTTTGCAGCGGTCTGACTTAATTATTCTGGCAGCTCGCCCGGCAATGGGGAAGACTACTCTGGTAACCAACTTGGCATATAACGTCGCTACTGTCGATAAACATCCGGTGCTGTTTTTCAGCCTCGAGATGAGCAAAGAACAGTTGGTTGACCGTATGCTCGCCGATGCTTCGGGAGTTGACGCCTGGAATATTCGCACCGGCAACTTAAGCGATGATGACTTCGGTAAAATATCAGAAGCCATGGGCGAAATGGCCGAGGCGCCAATTTTCATTGATGACACGCCCGGCATGACCGTCCTTGAAATGCGCACCAAGGCCCGCCGCGAAGCGCATAATCATCCGCTTGGACTAATTATTGTTGACTATCTACAGCTGATGCAACCGAGCGGTCGCAGCGACGGCAACCGCGTGCAAGAAGTGAGTGAAATCTCACGCGGCTTAAAACTGATCGCTCGCGAACTAAACGTACCGGTGATTGCCCTGTCGCAGCTCAGTCGATCGGTTGAAAGTCGCAGTCCGCAAATCCCGCAGCTCGCCGACCTGCGCGAATCAGGCTCAATCGAGCAAGACGCCGACATCGTGGCATTTATCTACCGCGAGGAGTATTACAACCCAGATACTGATCGCCAGCGCATTACCGATCTCATCATCGCGAAGCATCGTAACGGGCCCGTCGGCAAAGTGGAGCTTTACTTCCACCCAGAACGCCTGCGATTTATGTCGCTCGACAAACAACATTAGGGTATAATGAACAAAAGCCTATGAAAAAGCATGCCTTCACCGAGTTCATTTTATACCGTTATCGTTATGCCATTGGCTATGGATTGTTCGCAGTTGCGTTGATTAGTTTGCTCGCAATTGCGGGGGTAGCCATTCCCGGAATGCTCACCGAAGCCGAGATGAATAGCGCTGTTAAAAGCAGCCAATTGCAGCTCACTGCTGTCGGCTCAATCATTGACCTTCCGTATCATCTGCTGCAAAAAGCCAGCATTGCTATTTTTGGCTTAACACCAATCGGCATTAAATTACCGTCGCTGCTTTTAGCTGTTTTTTCAAGCCTGGGGCTACTCTTTCTTCTGCGGCGTTGGTTTAAGCAAAATGTGGCTGTTCTGGCTTCGATCATCGCCGTAACAGCCGGGCAATTCCTTATTATTGCCCAACATGGCACCCCGTTAATTATGCTTTTCTTTTGGCCAACTATTTTGCTGCTGCTGGCTACCTATATTTCTGCTCGGCCACGGCGCACGCTAATATGGAAGATTTGTTTCTTTGCTGCGGCTGCACTTAGTCTTTACACACCGCTTAGTCTCTACGTATTGATAGCGGTATTCTTCGCGGTTATATTCCACCCGCATCTCAGGTTTATGGTGCTCCATATGAAGCGCTGGAAACTCGGGCTCGGGGCAGCCGTGGGAATATTGCTGCTTATACCGCTTTTCTGGCGAGTGAGCCAATCGCCTGAAGAATTACTCGTTCTGCTTGGTGTTCCAGATGATGTCAGCTGGACACTGATTGGTGAAAACATCCAACAACTGTTAGGCTCCTTCTTTGGCTTTGCGCAGCCGAGCATTCAAGGGGTCGCTCTCACGCCAATTTACGGTTTTGCCACAACTAGTCTCATGCTGCTTGGCTTGTTCAAGCTTGCGGTAGATCATCACTCCGCCCGAACGTATACTATTGGGCTATGGCTGTTAATTTTAGGCGTGGTGCTTTTACTGCAGCCAGGCTATATTGCCATTACTTTTGTACCACTGCTTCTTATGCTCGCTATCGGCATCGACACGTTATTTCGCGAATGGTATGGGCTATTTCCGCGTAACCCGTACGCACGGGCGGCCGCTTTGGTGCCGCTGGTAATTCTGATATCTGGCATTGTCTTCACCGGCCTCGATAGATATATCAATAATTATAGCCATCATCCGGCGCTTGGTCAGTATTTTAGCAGTGACTTATCGCTTATCCGGCACGAGCTTAAAAAAGACCAGCCGCGTACCTTATGGGTAAGCAAAAGTGAGCAGCCTTTTTATCACATTCTGACGCGCGAATATCCAAAGCTGCAAGTTGTGACCGAAGCGCCGCTAGCCCAAGCCAGTTCTGGACTTATCGTTTCTCGGGCGGTGCATGCCGGCACTGCCATAACGACCAAGCCATCAAAAATTATTACTAATCACTTTGCCGAGCAGAATGCCCGATTCTTTGTTTACTAATTTTTTAGGTTAATATTTAAAATTACTTCGGCAATAAAACAACAGTGAAATCAGCGAAAAATGATACAATAGATAAGTATTATCAGGAGACGAATAGATGTTTGACCAAGCTAAAATGGTGATGAAATTAAAGAAGGCTCAAAAAGAGCTGTCGAAAGAGATTATTGAAGTATCTGCTGGCGACGGCGCAGTAGTGGTACAGGTAAATGGCGAATTAAAGCTCAAGAAAGTAAAAATCGACCCGGCACGGGTTGATCTTGACGATATTGGCGAGCTTGAACGCTGGATTGAAATTGCCGTTCGCGACGCTACCCAACGCGCCCAAGAGGTTGCCGCCGAAAAAATGAAGCCATTAATGGGTGGCTTGGGTAACCTAGGGCTCTAAACGAGAAATTTATAGAGTGGCTTCCTTTGCGCTCCCGCGTGCTTTAGTGCGGCTGATCGAAGATCTTGGCAAGTTGCCCGGAGTCGGCCCACGTACCGCTGAACGGTACGCTTATTACTTATTGCGCCGCGAGCCGCGAATCGCTAAAGACTTAGCCGACGCAATTGAAAAGCTTCATGGTAATGTCAAGCAGTGCCCAAAAACCTTTGCCCTAATTAACGCCGACGAAGCCATCTCACCGCTGTACACCGATGCGTCGCGCGATAAACAACTTGTCGCTGTGGTCGAAGAACCGCTTGACATCATTGCTATCGAACGCACCGGCCAGTACAAAGGCACCTATCACGTACTTGGTGGCGCAATTAGCCCGCTTGATGGCATTGGGCCAGAGCAGCTACACATTCCTGAACTCTTGCAGCGCTTAAACGACGATCAGGTAAAAGAGGTGATTCTGGCGACAAATGCCAGTGTCGAAGGGGAATCAACCGCTTTATTCTTGCAGCGACAGATCAACGAAAATGTTGAGCATATTACCATTTCCCGCCTTGCCCGCGGCATACCGGTTGGTATCGACCTTGAGTACGCCGATCAAATCACCCTCAGTCACGCCCTGGAAGGAAGGCGAAAATTATGAAAGACTCGTTTACTGCTGCTGTTACATTGATTGAAAAGGCGACACACATTGTTGTCGTACAAGCCGAAAATCCAGATGGCGACAGCCTTGGATCAAGCTTGGCTCTCGAAGAAATTTTAGGTGACCTTGGAAAAACCGTTAGCTTATATTGCCCGGTTGATATTCCAAAATATTTACGTTACGCACCCGGGTGGGACAGAGTGGGAATTGACTTTCCTTATAACGCTGACTTGACCATTATCGTTGATACTAGCAGTAAAACACTGCTGGAAAAAGCTTTGGCGCCAGAAAATCTCGGTCATATTACGGCCCATCCCGTGCTCGTGATTGACCACCATACCACCAAAAGTGACCTGCCTTTTGCCCATACCGCTATTACAGACGTCGCGGCTGTCGCCACAGGTGAGACTATCTACGACCTAGCTGCCAACGCCGGCTGGCACATCAACCCTCAGGCGGCCGAGCATATTGCCATGTCAATTTTGTCGGACAGCTTAGGCCTCACCACCGAAGGTACGACCGCTAAAAGTGTCATGGCAATCGCAAAAGTTATTGAGCTTGGCGCATCGATTAGCAACCTCGAAAACCGACGCCGCGAGTTCATGAAAAAGTCACCCGAGATTTTAGCCTACAAAGGTCGCTTACTCGAACGAATTGAGTATTATCTTGATGGTCAATTGGCTATCGTGCATATTCCCTGGGAAGAAATCTCGCAGTACAGCGATCAGTACAACCCAAGCATGCTCGTTATTGACGAAATGCGATTGGTCGAAGGCGTTCGGCTAGCCATTGCCATTAAAACCTACCCCGACGGCAAGCTCACCGCTAAAATTCGCGCCAATGCCGACGCCAAAGTTGCCGAAAGCGTCGCTGGCTTCTTTGGCGGTGGCGGCCACCCATACGCTGCTGGTTTTCGCGCCTACGAAGCATATGATACAATCGTGCCAGAACTGATTGGTGCCGTCGATAAAATCTTGAAAGACTACGATAGTCATGCTCATTCTGCATAATACACCGACCAAAAAAGACGAGGTTTTTAAGCCGCTCCAAAAAGAGCGTGTAACGCTGTATACCTGTGGGCCCACCGTGTATAATGCGCCGCATATCGGCAACTGGGTGGCGTATATTCGCTGGGACATCCTTGTTCGCACCCTCATTGCTAATGGTTATACCGTCGAGCGGGTTATGAACATCACCGATGTCGGCCATTTAACCGGCGAAAATGATGGCGACGCCGATCAGGGTGAAGATAAACTACAAAAAGGCGCTCGACGCGAAGGTACTACCGCTTGGGAAGTGGCCAAACGTTACACCCAAGAATTCCTTACGGGCATGCATCAGCTTAACCTTATCACGCCCAACCACATCACCAAAGCCACCGACTTCATCCCGCAACAAATTGCGCTCATCCAAACGCTCAAAGAAAAGGGCTATACTTACCAAATAGATGATGGTATCTATTTTGATACCAGTAAATTCCCACGCTACGCTGATTTTGCTAACCTGCATTTAGCAGCCTTACAAGCTGGCGCACGGGTAAGCGTTAATGAGCAAAAACGAAATGTCAGTGATTTTGCTTTATGGAAATTTAGCCCGAAGAATGAACAGCGCGACATGGAATGGGACACGCCATCTGATATTACTGATGACGGTAAGGCTAGAAAAGGTTTTCCCGGCTGGCATCTTGAATGTTCGGCGATGGCGATGGATATTTTGGGTGAAACCATCGATATCCATACTGGCGGCATTGACCATATTCCGGTACATCACACCAATGAAATCGCTCAAAGCGAAGCTGCAACCGGCAAACCATTTTCGCGCTATTGGCTGCATAATAACCACTTAAAATCGAATGGCACAAAAATAAGCAAGAGTCTGGGTAACGGCTATACGCTCGTCGATATTGCAGAGCGCGGCTTTTCACCCCTCGACTTTCGGATGTTTATTTTGCAGAGTCATTACCGATCTGAGAGTAATTTCACCTGGGAAAATCTTGAAGCTGCCAAGCGACGACTTGAACACTGGCAGAATGTCGCCCGCTTGCGCTGGCAAACCTTTGATACGCTAATTGACGACGACGAAAAAGCCACAAATGCCGCCTCGATCCACCTTATTCAAGCGAAACAAGATGTCCTGAATGCGCTCAATGACGACCTCAACACGCCGATCGCCCTACAAATTATCGATGAAGTATTCTCTGGAGTTGCCAAGCATTCACTCGCTGACACACAGCATCAGGCGCTAGTAGAATTACTTGAAATGCTAGATTCTCTGCTCGGGCTTGAACTACTTGCCAACACACCTGATATCGATGACGAGTTGAAGCAACTTATTCTCGAACGCGAACGCGCCCGCGAACATAAAGACTGGCAGCCAGCCGACGCACTGCGCGACCAGCTTACGCATCAAGGCATTACCTTAAGCGACACCCCGCACGGCGTGGTATGGTCGCATCTGCCAAAACCGGTAAGGGTAGAATAGACACTTGCCGCCCTTTTGTAAATTAACTTTATTCGTTTTACAAGTTTATTCTATTTACCGCTAGCGGCGCAGAACCTACCTGAAATTGTGAATCATAAAAACAGATTCAAAGCGACAATTTTAAGCTTTTTTATCTCGCAACCGAGCCTGGCGATTCTTTTCAAGATAGTACATCAGCAGTACCCGCAAACAGCCGGCAATCGGAATAGAAATTAACCCGCCCAAAATACCAAATAGCGACACGCCAATAGTAATCGCCGCTAAAATCATTAAAGCCGAAAGCTCAACCGTCCGCGATTGAATAGTAGGCGAAATGAAATTGTTTTCAATTTGCTGATAAACGATGAAGTAGATCAGGAAAACAATAGCCGCGCTGACACTGTTTAAGCTAATAAGTATCGCGGCAATCGCGCCACCAATCAGCGGGCCAAACAACGGAATTAACCCGCCAATAAACACAAACGCGGCAGCCGTCATGGCCAGACTTGGTGAAAAATTGAAAATTAAGCTCAAAATCAGCACTGTTATGGCCGCACTGGCAGCAGCCGTGGCCGCCACCAGCAGCTGACCGTTTACGTAACCGGTTACCACGCCGTACATACGATGCATGAGTAGCTGATGTCGCTCAAGGCGCTCTTGATCTCGGTATAATCCCCAGATTTTTGACAACCAACCCGGGCCTTCAACCAGCATGAAGAAGGTCAGAACCAAGATGATTAAGGTAGAAGTAAAGGCGTTAAACACAATACCGACGCCATTGACAAACGACCCACTGAGCGACGATGCAAAGTGCGCCGCTTGATCCTGAGCGTTCTTGAGTGCGTCGTTGTATTGGTCACGGAGGTTGTATTGATCGACAAAATTATCAATGAAAGCCGTTTGCCCACTGAGATTTTTAATAACATCGGGAACAGTTTGGATGAACTTGGCGGTTTGTTCAACCACCGGTGGCACAACCGCAAACACAAACCCAACCAAGAAAAGCACTACCGCAACATAGGCAAGAGCCGTAGCGCCGACTCGGCTTTTACCAGGTAATCGCCGCGAGATATATGATACCGGCGGATTTAAGGCGAGCGCCAAGAAGACGGCAATGCCAATCGTAAGCAGCGCTGCCCGGGCCCAATAAATTAACCCGAGAGCCAGCACAAATGCAATCACCACCAACCAAAACCGCACAAAAGTACGAGTATCAATATCTATTTTTACGTGGCGAGGTGTATTCATCGTACCTTAATAGTAGCTGGTTTATGCCTAATCTGCAATAAAATTACAGATAGCTACAATATCAATGCCACGCGCTAAGCTCATTCGAAGCTACGAGACGATAATCAGACTAATCGCGAGCAGTAGCAGCGACATCGAGGCCACCGCTGCCACCCCGAGGGCGACTTTGGTTGGCTCGTAGGTCGCTTTTGCCTTGTTTTTTTGTGTTGTTGAAGCGTTTTTCATAGCCCTTATTATACATAAACACAAGCATGATGTAAAAATGAGACGATTTCATGCTACCATAAAGCTTATGGAACAGCTACTTAAAAAACTGGAAACAATCTTTAAAGGCGAAATCGCGGTTGATCATTCAACCCGTACCACCTATAGTCACGATGCCAGTATTTTTGAATTAAAGCCTCAGGCGGTCTTATATCCGAAAGGGAGCAAAGACATCAGCGCGTTGGTGCAATTTGTAAATAAGCATAAAACTGCACACCCCGACTTATCAATTACCGCCCGTTCTGGCGGCACCGATATGTCTGGCGGGCCGTTGTCGCAATCACTTGTTATCGATATGACTCGCTATTTTTCGGCCATCAAGGAAGTAACCGGAACCACAGCCCATGTCGAACCAGGCGTGTTTTACCGCGATTTCGACCCAGTAACAATCGCTCATAACGCCCAGCTCGGCTCGGTACCGGCGAGCCGTGATATTTGCACGCTTGGCGGCATGGTGGCCAACAACTCTGGCGGCGAACGATCCTTGCAATACGGTAACACTGAAAATTTCATAACTGAACTCAAAGTTATTTTTGCTGACGGCAAGGAATACACCGTCAAACCGCTCACCAAGCCAGAATTAGTGGCTAAAATGTCACAAGGCGACTTTGAGGGCGAGCTGTATCGCAAAGTTTTTGAACTTATAGAATCCGACTACGACCGTATCACTAAAGCTCGACCGCATACCAGCAAAAATTCAATGGGCTACAATTTATGGGCGGTCTGGGACCGAGACACAGGTATCTTTGATATGACCAAACTCATTGTTGGTTCTCAGGGCACACTCGGCATCGTCACCGACATTAAGTTCAGGCTTGTACCGCGACAGCCGCATAGCGGCCTACTGGTCTGCTTTATGCGCGATACCGACCAACTTGGCGAACTCATCCCAGCCATAATGGCCCATAAACCGGCAACCTTTGAAGGCTTTGACGATATCACCTTTGAACTCGGCATCCGTTATTTCTCGAGCTTTCGTAAAAAACTTGGCACCAAAGAATTCCTACGGGTTCAGGCCAGCCTGCTTCCCGATGTTCTTAAATTTAAACATAACCTGCCGAAATTGGTGCTGATGGTTGAATTTGACGGTCCGACTCCAGGCGAAGTGCTTAAGAAAATCAAGAAGCTGCAAACTGCGTTGAAGCCATTTGACCTAGAAACTGAAATCGATAGTACCGAAGTTGAAAGTAAGAAATTCTGGCTTATCCGACGGGCGAGCTTTAACTTATTGCGGCAAAAGGTGAAGGATAAATACGCCGCGCCGTTCATTGATGACCTGGCAGTCCAGCCGCGATACTTGCCGAAATTCTTACCAGAACTTCGCAAAATTATTGCAAAATACAAACTGCCCGCCACGATCGCTGGCCATTTTGGCGATGGCAACTTTCATATCATTCCACTGATGAGCATCGAAAAGCCCAAAGAGCAAGCCAAACTAGAACCCGCCATGCGCGAAGTGATGGCACTGGTGCTTAAATATCAAGGGACGCTGGCGGGTGAACATAATGACGGCATGATACGCGGCCCGTGGCTCGCCGACATGTTTGGGAAGGAGATGATGGCTCACTTTAAAGCGGTAAAAACTATTTTCGACGACAAAAACATCTTCAATCCACACAAGAAAACCGATGCTTTATGGTCGTTTAGCATGAACCATATCCGTACTTCGGCTCAAGGCTCTTTGATTAAATAGCGATGAGCGGCAGTAAGGGCGCTCTCGCTTTAGCTGCGAGATAGCCGCGACAAATCAGTGCGAATGGCCTTTAATTTCTCGGCCCAGAAAGTGATTTCTTCTAATGCTTTGTTTAAATCGGCGTTTTGCTTGTCATCGGGCGTAAAATCACCGGCTTCATTTACTTGGGTCCAGTAGTTAGGGATAAGGACATGCTCAAATAACGCAAATAATTTTACTTGCACTGCAACACCGCGCAAATGCTCAACAGCGCGTACGCCACCAGCACTTGAGCCATAGCTCACAAACGATACTGGCTTATGATTCCATTCTTTCCAGAGATAATCGATGGCGTTTTTTAACGGTGCCGGGAATGAGTGGTTATATTCGGGCGTGACGATAATAAACCCGTCGGCCTCAGCAATTGTTTTCGCCCAGGCTTTTGTGTGTTTATTTTCGTAGCGGTCGTAGAGGGCTGGTGTTGGTTCGTCCAAAAAGGGGAGGGCAAGTTCGGCGACATCCACTACCGAGAACTCTGCTTTATTACCAAATCGAGCCTTAGCGGTTTGCAGCACCCACTCAGTTGGCTTAACGCCAAAACGCCCGGGTCGATTTGAAGCAGTAATAATTATAATATGAATCATGGCATCCTCCTCGTCATTGCTATACATTGTATAGTAATGTATAATGAAAAGCAATCATGAAAACTGTGTCCTCGGAATTACCTTGCGTGATAGCCGCCACCAAAATTTTGGGCGATAAATGGACGCCGCAACTTATCCGCCAACTGGCTAATAATGGCTCGATGCGGTTTATTTCATTGCAAAGAGCGGTGAAGGGCATTAATCCCCGGACGCTTTCGGCGCGGTTGTCATATCTTGAACATGAAGGCGTGCTGATCCGTAAAACCTACGCCGAGGTCCCGCCGCGTGTAGAATATTCCTTAACCGAAAAAGGCAAAGATCTTTGGCCAATATTAGCCCAAATGGCCGAATGGGGCGCACGACACTACTAGCTTATTAGCACCTCACCGCACCGATCGCAATATGGGCGCAAGATTTCGTAAACAGCCCCATCTCACGCTACAATAAGCATATGGATTTTTACCAAAAGCACTCTTCGGCCATTTTAGAAGAATTTAGTACTACCGAAAACGGCCTATCAGAAAAAGAAGCCGGCCGGCGCCTGGCTCATTACGGCCCGAATGTTATCGAGGTGGTGCGTAAACCTCTGTGGCGAATTATTATTGAGCCATTTGCTAATATGTTTATGGTCGTGCTGATTGTCGCGGCGGTTTTTAGTATTCTTCATGGCGCCGCACTTGATGCGGTTATTATTGGGGTTATTATGGCTATTAGCGCCGCGATTTATTATGTTCAGTACTTTTCAACCGAAAAAATTCTGCGGGATCTTCGCGATCAGTCAATCGAACAGGCCAAAGTGCTGCGTGGCGGCAAACAGCGCGCCATCAGTGCCACCGATCTTGTCATGGGTGACATTATCGTCGTCAATGAAGGACAGAAAATTCCGGCTGACGCTCGGGTGCTCTCTGCCGAGGGCGTGCGGGTAGACGAATCGTTGCTCACTGGTGAATCTGAACCGGTCAGCAAACAGCCGCAACCACTTAAGGGCCAAAAACCGGCTTACGAACAAAGTAATATTTTATTCCAGGGCTCATTTGTGGTTAGCGGTGAGGCAACAGCGGCGGTCGTCAGAACGGGTAATCAGACCGAATTCGGCCGAATCGCCGCTCTTTCAACTCGCACCGACATCGAAAGCCCGGTTCAGAAAAAAATCGATGCTCTGCTCACCCAAATTATCATAATGGTGGTCATTGTTTCGATTATCGTTTTTATTTTAAGCATGCAGCGCGGCATCGAGGTCGGCGAGGCGATACGATTTATTCTTACCCTGGCTGTTTCGGCGGTGCCAGAAGGCTTACCGGTGGCAATTACCGTTATTTTGGTCCTGGGCATGCGCCGTTTAGCGAAGCAAAAAGCTCTTATTCGGAACATGGCTGCTATTGAAACGCTTGGCGTGGTGACCACCGTAGCTACTGATAAAACCGGCACTCTGACAAAAAATATCCTCACGGTTCAAAAAACCTGGCAGTTACCGCATGCAAACGATGCGCTTAATGAAATCCTACCTTACACAGTCAATCAAACAAAAGGCCGCTTGCACGACCCGCTCGATATTGCCTTTGCTGTGCATGCAAAAAGCACGAAGCGTTCCGTGCCTGATACGCACGCTTTAGTTGCCTCGCTGCCGTTTGATCATCGTTTCGCAATGAGCGGCAATCTTTGGCAGCATGGAACAACTTTTAGTGCCTATATTAAAGGTGCGCCCGAACACATCCTGGGGAAAACGAGCCTCAACAAAACCGAAACCCAGCAGGTACTCGCGGCGCTCGAAGAATTAACCGGCGAAGGCAATCGGGTGATTGCCTTCGCAAAGCTGCAGCGCGCCACACGCCACACCACCCTCGAAACTTTACCCGATAAACTGATATTTATTGGGCTAGTAGCAGTGGCCGACGTCCTTCGCCCAGAAGCCAAACCAGCGGTACTTGCTGCGAAAGAAGCGGGTATTCAAGTACAGATGATCACTGGCGACCATGTTGAAACCGCCTATCGAATTGCCCAGCAACTCGGCATTGCCACCCATCGAAATGAAGTATTTGACAGCCGAAAATTAAATGAACTAAGCGACAAAGAACTGGTGCAGCTCGTTGGCAAAATAAATGTCTTCGCGCGGGTAGTACCAGAACAAAAATATCGGATTTTGAGCGCCCTCAAAGCCCACGGCGTACCGGCCATGACTGGTGATGGCGTCAACGATGTTCCGGCACTGGCGAATGCCAATGTTGGCATTGCTATGGGCAGTGGCTCACAAATCGCAAAAGACGCCGGCGATATGGTACTACTCGATAATAACTTCAAAAGTATCGTCAGCGCCCTAAAAGAAGGGCGGGTTATTTTTAGTAACATTCGGCGAATGCTGTTTTACCTCCTCACCACCACAACTGGTGAAATTCTGACTATGATTGGCGCGTTACTTATTGGCCTGCCGCTGCCCGTAGCGCCAGTCCAGATTTTATGGATTAACTTAGTCACCGACACCGCTTTAGTTATTCCGCTTGGGCTCGAGCCGGGCGAAAAGCACATCATGAAACAACGGCCTCGTCGTCCGGGCGCGCCTTTGCTAAACCGTTATCTTGTGAGCCGTTTACTTCTTACTGCCGCGACCATGGCGGTTGTCGCATTAATTATCTTCCAGCTCTTCATGCAATCTCATGGCGTGGCCGCCGCACAAACGTTCACCTTTACCGCACTGGTAGTAATGCAGTGGGCGAACGCCTTAAATGCTCGCCGTGAGCTACAGTCTATTTTTGGGCGGGGGGAAGCGAGCAATAAGAAGTTTTACATAGGGCTCGGCATTGCCGCGAGCTTGCAGTTGCTGGCGTTATTTGGCCCACTGCAACCGGTGCTGCACGTGGTGCAAGTACCACCATTAATGCTGTTTGTTACTAGTCTTGTTGCTGCGAGCGCTGTGATTGCTGTCAGCGAGCTACATAAATATTTTGGGCGACACCACCTAAAACTTCACGGTTAACTGTTGCCTTAGTTTTTTAGCCAAAAATAGCTGTGCGCCTATAGTCAGCGCGGTGAATAGTAGCGGCACTAGCATAAATTGCGGCATCGGGGCGGTAAAATCCAAAAAACTACGCAGCGGCTCTACAGCAAACACCACTAATGCCACCAAGAAAACACCCGCGCTATAGAGTAGCCGCATGCGATGGATATTTTTGCTCGCCGGAACAGCCAGCAGCCACGGTACCAAAAAGACCATTCCAACACCAAATAATGTGGTCATTAACACGGTAATTGTTTGGGCTTGTTGCGCAACACCTAGGGTCCCGCCTGGCAAGACATTGTGCAGCCACAGATACGTAGAAAGTATCCCTATAAAGCTGAGTGAAGCGAGCGGTAGCATAACAAACAGAGTGTGCTTCCAAAAACGGCGCGGGTCGATTCGCTTATCGGTTTCTGGCGGGAAAATTGTCCAAAGCACCGAAGGCAGGGTGACGAGAAAAATATTCATAAACGTCAAATGACGCGGCAAAAAAGGGTAGGGCAGGTGCAGTACAAGCGACGCCAAAAGCAGCAAAATGCCATAAATAATTTTATGAAAGAATAAGCTAGCAATCAGTTCGATTGCCTGCATAATTCGGTTACCGAGCCGCATACCAATCGGGAGCGACGTGAAAGCATTATTTAAAAGGATAATATCGGCTACCCGCCGCGACGCAGCTGCGCCAGCAAACATCGCCACGCTTAAGTTCGCTTGTTTAAGCGCCAAGGCATCATTAACTCCATCACCAACCATACCGACAAAACTACCTCTCGCCTGTAAAGCTTTGATGATCTGCTGCTTTTGCTCAGGCAAAACCCGAGCAAAGACGACCGTATCTTCCACAGTTTGCTGCCAAGCTGACCCTGGTAGTTTTTCTAACTCTGGGCCAGTAATAACTTTTTCAGCGCCGCTAATGCCCGCTTGTTCTGCTACTGTTTGCACCGTTTTTGGATTATCGCCGCTAATTACCCGCAGCCGCACACCGCGTTTTTGTAAAAAGCCAACTGTTTCGCGCGCGTTCTGGCGAAGAGCATTGCTTAGAACAATTAGGCCGACCGGTGCAAAATTTGCGGCTTTAAGCACGGACGACTCCCGGATCGACCCGTGAACTCGCGGCGCACGTACCAATAACATCACCCGGAGACCTTTTTCGACGCGCTGGTCTATTTCATCAGTTTGTTTTTTGGATAGCCGCAGGTTTTTGGTCACAATTTCAGGTGCGCCCATCATAATTACGCTGTTATCGGGCAGTTTCACAGCACTTAACTTTCGCTCGGACGAAAAAGCCAGTACTTCGCTTACCGGTAGCAGCTCGGCAGAACCGACAGCAGACAGCATGGCCTTGCCCGTGGCGTTATTGCCGCTGGCTTCGTGAGCCAGTGTTCGAACGTAGGCGTTTATTTGATCTTTGGTGCCAGTAAACGGCACAATTGATTCAAGTTGCATTGTATCGCTGGTGAGGGTACCGGTTTTATCCACGCATAAATCATCGAGCAGCGCCATGGCTTCTATGGCTGAAAGCTTCTGCGGTAACACCTGCTGCTGGGCGAGCTTCACCGCCCCGAAGGCCAAAAGCAGGGTACTAGCCAGCAATAAACCCTCGGGGATTACCCCAATAGTCCCAGAAGTTATCGTTTTTAAAGCAGCCACCAAGCCTAAATCTTGCGCCAGATACACCGTCAGGACTACGATCGATAAACCAATTGCGATGTACGTCAGGATTTGGATAGTCAGAGCAATTCGACGCTGCAAAGGGGTGTTTTGTGGCTCGTAACGCTTTAAGTGCGCTGTCATCGTGCCGGCGCGTGTTTCGACACCGACGGCCGTCACTTTTACTCTCGCACTGCCCGCTACGGCAACGCTACCAGCAAATACTGCATCGCCAGGCTGTTTTACTACTGTGCGGGCTTCGCCTGTCAATAAGCTCTCGTCACATTCCAGGCCATGCGATGCCACCACCGTCCCATCGGCAGGTAACTGGTCGCCGGCAATTACTTCCACCACATCACCACGACGCACCGCCTCGACCGCAACAGTTGTTTTTTGTCCATCCTTTAAAACGACGGCTTTCGGCGCAGTCAAGATTTCTAGTTTTCTTAATGCCCGCCGCGCTCGAATCTCCTGAATTATGGCTAGCGTCACATTAATTGTTATCACTACCGAGATAAACCAGGCGTCCCGCAGTTCGTTTAAAAGCAGCAGCCCTACCGCTAAAATTGCAATCGAAATAACTAAAGGATTCACCAGGTTGCGCCGCAAAATAAGCAGGTAGTCTTTTACCATGCTCTTATCATACAAGAAGCTGTGCGTAGGCCATAATAAACGCCTCTTTGCCAAACCATAGAAGCATGCTTATTGACAGATATACACATAGACTACATACTTGTAGTAGTTTTTTACAAAAAGGATACCAGATGCAGGAAAAACTCGAAACGACGCTTGCATCGCTCGTTGCTATTCCAAGCGAAAGTCGCAACCGGGGTGCTTGCCATCAAATTATCGAATACGTGCGCAGCGAACTCGAACCGCTGGGTTTATTTGTGCATGTCGATATCGACCGCGATAATCCGTATTTAATTGCCACCACCCAAAACACCAAACATCCGCACTACTTGCTCCTTGCCCATCTTGATGTCGTGCCGGCTCATCCGTCGCAATATACGGTGACCTCGGTTGAAGATCGGCTGTTGGGCCGCGGTGTGTTTGATATGAAGTTCGCGGCCGCTTGTTTTATTGAATTTGCCAAGCAACACCACGAGACACTCAAGGACCAGAGTGTCGGCTTTGCTTTTACCACCGACGAAGAACTGGGCGGACAAAGTGTTTCAGACATCTTGGCTGCGGGCTGGCGCGCGAATGTGGTTTTCATTCCAGATGGCGGCATGGGCTGGAAGATTGAAGAACGCGCCAAGGGCTTTTCATTAACCGAAATCACCGCTACCGGCAAAGCTGCCCATGCCTCGCGGCCAGCTGAAGGCAGCAATGCCATTACAAATTTGCTCCCTTTTTTAGCTGATATTAAAAAGCGTTACCCTTTAAAACTGGCCTCCGACCCAACCCTCACCATTAGCACTTTCCACGCCGGCGACGCCTGGAACCAAGTGCCTGACACCGCTACGGTAACTATCGATTTTCGAGCCTTCGAGGAAGAAGCAATTGCCGAACATCTTACCTACATTGAAGCGCAAAGTAAGCTTTACGGCTTTTCATTTAAAACGCCTGTGCGCTCAAAGCCGTTGCTGCTCGATCGTACTCATCCTGATGTGGTTCATTTTATCGCTAAGATGGAAATCGCGACCGGTAATCCTGTTAGTTTTTCAGAATCGTTTGGCGGCACCGACGGTCGCTGGTTTGCGGCCTACGACATCCCGTGCATTATTGTGCAACCAAATGGCGGCGGACACCACAGCGCCAACGAATGGCTGCACCGCAGTGACCTTACAAAATACTACCAGCTGCTTGAAACCTGGCTATTACCCTAACCCTATAATTCGTCGCGTTTTTCGTTTAAGAAACGCGTCCACTGGCGAGTTAAGCGAAGAATGGTTTTTAATGGCAGCTCAATCACCATATCGAGCATCAAAGTAATAATATTTACTCGCGCATATTTATCGGATAGCCAACGCCCAATAATCACAAACGGGGTATAAAAGAAGTCGCGAATGGCATCAAAGAACCCCTGGCGCGCCGCAAACATTTCAATTTCGCGCACCAAGCGCGACAAGCGGAACCCAAGGAAGCTTGCCGTCGAAAGAAAGACGAAAAAGATTATCCCCTGAACAAGATTAAAATGAAGCAACGACAGTGCCGTGACCACCGCACCAAAAGAAATCAAGAACATCAGCCAGTAGAGACCGGTGAGTACCGTTGAGGATTCGGCTCGTTTAAGCGGTGAGACTTTTAATTGTTCGCGCTGCTCTTGATACAACACCGCCGTCATGTAATCCTGGATAGCGACGCTGTTCGCCGGCCCAGGCAAGCTTAAGCTCATGCGCAGCAGCGCCATATACAGCGGTGGGAAAAAGATATTGATCATGAGCGGCAAAATAGCTACCGTGCCAGTAAGAAAAATGTCATACGGCACTTCAATCGCCAGCCCAATAATAACCTTGGTGATTAATAAGAAAATAATACTTTTAATCACCCCGCGGTTGAGCTTGCGTGCCACACGCTCTTGCTCGATTTTTACCTGTGCGGCATAGGCCGACTTAAACTTGGCTTTATCAAACAGCAACTCCTCAACCGGAGCGCCACTTTCAAGCAAGCTACGAAATGTCCGAAACGGCGCGCCATACTTGCTCACCGCCCGGGTTAACTTATTGGTTGTTTCGTTATGAAACAACTCATCGATCAGCTGGTTAGTAGCAATATATTCTTGAAGGTCATCAATAGTTCGCTGGTAAAGGCGCAGCATGTCGCGGCGAACGTTGGCAAGATCAGATCGCAGCAGCGCCCGATGAGTAGCGATGTAGAGCGAAATATCGTAGTGTACCACGCTTTTGGCGTCTTCTTCAGAAAAAAGCTCCCGGAAATGACGATAGGCAAAATGGATAAACACTCCCTGGGCTGTACGGGGTGCGGTCAGTAGCTCCTCAATTTCAACACACAGAACATCGAGCATCCAGGAAGTGGCCGTTTCCTGGGTGATCGACCCCGCACGCAGTGTCAGGTACGCCCGAAACGAGCGTTCAATGGCGGTATTAATTAACCTAACCGTATCAACCGCTACGGTATCGTTTACCAAATAACCGGCCTGGGTGAGCTCGACCACCAGTTCTTCGGCCAGCGGTTTTTCAATAGATTGCGCAGTAAAGGAAATATTGCGGCGCAAAAATCGCCGTACAGCTTGCTGCAGCAGCAAATGTTCTTCGGTATTGGCGGCGGCGTTTCGGAGCTGTTCGTAGGCCGCCGAAATTGCCCGGCCAATTCCTGCAACATGAATTTTACGGCTGCCCTCAAACGCCGCAGCGTGTGTTTTTTGGGCAAGCTGGGCTTCTTGTAACTGCTCTCGGAGTATCGCGCCTTCAGCAGAAAGTAAATTGTTTGCTTGATTCATAAAAAGATGACTGTCCTATTCAAACACAAAGTATAGGGTAGTTTGGCTCGAATCGCAATGAGACACTGGCGCATACTATTGACTTTGACCCCAAGATAGCCAATGATAAATACGGCAATCTATAAGCCTAAGGTGGTTCTGATGGCACGTTACGAGGTATCGATCACGTCACTTAGCCTAGGCCGAAAGTTCGAATTTTGCGATTTCCAGCTAGACGAGGGCGAACAGGACTGGCTGGCAGTTGAGTTGTATAGATGCATGAGCGGGTACACCGTACACATTTACGCCGATCATGTTTTGGCCGTAGTTAGCGATGATCGATTTGATCGAGAGGTGATCTGTGCTCTTGGTCGCACGCTCGCCGCTGAGTCGGTCGAAGGCAAGCTTGCCTGATATTACAACCTGAAAGGCTTGGACGCATGGTGCTTAAGGTCATCGGCCGCGGTGAAACTGGCCATCCCGGTAGGAGGGTATATGAGGTTGTTAATGGTAGCTTGCGACGACGTCACCTCACTGATTACGAACAGAGGCGGCTTCGAAACTACTTTAGTGGTAATGGTCCCGTAAGCTGTTTCTCAACTCACGAAAGTATCACCCTTGTGCTCAAGCCTGGTTACGACTGGGAAACAAGAAATCTGGGCCAGGCAGCATTGGAGCAGTTGAATAAATTCGTAGAAAACGAGCTCAAAGAATACTGAACCATGCCTCCGGCTCACACCGGAGGCATCATCATTTTCCGTAAGCTTTTAGGGGAGTGGATTCCCACCGGTTACGCCATACACTTCACCGGTTACATAACTTGATTCTTGCGATGCCAGCAGCACATAAATCGGTGCTACTTCAGCCGGCTGGCCTGGCCGGCCCAGTGGCACTTGCTCGCCAAATACCGGGATTTTTTCGGCAGGCTGCCCATAACTCGGCTGCAGTGGTGTCCAGACTGGCCCTGGCGCAATGGCATTCACCCGGATGCCTTTTTCGGCCACTTGCTTAGCTAAAGCTTTGGTGAAAGCAACAATCGCCGCCTTGGTTGACGCGTAATCTACCAATGTTGGAGACGGTGCATACGATTGAATCGAGGCAGTATTTATAATGCTCGCGCCAGCCGGCAAGTGGGGAAGCGCCGCTTTGCATAGCCAGAACATAGCATAAACATTGGTTTTGAAAGTTTGATCAAATTGCTCGGTGGTAATATCTGCTAAGTGCTTTTGGGCGACCTGTTTGCCCGCAATATTCGCTAGAATATCGAGCCCGCCGAGCGCTTTTACGCCTTCGCTAATTAGTTTTTCGCAAAAAGCTTCGTCGCTAATGTCGCCCGGCATAGCGATGGCCTTTTGTCCGGTGGCTTCGATCACTTTTATTACTTCTTGGGCATCCGGTTCTTCGCTGGGCAGATAATTAAGTACGACATCCGCCCCTTCACGAGCAAAAGCAATTGCCGCTGCCCGACCAATGCCAGAATCGGCGCCAGTCACAATCGCTTTACGGCCCTTCAAGCGGCCAAACCCCTGATACGACTCTTCGCCGTGATCAGGTTTTGGGGTCATGTCTTTCGCGAGGCCAGGCTCGGGCTGCGTTTGTTCTGGAAATTCGGGCCGCGGATATTGCGTTGTCGGATCCTGCATCTCGTATTGGTTTTTTGTCGAATGTTGCGCCATATGTCCTCCTCGTGATGTCAGTGGTATGTCTTTTTATTATACTCTTGTTTTTAGGAGACGGAAAATCTGAAGCCGAGATTTACTCTTCACAAACATAGCGCCTCGCTCTACAATAAGCTCGTTGTGCCGCCAACAAAAAAGGAGAGGACCATGTCACTTCCGCTGTCGGTAATCATCAAGTACTACCTGGGAACAATGGCGAACGAAGCCCTGCACCGGTTAGCAACAGCCCAAGTAGAAAGTGAGCTCGTAAAGAACATGCGGCCGCTTGCTGGTAAGCAGCACGAGCCCTGCACAGGTTGCGACGTTGCGCAGCCTCACGCCTACGAGTCGCATCTGCTGAATTCAAAGTTTGGGTCAGACCCTGAACTTGTGGCGCGCGTTAGGCGCGAGGCTGGCTGGGAGTAAATTTTAAAGCTCGCAAGCGCTAAATAGCCGGTCTGTATATTCATATGCGGACCGGCTAACCATAAGCTCTATAGAATATAGTTGTAATTATTGCAAAAAAGCCTTACATATTATTGACAATGTTAATCACTTATGATAGAGTTAATAATAGTTTAAAGAGAGGAAGGAAAGTAAAGCGATGCAAATAGTCAAACGTCTACTGAACCATCTGCGCCTTGCTGCCAGCAACAAAGCGCTTGTGTTCGGTGCAATAGCCGTAGTTACCGGGGGAGTACTAGCCCTCAACGCAGCAAGTGGCGCAACTACAGCTAACGCCGCAAAATGTAATCCATCAAACGATATCATCAACTGTGGTGCACATTCGGTACAAGAATTTGTCAACAAATATAATGAAAACGCCACTGGCGACCTCCACAATGTCTACGCACATTACGGCCTAAGCCCAGATGAACTTGGTCGCTTTGCTGCTACCGCTAAAATGGGTACCGCTTTCAAGGACGGCCGAATTGAAGTTGACGGCCAGACCGTTGCCACCGGCGCTCACAGCCTCGGCCGCAGCACCTTGGGTGGTCAAAACCGTACACCGGTCACCATTGCTGGCAAAACCTACTACTTTGGTCCGTCACAAGCTAACTTCGGTAGCAACGCGATTCCAGTCATCGTCATGATGAACCCTGACACGCACGAGATGGAATTCGCAAGCCTCACCGTTTGTGGTAACCCTATCTGGGGTAATAGCCCGAAATACAAATGTGACAGTCTACAAAAAGAACAAATCGACCGCACCACCTTTAAGTTCAGCACTAATGTGGTTGCCGAAAATGGCGCTACCGTCAGCCGCGTTGTCTACGAATTTGGCGATGGTACCACCGAAACTCGCACCAATCCAAGCGAAGCTGTTACTCACAAGTACGCTAAGGCTGGTAACTACAACGCCAAAGTCACTGTTTACTTCAACGTTAACGGCAAAGAAGTCAGCGATACTCGCCAAAGCTGTGAAACACCAGTAGAAGTAAAGCCTGAACCAATCTTCGAGTGTAGCGCTCTTACCGCTAAGCAGCTGAACCGTAATGAATACGAATTTACTGCTCACACTAAAGCCGAAGGCGCAACCCTTATCAGCGGTAACTTCGAATTCGGTGACGGCGCTAGCCAAAACGATGTAAAGCCAGATGCAACCGACCCAACCACCGTTGTAACCACTCACAAATACGCGAAAGAAGGCAACTACACCATCAAGGCCACTGTCAGCTTTGAAAGTGAAGGTAAAGTTACCAGCAAAGCCTGTGAAGTCAGTATCAAAGTAAGCCCAGAAGCTTGCCCGCTGAACCCACAGCTACCGGTAAACCATCCTGACTGTAAGCCTTGCCCATACAACCCTGAGCTTCCTGTTGGCCACCCTGACTGTGAAAAGCCTGCAGCACCAAAGCCTCCAGTCGAACTTCCTAAGACTGGTCCAGCCGACTTCATCGGCGGTGCCTTCGGCCTTGGCAGCATCACTGCAGCCGGCGCTTACTACCTCCGCTCACGCAAGCATCTTATCGACCGACTCTTAAACAAATAAAAACAGCTACGAAATAGAAATACGCCGCAATATTCTGCGGCGTATTTTATTACACTTTAAAATTTTGCCCTGGCCTAAGCAGACCCGCTCAGACCAGGGAGTTTCACAAGGAGGGGAGAAGGGTATAGCCGCTGGGCTGCCGAAGTTCGACTTCCGTTACTACAAGCACTCCTACCGGTATAGCTGAGAACCCGACAAATCTTGTCTCAGTAGGCTGTTGGCTCTCCTTTCTAAGGTATAGAGCAACTCGGTGTCTGCGCTTCCAATACCATGCCGCAACAAGTAGTAGTGTGGCATTACCCGGCCTCCTTACTTTTGGTATGAGCCGTGGTTAAAGTGCCGCTTTTGTTCTTTTCAGTCAAGCGCTTGGAAGATCTAATACTAAGTAAACAAGAAAGAACCTAGGCGTTCACTTCAGCGGCGATTCGCTGTTCGAGATGGTCCATTGTATTTAAGAATTCTTTTTCAATATCCACGCCATAGCGGTGCGCGAGCACCAGAACGCTCCACAAGCAATCGGCTAGTTCATGTGCCAACTTTTCATCGACATCACCATCGATGTCGCGTAGGCCGTCTTTGGCCATAATAATTTTCGCAAGATCACCAACATCGCCCACAAAACCGAGCGCTAACTGGTGGCCATTCCAGGCGTCACCATATTTCGAAGCATTTAATTCGTCGTATCGTTTGCGGATATCTATCGCCCGCGCCATAAGTTGTTCAGTTGTCATGGAGATAAGTATAGCAAAGTGAAGGAGAATTACTTGGTGAGCATTTTTACTAGTAGCTCATCAAGCAAGACGCGCTCGCCAGGCGATAAGTACTGCAATCCATCAAGCGGAGCCTCAGCTAAGCGCTGCAGGGCTTCGGCGCGTAAGGCGATACCTTTGTCGGTGAGGCTCACCACCTTTACCCGGCGATCATCTGGTAGCTCGTGCCGCTCAACGTAGCCGTGGTGCAGCAGGCGATCTACCAATCCAGTCACATTCGACGCATCGCATTCAAGCACAAGTGATATATTCCGCATAGAAATGGGCCGGGTAGGGTCAAGGCTACAGAGCGCATAGAGCTGAGTGCTGGTAAGGTCATAGTCGTCCGCGATATGCTGAGCCTGCACACGAGCAAAAGTAGCGACTTGTAGTAGATTCCAGGCGGTATTCTTTTTAATTGCGTCTTTCATATTCATTTCATTATACTTCATTTTGTAAATACTTGACAATATCAAATATCAAGAAATATAATGATCGAGTTATTAAAGTTAATTAACGTAAAAGGACAACAATGACAAACACACGCAAAAAGCTTGTCTTAGGCTTCCTGGCGTTGATGCAATTTATGGTAGTGCTGGACTCTTCAGTAGTGAACGTCGCCTTACCAGCTCTGCAAGAGCAGTTGCATTTTACGCCTGAAAGCCTTCAGTGGGTCGTGACCGCGTATACCTTAACGTTCGGTGGTTTCTTACTGCTTGGCGGTCGCATGGCCGACTTGTTTGGCCGCAAACGAATGTTGATTGGCGGTGCGCTCGCTTTTATAGCCATTTCAGTACTGATTGGCTTTTCACAAAATAGTATCATGCTGATTGCCCTACGAGCCCTCCAAGGCTTAGCTGCTGCCTTTATGTCACCTGCAGCCCTATCGCTGCTGTTGACTATTTTTAAAGAAGGCCAAGAACGCAACCGCGCACTATCGGTATGGGCAGCGGTTGGCGCCGGTGGGGCAGCAGTCGGATTGATGGTTGGCGGTGCGCTAACCCAGTTTGTCGGCTGGGAATGGAACTTCTTTATTAACGTACCGATTGGACTCTTGGCAGTTTATGGTGCCCTGAAATTCCTGCCGAAGCACGAGATTGAAGAACAGGATAAACACGTTGATATTCGTGGTGCAGCACTGGTAACCGGCGGTTTGATGCTCCTAGTGTATGCTCTTGAACAAGCCGTGCATCTTGGCTGGGGTAACGGTACCGTATGGACGATTCTAGCGGTCAGCGCCTTGCTGTTAGCTGGCTTCATCTTCAACGAGGCTAAGGTAAAGCATCCGCTTATGCCACTATCGATCTTTAAGATTCGCAACTTAAGTGCCGCCAATGTTATCATGCTACCGGTGATGGCTAGCCTGATGAGCATGTTTTATATTACCGTGCTCTATGCGCAAACCGTTCTACAGTATTCGCCGGTTATTACTGGCTTGAATTTCTTGCCTATTCCGATTATTATCGGGGTCGTCTCGACGCTTACCCCAAGAATCTTGCCGAAAATTGGCTTCAAGCCTATCATCTTGGTATCGCTTGGGCTGCTAATGGCGGGTATGCTGTGGATTGCCCAAATGCCAACTGATGGTGTCTTCGCCTTGACCATCTTGCCTGGTTCAGTACTGATTTCGCTCGGCTTAGGGATGTCGTTTGTGGCCCTCAACGTCGCCGCAACCAGTGGTGTACCGGGGCGTGAGGCTGGCCTCGCATCAGGCTTACTCAACACCTCAATGCAAGTTGGTGGGGCACTTGGCCTGGCAATTTTGGCTGGCATTGCTTCAAGCGTGACCACTGGCGCCTTGCAGGTCGCCACAAATGTTACCGAAGCCACTGTGGCTGGGTATCGGGCAGCGATTTATGGCGGACTGGTCATCTTAGTGCTTGGATTCATTTTTGCCGCTTTATTCATTAAGCAGAGCAAAAAAACTTCAGGCGCAGCTACCGAGCCGATTGTGGTTCACTAAAAGTATTGTTCCTGAAAGGAAACAAGGAGCCGCTGACAATAGTGCAGCGGCTTCTTGTTTACTGAGTTTTTAGCCGCACCTGGTTAAGCAAATCCTGAAAAATGCTATCGGCTTGTAGCAATCGCGTTTCTGAATCGGTGGTGAAGTGGGCTACTAGTAAATTTTTGCCGGTTTTTAAGCCGCTCAGTATTTCGTAAGCGGCAGTTTCGTTGCTGTCTTTTGTTATGATCGTAGTGCGCTTGATTGAGGCAAGTGGCGCCGCTTGGTTATCGGTGGTTTGGATTGTCAGGCTAGGTGGCGTTCCCGACTGAACGTGGGTGAGCAGCTGATCTTTAGCTTCGACTTCCGCCTTTTTAGCGTCGTCTTGTTGCTGGAAGATGTCAATTAAACTGGTGTTTTCAAGTCCATCTTTTAGTTGATAGACCGTAAACTCAACACCGATAATTTTTTTGTTGGCTTCATGCTTTTCAATAGTCAATTTTTCAAGTGGCACAAGGCTTCCCGAAGTCAGGGTTACTGTTTGTTGGTTTTGCTCGGCCGGTGATAGTTTTTTCACCGAATTTTGAGGAAGTTGGTAGGCGGCCTTTGTTTTAGTAGGATCAGAAAGTACAATTTCGGCAGATTTAACGGCACTAAAATCTGGCAAATTATCTTCGTCTGGCTGGTTGGCTGGCTGCGATTTTGGCAAGAAAAACAAGAGGTATCCGGCAACTGCAATTGCCGCGATTACGATAATCCAGACAAGTAATGGTTTTTTGGAAGCTGAGGATGGCTGTGGCATAGAAGGCTTTCCTTTCGTTTAGTATAGTACTATTATGAACAAGTTATTGCAGAGTGCAAATTTGCCCTGGCTGAAGCCTGTTCTGCTGGCCATTGCCGCCTTACTCACCATAGGACTCGGCTGGTACTTAATTGGGGTGATTACCCAGCCTGCCATTCCCAAGGTGGCTTTACGCGAAGAGAAGCAGCCACAAAAGATTTTGTTTGACGGTCGGCAGCAACTATTACCACATACGCGGCTCGTCGCGCTGTATGGTGCGCCCGATACACCAGCACTGGGTGCGCTAGGGGAGCAGTCACTACCAAAAACACTGCAGCGCGTCAAAAAGCTGGCACAAAACTACCAGCCGCACACCAAACAGCAGGTGTATCCAGCACTAGAGGTTATTGCCACCGTTGCTGCCGCCGAACCTACCGCCGACAGTGATTACTCGCGTGAAATTCCGATTGAAAAACTAGAAAAGTGGGTGAGGGAAGCTGAAAAAGCCAAAGTATACGTCGTGCTCGATCTACAACCTGGCCGCACCCATTTTCTTACCCAAGCTAAGCGTCTTGAAAAGCTGTTGCTTTATCCGCACGTGGGGCTGGCGCTCGATCCCGAATGGCGCCTGAAGAAAACTGAACAACATTTAGAGCAAATTGGCAGTGTCCATGCGCATGAAGTTAATCAGACTGCTGCGTGGTTGGCTAGTCTTACCCGGCATCGTAACCTGCCGCAAAAAGTATTTTTACTGCACCAATTCCGCAGTTCAATGATTCACAAGCGTGAGCTTTTGCGCACCCACCCCGAACTAGCGCACATTATCCAAATGGATGGTCACGGTGATCAGCCCACCAAGTTGGGCACCTGGCAAGTATTAACTAAAGATTTACCCCAGGGCATTCACATGGGATGGAAGAATTTTTACAACGAAGATACACCGACATTTTCACCGGCACAAACCTACGGGATCACCCCTGTTCCGTGGTTCGTATCGTATCAATAAGTCATTACTTTATAAAGTAAAGTGTCTTGTCTAACCGTCCACAGATTGCTAGGCTTAAAAGCGTGAAGACACGAATTACCTCGATTTTGGGCAGGAGTGATTTCGTGCGGCATAATGCCGTGTTCTTTTTTGGCGCGCTCGCAGTTAGTGTGCTCAACTATGCGTATTACCCGGTGCTGGGGCGACTTTTGAGCCTTGAGGAATACGGTGAAGTCCAAGTACTTATTTCATTATTTTTGCAGTTAACCATTTTCTTGACCGTGCTGAGCCAGGTGGCAATAAACATCGTGGCAAATTACGAAGATCGCACCCGACAAGCCCGCGTGCTATTTGAGCTCGAGAAACTGAGCTTATTCATAAGTCTTGCTTTGCTGGTGATAGGCGCATTGGCAAGTCCATTTTTCCAAAACGTTTTACGATTTGAGTCGCCATGGCCGTTTATTATTCTTTTAGTGGCGCTGGTGGCAACTGTGCCGCTCACATTCCGTAGCGCTTATTTGCGTGGCAATAAAAAGTTTGCCACCGTTTCGGCGGGGAATATTCTTGGGGCTGCAGGGAAGATAGTCGTGTCGGCGCTATTGGTGGTGATTGGGCTAAGCACCCCCGGCGCCATTTTTGGTATTGTGGCTGCACAACTCCTGGCTTTTGCCTACACCGCCTACAAAGCGAAGCAAGCTGGTTTCATCAAGCCCGAGAGTCACGCAAGTTACTTTAGCTTGCCAAATAGTAAAGAAATCGTACCTGAACTGCGCTATAGCGCCATCGTACTGGTGGCTTCATTAAGTATTATGGTCCTGACCAGCGTCGATGTACTGCTGGTGAAGTATTTTTTTGATGCCGAAACGGCCGGTGGATACGCCGGTATTGCCACGGTTGCAAAGGTACTGTTCTTCCTGACGGCTTCGGTAGCTCAAGTGATGCTTTCTTCGGTAAAGCTAGCAGCGCCGGCCAAGCAAAACCGCGCACTGCTAGTAAAATCAGCCGTACTGGTAGCCGGCCTCGGCGGAATTGGTCTGATTGCTTTCTTGGCATTTCCTAACTTTTTTGTCAGTCTATTAATGGGGCATCGGTTTGAAGCCTACGCCTACTTATTGCCACCACTGGCGACTGCGCTGTTTGTGCTGTCTATTTTAAACCTTGTGGTTTCATATTATATGGCGCTTCGACGCTACCAAATTAGTTTACTGGCGGCGGTTGGCGTTGTTGGCACAATTATCGTACTGCTGCAAATGCATAGCAGTTTAAGCAGTATTGTGCAGGGGCTGTTGTGGGGAAGCGTCGGTACGCTGGTATTGATTGCCCTCTGGCGGCTGAGTTATAGAGTTTTAAGGAGAGACCATGTCTAAACCAAAGTTGATTTCAGTTATTGTTCCCGGTCACAACGAGGCAAAAAACATCCCCTTATTATATGAGGAGCTCCGGCAAGTCGCTGCTGGGCTAAGCTATGAGTTCGAATTTATTTTTGTTGATGACGGCAGCAAAGATGAATCACCCATCATTGTTCGCCGCTTGCGGAAGCAAGATCCACGGGTCCGTTTGATTGAATTCGTACGTAACTTTGGCAAAGAAGCCGCCACCTCGGCTGGTATTCATGCCGCAAAAGGCGACGCGGCGATTATTATGGATGCCGACCTGCAACACCCGCCAAGCCTGCTGCCTGAATTTATTAAGCACTGGGAAAACGGCGGTGAAGTGATCGTTGGTGTGCGGACGTATAGCGACGGCGAGAGTGCCTTTAAAAAGCTTACTTCGCGTCTGTACTACAGCATCATGCAGCGCGTCTCGCACACCCACATCACCCCGCACGCCACCGATTTTCGGTTGCTGGATAGGGCAGTAGTAGATGAATTTAACATCCTCACTGAACGCAACCGCATGACCCGCGGACTGATTGATTGGCTTGGTTTTAAGCGAGAATATGTGCACTTTGAAGCCCCCGAACGACAACATGGCGAAGCAGCCTACACCCTTAAAAAGTTGATCACACTGGCGATTAACAGCTTTACCTCGTATAGCATGCTGCCGTTACGACTAGCAGGGTACATTGGGGCGTTCATTTTGGCGGTTGCCACCCCAATTGGATTGTTTATTCTGATTGAGAAATACTTACTACAAGACCCATGGAACCTAAACTTTAGCGGCCCGGCTATTTTGGCCTTTATTCTGCTAATTTTGGTGGGCATTATTTTGGTCTGCCTGGGGTTAGTGGCGCTATACATTGCCAACATCCACAGCGAAGTACTTAACCGCCCGTTGTATGTGGTGCGCCGCGAGACCGAACCAGTAGTGCAAAGCGAGACGGAGTAGCGACCTGTGAAGATTTTGTGGTTTTCCTGGAAAGACACCTCACACCCCGAAGCCGGCGGTGCCGAGCTCATTCTGCACGAGCTTTCAAAACGCTTGGTAAAAGCCGGCCATGAGGTAACTATTCTGACCGCGCAGTACCCAGGAGCAAAAAACCATGATGTGATTGACGGTATTTCAATCATCAGGGTAGGCACCAACCGATACATCCATTCGTTTGCGGCGCTATGGTACTATTTGCGCCACCTGCGAAATCGGTTTGATGTCATTGTTGAAGCTGTTAACACCGCGCCGTATTTTAGCCCGTTTTTTAAAGGCAAGGCAAAGGCATTCTTGTTTTATCATCAATTAGCCCGCGAAATTTGGTTTCACGAAACGCGCGCGCCACTGAGCCACATTGGCTACTACCTACTTGAGCCAATCGCCACGTTTATTATGGGAAAAACACGCGCTACTACTATCACTATTTCTGAAAGCACCAAAAAAGATCTGCAGCATTTTGGCTTTAAAGATAACCGGATTAAAATAATTTCGGAGGGTATTGAACTAACGCCGCTGCCCGATCTCACCAGCGTGAAAAAGTACGATCGGCCAACCATGCTGAGTCTTGGGAGCGCGCGAGCAATGAAGCGCACCATCGACCAATTACGAGCTTTCGAGATAGCCAAGAAAACTTTACCAGACTTACAGCTTAAAATCGCTGGCGACACCAATAGCAGCTATGGTCGCGAGCTCACGGCGGCGGTAGAAGCGAGCCCTTACAAAAAAGATATCGCCCTGCTTGGCTGGGTAAGCCTGCAAGAAAAAGACGAACTCATGAAGCGGAGCCACCTTATTACAGTAACCTCCATCAAGGAAGGTTGGGGGCTAATCGTTACCGAAGCCAATAGCCAAGGCACCCCGGCTGTTGTATATGATGTCGATGGCCTTCGAGACAGCGTTCGCCATAACCGCACCGGCATCGTTACCGCACCCCATCCTGAAGCGCTCGCCGTGGGCATAGCCGAGATCCTTGCCAGTCCAGAACACTACCAAGCCATCCGCACCGCCGGCTGGGAGTGGAGCAAAACAATCACTTTTGAGCAAAGTTATAAAGATTTTATGGAGATAATTAAAAGCAATGACATTTAAGCAGCTACTTAAAACTACAGATCTTGAAAATAGTTTTTTGATCGGCTATTACGGCGGCGGCAACTACGGCGATGAATTATTGCTTGAGGTACTGCAAAACCTCCTCGCTAAACAAGGCGTAAAGAATCTGACGATTGCCTACCAACGACCAGAAGCCTTCTCTGAAATGCATAAGGATTTCGGCTTTAAACGGGTACTTATGTACGACAAGTTGAAAGTGTTGAAAACGCTTTTAAAAAATAAAAATGTAATCATTGGCGGTGGTGGGCTGTGGGGTCTCGATATGAACCTTAACACATTCCTTTTAAGTGTGTTCTTGTTTATTGCTCGAATTTTTGGCAAAAAAGTGTATTTGCTTGGCGTTGGATATTACTCATCGACCACCACTCTCGGACGAATTGGTGCATTTTTAGCAGCTAAGAGTGCGGCCGTTATTTTAGCTCGTGACGATGAATCATTGCAAAATTTCAGTCGTTATACTAAAAAAGTACACTTAGACCATGACCTTTCTTGGGCAACTGATGAAATTGATCTAAATAACTATAGATCAGAGTTAGCGTTGATCGAGAAAAAAATAAAGATTTCTGAGAAGACAGTTTTTATAGGCCTAAGGCATTTTAAGGCCAGGCACAAAAATAACTTTAGTCTCTTAATGGAGCAGGTTATTGCAGCCAATCCAAACAAACAATTCATTGTAGCGCTGCTTGAGAATAAAAATGTCGACACCGAAAGCTATAGTTATATTCAAGCCTGGCGTCAAAAATATTCAAATATTCAACCGCTCGACTTCACGCATAATCCGTTAGGGCTTTTTGCTTTCTTTCAGAAGCATCACAGGCAATTACTGGCTATCGCACCTCAATTTCATATTATCATCACCGCCCATTTAACTTCGGCGCCATTTTTACCAGTAGTTTATGATAATAAGGTACGCGAAATGTTAAAAAAGGCTGGCGTTGATGAGACACAGCATATCGCCATCAACGATTTGCAGTTATCTGATGTTCAAGCCTTTATCGATAAGCACATAAAAGGGGATTAAATGCGCTTTTTATCGAACGGTGACTTTGTTTTTCCATTTGATTGGCTCACGTACTGGGTTAAGCATTTTTATATGTGGTCGTTTCAAACAGGAACACCTAACCCTGATGGTGTTATACGTCTGCCCGGTCGTGTGTTTAATTTTTTGGTTTTTGGCTTATTTGGCCACGAAGCAGCTGCCTATTTCTATGCCATATCATCGCTGGTAATCGCATTTCTTGCCTTCTTTTATTTCTGCCGCAAGTTTCTCAAGATTGATAGTTTGCCCGTTACGCTGGTAGGTTCTTTGCTTTTTGCCTTAAACCCAATATTCCTAGGCAATATGGCCAAGGTTGGGCTAGTATTGGCGGCAGCCTTATTACCTCTATGTCTAACGTTCATTAAAATTGCTTTTGAAAAACGACAATTACGGTACCTGCTGTTTTATGTTGCATGTTTAAACATCTCTTTTCTTCACCCTTACACGCTTATTCTTAACACCGTTATCTCAGGTGTATATCTTGTTTATTTAGGATGGCGCCACTGGGACTTCGTGCGGGAGAATACTTTAAAAATTACAGCGCTTATAATCGGAGCAATTCTGGCTAATTCATATATTATTCTTTCTCTGTTAAGCATGGGGAGCGTAAGTAAGGATGTAATTTCAGCCAATGTTGTACCGGTTGCCATGGATTACACTGCGCTTGTGGGAACCTCGAATACTGCTGATCTTCTTACGGGGCTGTCGCTTTCAAAAGAAGTATTTCTCGATTTCTTATTTTATAATCCTGACTACAAGTTTATATATTTTGCAGCTAGTTTCAGCCTCTACATTCTCCTAATAGTTCTATTTATAAAAGTGCGCAGTTCACTTTCAAGGTTAGATTTGCGGCGCTTATTGCTGTTTTCATTGGCATTTCTCATATTTATCGCTCTTGCAGCCACGACCATTTGGAATATCGATGCCTTAATCCGTTTACTCATCACCCTGCCGGGCGGCTGGGCATTCCGTTCGCCTCTAAAGTGGCAGCTGTATATTCCTTTTGTCTTAGCCGGCATCATAGTATTGTTGATGGCCCGCACTTCCGGCAAACTTCGCACATATAGCTTCGCTGCTTTAGCGATTATATTTATTGGAATGAACGGATACGTGCTCAGCGATGTCCATAAGAAATTGCTCACTCCACGAACATTAGAGAACTTCACCGCCTTAAATAACGCCCCTTTAGAAAATAAAACTCTGCTTTTTGTAAATAGTCCTCGCTGTCTGGATTACATGAGTACCCACCTGGAAGAAACGGTTGAGCTAAACCAAGTACTAACGGCTAAGAACGTTCAGGTGAAGCGTGTACTTGTCGACAGCATCGATAGTATTAACGTGGGTAGTTACAATTACGTCCTGAGTTGCCGCGAAAAATCCGACCTGGCCCGAATGCTGACGCATCAATACGACTTTAAACGCAGCCACAGCTTCCTTCGTGGAGACTTCCAGCTATACGAAAATAAAATCAATATACCTCAAGTATATGCACTAGAAAATCTATATGGGTTAGACGAGAGACAAAGTGTTGCCGATGCCTACAGCATGACAAAGAACAACCTTGGATCACCACTTTCCTTTACCGGCCTCGACAATAAGAACTTACCAATGATAGCCTTGGAAGATCCGTTTAGTACCGTTTCGGGCAACAATATTCGTGAAAATAAGATTATTACGAACAATCAATTAGGATCGCATGTTAGTAAGCAGGAACTATTGGTGCCAGAACTTCACACGCCACTCTACTATAAATCAGCTGATAACACCTTGACCCTATCGCCGCAAAAACGGCCAGATTACCACAGGCTGGATCCGAGTGCAAAAACACAGCGCATCTCGTTAAACGATAAGCATGACAAGCTAGTCTACGATGATCCAACTTTCAAATATAAAAACAGTCTTTCTAACGGCTCCTTTGAGAGTGGTCTGTGGCAGAAGAAGGTCAGTGACTGCTACAATTACGACAATAAGCCTGACATATCGATGTCGCTTAACAATACTCAAGCTAATGACGGTAAGCAATCATTGCAACTTGAGTCAAAGGCGCACATCGCCTGCACCGGACCTAAAGAAATCAAAGTTACTCCTGGCCAACAGTATATTATAAGCTTCGACTATTTAGCCGAAACCGGGCCAGTAGCAGGATTTTCAGTTCGTTTTGATGACCCTTACAAAATTGATAAAACACAGCGCATAAAGGAAAGCGGAAGTTCGTGGAAAAGCTTCGGTTACACCGTAACGGTTCCAGAGAATGCTACTAGCATGAAGCTCATGCTATATGCCTATCCAGACAGCAAAGTAGGTACTCGGTCGAAGGTACTCTATGACAATGTAGCCGTTATTAATATTCCACCAGTTAAGAACTCTTTTTTTCTTCTGAAAGATCGCTCCACAAAACTAGGGAGCCCGAAGATCGAAACCATTGCCAAAGATCCAACTCAAAAGGAAATCACTATCACAACAAATGACACGCCTTTTTTCTTAGCCACAAGCGAAACGTACAGTAAGCTGTGGGAACTTGTCCCCACGCGTAACGATAGCTGGCTACCAAGCTTAAGTAACCCTGCAACTGCCGGCGAACAATTTGCATTAAATAATACTATGAATGCTTGGTACATTCAGCCAAGTGAACTATGTAGATCAGCGGAAGTATGCCAAAAAGACGCTTCTGGTAATTATACAATTTCACTTACGATGCGTTTCGTACCACAAAAATGGCTATACCTTGGTCTTATCCTTAGTGCTGTCAGTTTTGTCGGGCTAGTGGCATACTGTATCTGGGAGTTCTTACACGAACGAAAACATAGAAAGAGAGTAGAGAATGCTACATAGTATCCTTCAACGCTTCCTGCCGCATATTTTCTTTAGTGCTTTAGCGCTTGTAATTTTACTGCCTTTACTATCGCCAGGATTTATCTTTGCACTCGATATGGTATTTGGGCCACACATCGAGTTACCGAGTGATGTACGTAGTAGCTATCTATTTTATGGTGCACTACATATTCTTAATATGGCCATTCCTGCTGATGCCCTGCAGAAAATCCTCCTCCTTGCTATCTTTCTTCTGGCAGGAATAGGGGCATTTCGGTTAGCTCAAACTTTTGCCCTACAGAATCAGCCGTCATGGTCATTTTATATCGCCGGTGTACTGTACGCAGTCAACCCTTTTGTTTATTCACGCTTTATGGTTGGGCAATTCTCGGTATTACTTGGGTATGCGCTTTTGCCGCTAAGCTTGGTGCTTCTATGGAAGTTTCTGCAGCGACCAAATCTTAAGAACGGCGGCATATTAGTATTAACCCTCTTGGTTCTCAGTATTGTTTCGATCCATATGGCTGGAATTTTTATTTTGCCAGCAACGGTGTTGTTTGCGCTTAACCTGTATCGAATTCGCCAGAGCTTGCCAAAGGTAAGAACACTTTTAATACGAACCTCAGTTGTTATCATTAGCGTGCTCATCGGTAGTCTATATTGGCTTATTCCTGCCGTAGCAGGTAGCGGCCACGTTGCTATTATCACTAGTTTTACTCCGAATGACCTTCTGGCTTTTGCAACCTATGGCGGGGGATTGGGGATCATCGGAAATATTCTCACACTCCAAGGCTTTTGGGCGGAGGGAATGAATCTCTACTTAAAAACACAAGACTTGTATAGCTGGTGGTGGCTGCCGCTCGTTGGGCTTTGGGTGGTAGCAATATTGGGATTCCACGCGCTTTTTAAGGCCCAGAAGGACGCGGCAGTCAGCCTTTTAATTTTGCTTGTTTTGACTGTCGGACTTGCAGCAGGCGCGGCAAGCTTCTTCACCTTGGGCTACAGAGAACCACAAAAGTTTGCCGCAGTTGTAGCTATCGTGCTTAGTTTACTGACAGGCTATGGGAGCTATGCTATTGTTCGCCTTGTTAATAATTTGCACGCGCAGGCTTTTGGCTCACTCCTTTGCTTACCACTACTGTTCGTATTGCCTCTGGCTACTGCACCGTTGGTATTTGGCGGGCTTCACGGTCAATTCCAACCTCGAGACTACCCACAAGATTGGCACATGATTAGAGAACGGCTACATAAAGAGCCGAGCGCAAAGGTTGTTTTTCTGCCCTGGCACATGTATATGGAATTTTCATTCGCCGGCAAAGTCATCATGAACCCTGCCCCAGCCTTCTTTCGTAACCCAGTTATAATAAGTAATGACCCTGAATTTCGGGGAGCGCATGCAGGCCATACCACCAATGACCAGCGCCGTATAGAGTCATTGCTGCATAATCCAAAGAGAGAAGATTTTACAAAGGAGCTGAATTTATTATCTGTAAAATATGTTCTGCTAGCAAAGGAATTCGACTATAAGAAATACGCGTTTATTGACGATCTTGGTTTAATTAAAATAGCCGATACCGAAAATTTAATCCTGTATAAAGTTACCCCCGAGGAGGCATACTAATGCACATCAATACCCGACGCGATCGAGAGAAGGCAAAGTACCATCATCCACAAAAGTCCTCTGTTGCATTTTCTTCCCGTCCTTATCGTTGGGCATTATACGCTTTAGGGCTGGTTGGATTGGCCTTGTTGGGCACTCTTTTTCAAGACGCAATGTATGGCCAACTGCTTATAATAGGATATGGGGTGGTTGCAATTATTTTTAAAGTTAACAGTAATGAGTCCTTTAAAATGGCAATAATCTCTTTTATTTGCATCATCTTGTTAGTGTTAGCTCAAAATGATGAAGTCGCCAAGAACTTCGCCACCTACGCCTTTCTTCTTATTATCGTTGGCATTCTGTCTGCCATTTTTGAAACAAAAACCGAAAGAAAGGAGGAAGCATGAGCAAAGATATGTAATAAGAAAGGCGCATAGTTAATATTTAGTTAATGACTAAAGAAAAGTATGCGCTACAATAGTAAGGTTGATATTAATTTTAATGAAAGGTAGAACGATGTTACAAAAATTGTCACAAGTTCTCGAAAAAGTCCGCTCGACGAAACTCGTTGCTGGCTTTGCAGTCGTTGCAGCTGTTGCAGCGTTTAGTGCCAATGGCGTGGCTTTAGCGTCTCCAAATTACATGGATGTCGAAAAGCCAAATAGCCAACGCATTTGCTACAAGCAGCTCGGCGAAGGCTGGAAGGCACTTGGATTCAAGAGCCTTGACCACTGCTTGCGCTATGTAAGCACTGATCAGCCTGAAGAGCGCGAAGACTGCGAAGGTGGTTGGTGGTACGTTTACGGCTTCAACAACCAACGACAGTGCGTTAAGTACGTCGCTGACCACGGTGGTGGCTACGGCGCGACTGTTCGCTAAATAGTAGTATCTGCTATTAAAATAGGGGCCCTAAAAAGGGGTCTCTATTTTAATCCTTAGAAGATGTGGGTGCTCTGACAACACCTCGCCATAAAGAGACTGTGAAAATCGATTGCAATAATCGATTTTCAGCCGAACGCTTCTATATAAGCTTCCAGTGGAAGGTTATAGAAAAAGAGTGCTCTTTATGGCGAGGTGCTGCCAGGGCAAAGCGCAGCTTGATGACATAATTACAAAACTTTATTTACATATATTCACTCATATTATATAGTGAAAGTAATAACAGAGAGGGGCTCGCTAAGCGCGAGACCTCTTTTATTATGTAAGGGAGAAAAGATAATGTACCAAACTGGCGCACGTCCAATTGTTTCAAGCAGCGTAATTACCGGAGTCGGCATTGCCGCTTTACCAAGCACCAGTGGCCACACGCTTGGTACCATCTTGGCTTATAGCGCTATCGCTATTGGCCTCGCAGTATTAATCAGCCAAGTTGCGGTGCGAATTATAAAGCGACGCTACAGTAAATAGTTCTTTAGGTTGATTATGGCCACGAGCCGCATAATTTCCCGCGTCGTAATGATCGTAAGTAGCGCACTGGTTATCGGTGGCTTAGTATTTTTGCTAGCGCCAGAATACCAGGCGTGGTCGCTCCGCCAGCAAGGCGAAACTGCCAATACCGCCCAACTTATAGACGCCAAGCAACAAGCAAAGCCGTTATCTGCACCGCCTTTTGAAATCCCTACGAAGCTCCAGTTGCCGCGGCTGGGTATCGCCGTAAACCTCCAAAAAGCTAACTATTCACCGCAGACCGCTTGGTCACTCGATGATTCCCATGCTTTTTACACCCTCGAAACAGCCACGCCCTTATTTTATGGCCATGCTACCGAAAAAGTCTTCCTAAAACTCACCGGCGTCGCTGAAAATGAGCTGCTGTATATCACCAACAACAAACAGCAGCGACTCATCTTTCGATTTATAAGCGACCGCGTAGTCGCACCGACTAATACCAAAATTCTTAACGAAAAGAAATATCGCACCATCTTTTTGCTCACCTGCACCGGGCCAGACTTTAGCCAAAGGCGGGTACTCGAGTTTCAGTTTGTTGGCCTTGAGGAGCCGAGCGGGTCATGAATTTTTCTGAAATAATGTTTCATGTGATCGCCGGGCTCAGCCTACTAAACTTTGCCCGAATTGCGTACATGCTTCTTGGCGCCGACCTTTACGATATTCGCCACGCGCGCAAGCAAGCCGCTAAAAAGCGCCCCTACAAACCGCTGATAACAGTGATCATTCCAGCCTATAACGAAGAGGTGGGCGTGCTTCGCACCCTGACGTCGGTACTCGAAAATAACTACTCCAAAAAACAAGTAATCGTGGTCAACGACGGCTCAACCGACCGCACGCTCGCTAAACTCCGCAATTTCCAGCGCAAACACCAAGGTCGTTTTACAATTGTCAATCAACAAAATAGCGGGAAAGCCACCGCCATTAATCGAGCAGTGAGTCACTGGGCAAAAGGCAAATTGGTGATGGTGGTCGATGCTGACTCGGTACTTGATCGCCAGGCGATTGGTCGCATGGTGGAACACTTCCGCGACCCTCGGGTCGTGGCTTCGGCGGCAAACGTTAAAATTATCCCGCACCGAGCGCTGCTTGGCATTGTGCAACGATTCGAATATCTAATTTCCTATCGCTTGAAACGCGCCTCAACCTTAGCCAGTATGGAATACATCGTCGGCGGTGTGGGCTCAACCTTCCGAAAAAGTGCCCTTGTAAAAGTCGGCTTGTACGATACCGACACCATGACCGAAGATATCGATGTAACACTAAAACTGATTCGCCAGTTCGGCAACCGCTACTACCGGATTAATTACGCCGCCGACGCTATTGCTTTCACCGAACACGTCCTCAGTTTCCGCTCGCTCATCCGGCAGCGCTTTCGCTGGAAGTATGGCCGCATGCAGTCGCTATTCAAAAATAGCCAATTGTTTTTTTCAAAAGATAAAAAATACCGCAAGCAGCTCACCTGGTATCAGTTGCCGTACGCTGTATTTGGCGAAGTTGCCCTGCTGCTTGAGCCGCTGCTGGTGGGCTTTATTTTGGTGACGACCGTGCTCTTTTTCGACCTCACTTCGCTTGTGAGCGTCTATTTAATTGTTACCGGTTTTGTCTTTTTACTGGTTCTGGGCGAAGAAACCGAAACCTTACCCGCAAAACTACTTTTAAGCGCACTGCTGCCGTTACTGTATTTCTTGCTCTATATTTTAAGCGTCGTGGAGTTTGCCGCTCTAGTGCAATCCATAAAGAACGCCCCGCAGCTCCTTCGCCGCAGTCATAGTACTAGTTCATGGGAGCATGTGGAAAGGATTGGGTAGTATTTGCGACTATCTGCCGTATAATAAAGGGGTTCGCGCACCTGAATGGGAGGGGAAGAAATGGCCGAGATTCAGCCTCGACAGCGAGAAGCCTTGATCGGAGCATTCAAGAAAAAGTTTACAATTCCCGCACTGCAAGAACAATTGCTTCCTTATTTGCTTGAGGAAGCAGGCAAGCGAATGCCACTAGAGAAAGCAGCTCCATTTGTTGCGTTGTGTCGCAAAGGGCACTCGCGAAGATGCCCTCGTTCGGCTACTGCTCGGGCTTGAGCTTGAAAAGCTGATGTACGCGGTAGTAGCGGACGAGGGCAACGAGCGCAGCTCCGAGAAGCAATTGAAGCGAAGTTGATAAATCTGACCACTACGCTCCCGAGAGGGATCAAAAAATGATTACTTTTCGCAATCAAGGTGACATGCGCGCCGCTTTCGAGCAGCTCCCTTTGCAGACTAAGCTCTACTTTACCGATAAGCTGTTCACAGAACTGGTGCAGTTGGCTGACAATTCCTATTCAACAGTGGCTGACGCAGCCGCAGCCATCATGGCGGCGCTTAACACGGAGGGCTGCGACTATAGTATCAAAGAAGTGCTCACACGAGCTCGCAACCAAATCGCCGAGGTCGTGGTTGCAGCAAGCGACCAACAGCGACGATTGAAGGGTAGCCTGGCGTATCAAATGCAACAGTTGCGATAGAGGCACAATCCGCCAGGTCTGCACAGCAGTGCGCAGGCCCGGCGGTTTAAATTGTAATATCACCTTGTCATTAGCGCAGTAACATTATAAAATATCTATAGATTAATTGTCCGAACAATGTAATTGACTTATGGAATTCCCGACAGCACAAAGCAGCCCATTTCTTCTGCTCTGGTATATTTACCTGGTATTTTTAGCGATCGTCATTATTGTGAATGTCTTATCGAAACTTATTGCGGCATTTTTTAATTGGCGCATTCGTCGTTTGCAAAAGGACAAATCTTAAATGCGATTTCTAAAAGCCGTTAGCTTGGGTAGTTTACGACTGTTGGTGTTTGCTGCCTGCGGAGTTTTAAGTGTGTTTCTTATTATGTCGGGATATGAATCTATTTATAACCGTTCCTTACCCCTCGTACACACGCTTGATGCGGTTGAGTTACAGCCATTTACCGGCACCTACAATCTTCAAGATGCCGCTCAGCTGCATCCTAAAAAATACGGCACCTACGGCAAACCAAAAACCATTAAGCTCCCTGGCCGCTCGGCGCGGCTTGATATCGTACCGCCGCTGCACACAAACAGCCAATGGCTAGCGCGCACCAACACCATGCACCTACTGCTACCAGAAAACCCACGCGCCGGGAATATTGGCGTGCTTTTTTTGTATTGTCGGGCGAATATTCAGACCATCAGCCAGACGAATCTCCCAAAGATCGACAGCAATATTTTTGTTGATACCGAGCACGACTGGCGCTACCTATATAAAGTAACTCATGCCGGCGTCACACCGCTCACAGAGCCGCAGATTGTTGCCGATAATGGCACAACCGGTAAAATGGTAATCGGGTGCATCGACGAAGCCGCCAAGCAGCTAGTAACCGTCGAGGCCAGCCTTATGTCGGTACAAGGAATCGAAGTATGACCAACGAAAGCCTGTTTATACTCTTTCGCGATATCACCATTTTTCTCGCGACCATCATGCTTATTAAGTACTTCATTTTCTTGCTGTTCGCGGCTTTTTATTCGATGCGCGAATCCGTACGGCGCTACCGGGTGTTAAAAAAAGAAAAGAAAGCCTATGGTCGGGTATTAAAAACCCAGCCCAGTATTAGCGTGATTATTCCCGCTTGGAATGAAGAAGTCGGTATTTTAAAAACATTGCGCTCGGTATTAGCCAACAACTATCCGGCACTAGAAGTAGTGGTAGTAAATGATGGTTCGGTTGATAAAACCGGCGATATTGTTGACGCTTTTATTGCCGAGCAGCAAAACTTACACCCGAATAATCCGGTGCGTATTGTGCAGTATCGTTTGCCAAACGGCGGCAAGGGTAAGGCGCTAAATCACGGCATCAAACATAGCAGCGGTGAGGTCATTCTGACGATTGACGCCGATTCCGCCCTGGCTCCCGACGCCTTAGAGAGGCTCGCCGAGTACTTCCGCGACCCCAGCGTAGCGGCCGTCGTTGGGCAAGTGAGGGTAGCTAATGTAAAAGGCAGAATTATTGGCTATATGCAGCAGTTGGAATATCTGTTCGGCTTTTATTTCAAACGGGCACACTGCGCCATGGGTGCCGAGTACATCTACGGTGGTGCTTGCGCGGCTTTTCGGCGTTCGGCCACCTTCGACTATTTTGGACACTTCGATGAATTAAACAAAACCGAAGACATTGAGCTCTCGATGCGAACTAAGTTCCATGGCTTGCGCTCTATCTATGCCGAGGATGTTATTTGCTACACTGAAGGCGCCGCCACCTATGCTAGCCTCATCGCCCAGCGACTGCGCTGGAAAAAAGGTCGCTTTGACACCTTTATTCGTTACCGCCGACTATTCTTTTCCTGGGAGCGCCACCACAACCCGTTCCTAGCGTGGTTTGTGCTGCCGTTCGCGCTGTTTGCCGAGCTTCAGCTGCTCCTTGAGCCGATCGGCGCTACCTTGTTGATTACTTACAGCATTGTGTCAGGTGAATTCGTGTCGCTGGCGCTGAGTATGCTATTCATTGGCATCTCGTATTTTGTGGTAGCGGTGTTTGGCAGTAGATTATCGTTTAAAGAACGCTTGAAAATCCTGCTGCTCTGGCCGATTACCTGGCCGCTGTTTTATGTGATTGTTTGGATTGAATTTCACGCGCTGCTGCGCAGCTTCCATATGGTACTCCGCGGCGATACGTTAGCCTGGCAAAACTGGAAGCGCGAGGGGATTGAGGGATGAAAAAACGCCACATTATTCTTATAAATATCATTTTCTTTGGGCTGATGGCTTTTTCAGCTAGCACGGTCTATGAATTTATGACCGGTTCTTCGCCGCTCCACAGCTTTGCCCAGCTGCTCGCTAGACCCGCCAGCACCACAGCCATCACCACCGACGCCTGCAGCACAAAACCCGCCAACAACAAGCTGCACGGTGCCAGTTTGCCGCAGCTCAAGAAGCTAGCTAGCTACCAAGAGGTCTGCAGGTCGTTTGTTACTGATACGCTGATGGTCTTTTTCTCGATGCCAAAAAACCAAACTGAGGCCATTAGCTACGCAAAGCAGGACGCTAAAATCCTGAAAGAATTCAGCCGTTTTGGCATACGACCGCTGGTGATTGCCGAACCAACCGACGCCCAAGGGGTAAATATCGACTTTGGGCTATTCGCGAATGGCAGCCTTGATGCAGCCATTAAAGCCTACTTCACCGAACTCAAAGCCCAAGGCCTCAAAGACAACCAACTAGGTATTTGGAATCCATTTCCTGAAGCCAACTTGCCGTACTGGAAGAACAATCGGCCAGAGTACTTCGCCCCAGCCGTTAACCGCTATCTTTCGAGTGCGCGCGAACAGTTCCCTGGGCTACAAACCAGCATTCTGTTAAATTCAGCTACCTATGAAATGACCGATTTCAACTGGGAAAGCGGCGACTACAACAGTTTACTGCCTTATGTAGGCGGCATCACGCCTGGCCTAGTGACCTACGCCGGCATTCAAGGATTCCCGTGGGTATCACGGCAGGGCGGAAATGGCGTTATTTTCAACGCTGCGGAATTCTTAAATCCGCCCTTACTTACCGAAATGGCAGATATTGTGGGTACGAAAAAAGTCTGGTTTAATACCGGTACCTTTTCTACAAAATATACGCTGGACCCGGAAAGTATCCGCACTATCGAACCGGCGCGCCGTAAAGAAATTCTACTGACCATTCGCGCCCAGGCCGAACTTGTAAAGCAACAGGGATATGAAGTAGCGATTAACATTTTCGCCCAGGATAAAAGCGAAGAGACCGAAGAAACCAATTGGTCGTATTGGTCGCCGCAACCACCAACTAGCTCATTACACACCCCGGTGTTTACTCATTTTACCCGTGAGCTAGCCGACAAGCGTATTAGTCTGTGGCTGTTTGATGCTTAGGTTTTGGTGAGTTGGTTTGAATTTGTAAATGCAGTTTTTTAAGCGCCAAATACTCTTTATCCTGCCTGGCGCGATCGTAATAGTCTTTGAAGATTGCCGCTGACTGCGCTTTATCCGACGTTAGCGCCTGACTGTCCTGAGCAATAACTTTTTGCTTGGCATCATGTTTTTTGCCCGAAGGATGATTAGCGTACCGCCGCGCCCGAGTCCAGCCCATTTGTAAAAACTTTCGAGCCATATCGGCGCCAACAAAATCGTTTTGTGCAAGATATGCTTTGAATAAAGTGTAAATTTTCTCAGCCGATTGAGTGGCAATTTCAGGCGTGCGGAACTTCCAGTAGGGAAGTATTTCACTTTTATACGGCTCCGCCATAAGCACACCCTGCTCACCACGACCAATTTTGTATTTTTCTGGGTGCTTGCGAAAGTCTATGCCCTGATAATCTATTATGTATTTTGTTGCCATGTACATATAATATGCTATCAAAAGTAATAGAGCGATAGACGGGTTGCGCCTATCGCTCTTTCAGCTAGAGCGGTTAACTAGCCCTCGTCATTCTGATTGACGGGCAAGCCATGCCTTTCAATCAGAATGGCCATAATTCGCTTATCCATGTCGCCGAGAGTCGACTTCTCTTGCGTTTCGTTCATCTCACGATGTGCAGTTTTTACTGCATCCTTAAACTGATCAAGCGTAATACCAGGCCACTGGTTCTTAACCCCACTCCACAAAGCACTGGCCAAAGCATCAGAATTCACCGCTGGTACCCCTCTCTAAAAGACGGAACCTACATACAATAACCCTTTGCTTGCGAAAGGTCAATATGTACTGCTTGTCTTACATATTCTCTTGCCAGAAGGTAAAATAGAAATAGATGTTTAAGGAGCCGGTGGTATTCGTCGATATTGAGACAAGCGGAGGGAGCTATACTAATAGCCGAATTATTGAAATTGCCGTCATTCGGGTAGAGAATGGGGAAATTACTGAAACGTTTCACAGCTTGGTGAATCCCGGCACGAACTTACCGTATTTTATTACCAAGCTCACGGGCATCACTGATGCCGATCTGGTATCTGCACCGTACTTTCCGAAAATCGCCCCCGAGCTGGCCCGCATTCTTAAAGATGCGCTTTTTGTGGCGCACAACGTTACCTTTGACTATTCGTTTATCGCTAATGAAATGCAGACTGCGGGTTTAGGTTTTGCGCCGCCCCGGCTGTGCACCGTGCGGCTGTCTCGGGCATTGTACCCGCAGCACAAAAGCCATAGCCTCGAGAATATTCTTAGCCGCCACAATATTTCAGTGGCCGCTCGCCACCGTGCCTACGACGACGCCCTGGCTCTGTGGGAATTCAGTAAGATTGCCCTTACCGATCACGGTGAGATTGCTTTTAAAGCCGCCGTCAATCACCAGCTAAAACGCCCGAATCTGCCGCCACACCTTAATGAAGCCCTAGTCCACAGTTTGCCAAACACGTCTGGGGTGTACATTTTTGAAGACGAAGCCCGACGGCCGCTGTACGTTGGGAAAAGCGTCACCATACGGACCCGGGTGTTATCTCATTTTGCGCAGAGTGCCTCGGTAGCAAAAGAGCGAAAATTAGCTACTCAAACGCATCACATTCGCCACATTGAAACAGCCGATGAACTCAGCGCGCTGCTGCTTGAATCCAAACTCATAAAAGAACTGCTGCCGGTATATAACCGTTTGTTGCGGCGCAAGCGCACTCAGGTGGTGGTGAAGCGTAACCTTACTCCCGAAGGCTACGCCACAATTAGTATTTCCCAAGAAGCGCTTGAAAACACCGATATCACCGCTGTCTACGGCACCTACGATAGCCGCCTAGCCGCCCGCCGGGCATTAGTAGAGCGCCAAAAACAATTTCAGCTGTGCTCAAAATTACTGGGCTTAGAAAACACCAAAGGCGCCTGTTTTCACCACCACTTAGGCTGGTGTAAGGGCGCCTGTGTTGGAAAAGAACCGATTGAAAGTTACAACCAGCGGCTCGACCAAGCTCTCCACGACACCCGAATTGAGCGCTGGCCCTATGAAGGACCCGTACTGCTTCGGCACCGCGACCAGCCCGATACCGCTTTAACTATCGACCAATGGCGAGTCATTGAGGAAGCCAACAACGCGCTCCTTGGCAGCGCCGCCTTTGATATTGACACCTATCGCATTTTGCGATCGTATATTATGCACCGCAGCCATTTGCTTGAAATCGAGCCGCTCAAACCTGCTATAATTGCTACAAAGTAATACCACTAAAAGGAATACTCATGGAACCACAATCTACCCCGCCGGTGAACCAAAATCCGACTCCGGCGCCAACGCCGCCAGCAAGTGATAAGCGGAAAGCCAAGCTGCTAATTGCCATAGCAATTGCCATCTTAGTCATCGCGGCCGGCGTTATTATTTACTTATTGCTGCAGCCAAAAAATGACACGTCAAACAATCAAACTGGCAACAAAAACGATACTAATAATGGTCCGACCGTACTAACTTTTGGCACAGAGGCGCAGCCCATTACCTATGCCGGGAATAAAGTAATCGATGCCTGTAACTTGTTAGCGGTCAGCACGTTGAAAAAGCACGTTGAAAAATACGACGAATCAATCAAGAACTTGGGCACCAAAAACTTCTTAAAAGCACCGCTAGTCGTCGACCACGGCTACTTTGATCGTTCGCTTGCTCAGCCCCGCGGTGGCGATGGCGAACCGCGTTCGACCGGAGTCATTGTTGGCGGCGATAGTATTGAAACATCGCATCAGGCCAGTTCATTTACATCAAACTTCGACAATAACTGTAAGTATGGCCAGGGCGATGGTTTTGATACCGTTTTTGCCGAAGTATATGTAACACAAAAACCGACCCCTCTTTCGAGTGACCTCATTAAATATCTTGATAAACTTAAGGCCGATGGCCGACTGGTGAAGGAAGTTTCGGGCTTGCAAGTATATGTTGAGCCACCACGTGACGCTAATTTTACCTTTATCATCCGCAAAAGCGATACGGTTGTCACCTTTACGTCACCCTTCGAAAAGCTAGCTCAGGCGGCTGCCGAAGAAATTTCGACAAAGCTACTTTCGCCCGTCACCGGCCCTCTGACCGTTACCTTTCCAGCGATGTACAATAAAATGGCGAACCCTTGCCGGCTTATTACCGCTGAAGACTTTGAGCACTTGACAAAGCTGGAAGTCAGCGCTCAAGCTGAGGAAAGAATCTACCTAACCGAAATCGAAAGAGACACCGCGCAGCGCGAATGTACCCGCGTTGAAACTATGCGTCGCGGCACCACTGAGATCAGCAGCATCGATGTTACTTTGTCGCAAAGCCGCAATGAAGAAGCTGCTAAAAAGCGCCTTGAAGCACTGAAAAACACTGAAAACGTGACTCTCACTCCGGTAAGTGAAGCTGGTTACGGTGATGAGAGCTATATCAAAACTCGCGAATTAGTTTCCACAAATTACTATTCAATGGTTATGCGCATTGGGAGCGTCATGATTGAAGTCAATTACGACAGCGAAGAAGGCAAGGCCAAATCGCTGGATGCTTACAAGCAGCGAATTTTGCCTGTAGCTAAGACGGCGATTGAACGATTTAACGCGCTGTAGACAGTACCTCCCTTCGGGGCTATCGCTGTTTCTTGGAGAGACTGTGTGAATCGATTGCAATAATCGATTCACAGCCGAACGCTTAAACGACCTTCCAGTGGAAGGTCGTTTAAAAAGAGTGCTCTCCAAGAAACAGCGATAGCGCCGAAGGGAGAACTTATATTACACTAGTCAATCGCCACACCATCGCGCTGCAACATTGCATCACTACTGGCTGGGCGGCCCAAGAAATCTTCAATCAGCTTATCCGGCGCAACTTCGTCGCCCCGACTCAGTACGTATTTAGCGTAAGCGCGGCCAGTTTCAGGGTTGCGCACGCCTTCTTTTTTAAAGCGTGAGAACAAATCGGCTTCAATAACTTCGGCCCATTTATATGAATAGTAGGCCGCCGCGTAACCGCCCGCAAAAATGTGTGAAAAAGTCGCGATGCTGGCTTCATAAGGTGCAATCGGGAGTGGCACAAAGTTTTGCTTTACATCACGACTAAATACCAGTAGCGACTGCTCACCAGATGAAAATTCAGTATGTAACGCCAAATCCACCGTCGCGAAATAAAGCTGGCGCATCGCTGCCGATGCCACCCGGAACGTCCGGCCAGCTACGAGTGCCACAATTGTGTCATCGCTCAAAATCTCGCCGGTTTGGTAATGTTTGGCCATCGACTTCATAACTTCTGGCTGCCAGACCCAGTTTTCCATAATTTGCGAGGGCGCTTCAATAAAATCCCATAAACAAGCGTTCATTGATTGCTCGGGAAGCTCGGTGCTACTTAAAGCAAAGTGCATAAAATGCCCAAATTCATGCCAGACTGTTTCAACGTCGCGCAGAGTTAAAAGGCTCGGTCGGTTTTTGGCCGGACGCTCAAGATTAGCACACACATGTCCGAGGTGCGGTTTGTCTACCGCGCCACTTGGCCTAGGGTCGGTGTAGTGGCCATCCATCCAGGCACCACCTTTTTTGCCGGGCCGCGCAAACCAGTCGCACCACACTCGAGCAATATGGCGTCCTTGCTCATCATGAAGGTCGTATGACACGACATCCTCGTGCCAACCCTTTTCGTTGTTCTGAGCAAACGTCACGCCATACAGGGTGGTCAGGGTAGTGAACATGCCCTCGAGCACCGAATCGAGCGGGAAGTACGCCCGGACGGCTTCTTCATCGACGCCCGAAATCGTTTCGGCCTGTTTGGCGGCGTAATAAAAATGCAATCCGCTATCTATGTCGGCAATCGATAGCTCCAGCTTTGGATTTTTCTCATATTCGCGGGCAAAAGCCACTAACGATTGGTGTTCCTCAAGCGATTTTGGCTTGTAGCGTTTGGTTAAATCAGCAATAAACGATTTCGCCGCGTCACCATTTTTCGCCATACGCTCAGCCAGGACATAATCGGCGTAATTTTTATAGCCGAGCATCGCAGCAATTTTCTGCCTCAGAGCTAAGATTTCTTCGGCAACTGGCGGGTTAGTATCGGCCGCCCGGGTATTAGCAACTTTGTGAAACGCTTGGCGCGTTGCGCTAACACTGCACTGCGACATTACCTTCACGTAATTGGGTTCGTTGTAGGAAATCCAGTAGCCAGATGTAGCTTTTTTGGTAGCCGCATCTTTGGCGGCAGCAATAAACTCGGCGTCCAGCCCTGCAAGCTCGGCTTCGGTACTTACGAGGAGTCCCGCGGCATCGCTGGCCTTCACCGCGTTTTGGGCAAATTTGGTGGTCAGCTCGCTAAGCCTGAGCCGTAAGGCCGATAGTTCATCGCGCTGGGCTTTTGGCAAACTAACGCCGCTGTGTTTAAAGTCACGAACGATTTCCGTCACTAGTTTTTGCTTGTTGGCTGGCAAGTTTTCAATGCCGGCTTCAGCATAGGCTTCGACCGCTCGGAATAAACCTTCGTGCATGTTTATAGCGTTATGTAGCTGCGAGCTTCGCTTGACGGCTAGTTCATACGGATCGTTCCATGTTTCACCCAGGCCAGATTCCAAAGTACCAACAATATTCACAATCGCATCAAATTCATCGGTTGAACGAGTGAGGGCGAGGATGGTGTTTTCAAAAGTTCGCTCGCTCGCCGGTAGTTCTTCGAGTGCCTTCAGCCGCTCCCAGGCGAGTTTTTCGGTGGCGTCAAGTGCAGGTTCGACGTCCTCGGGAGCGTAAGTGCCAAAGTGCAGTTCGTGGATCGGGTGGAGGAAAGAGTTTTTTGTCATATGATCAAGTATACATCGAGAGCTGGATTTTCTTCAAAAGCTCGACCCCGAGCCAAGTTCCCGCCAAAAAAGATAGTGCTTACACCCTAGTTACGTGATAAAATGAAACAAGAATTATTCGGGGTACTATAATCATGCCGCTTACGCTTCAAACATCAGGCAAACCAAAGCGTCGCATCCGCGATTTTGTGTTGTTATTTGTGGGATGTTTATTGCTGGCGGCTGGCGCTTATTTGGCCTTTTTAACCTTGGCACCGCAGTTTTATATGCAGCAAACCTTAGCCGACTGGAATGTGCCGGTGGCTCATGCCAAAGAAAAAATTAAAGAAAACCGACTATACATTCCGGCGATAAAATTAAATATCACCTACAAATCTGGTGGCGAAGAGGTATTAAACGAGAACGCCTGGCACCGCTTCCCAGAACGCGGCGACCCGAAAAAAGGCGGGAACTTTATTGTTGCCGGCCACCGTTTCCAGCTGGGTTTTAGCCCAGGCCAAACCCTGCGGGCTTCGCCGTTTTACCACATCGACCGCTTGAAAGAAGGGGATAGCATTTATGTCGATTTTGAAGGCGTGCGCTACCATTATAAAACAACGAAACATTACGAAGTAAAATCGACCCAAGTCAGCATTGAAAACCCAACTGACGAGCATCGATTAACGCTGTACACCTGCGACTTGCTCGACCCCGAGCATATTCGCGAAGTGCTCGAAGCCAAGTTGGTGGAAAAAAATGTCGACCCAGCTCGTAAATTTTAACCATGCCTGAATCTACTCCAAAATTAAAACGTTCGGTCGGCACCTGGCTACTGGCTCTGTACGGCATTGGTAACATTGTTGGTGCTGGCGTGTATGTGCTGGTAGGAAAAATTGCCGAACCGGCAGGCTACTTAGCCATTATTGCTTTTCTGGCGGCGGCGCTGGTAGCCTTTTGTGCCGCTCTAAGTTATGCCGAGTTAGCTGCCCGGTTTCCGGTTAGCGCGGGGATATCGGTCTACTTGCACGAGGCTTTTAAAGGAAAGTTCTTATCGACCTCGATCGGGCTACTCCTCGTACTGGCCGGCACGATTTCAACCGCCACCTTACTAAAAGGATTTAGCGGCTATTTTACGAGCCTAGTGCCAATTGAACCCGCAGTCGCAATAATTGGCGCCACACTTATTTTGCTGTTTATTATGCTGCGGGGCATAAAAGAATCGGTGGGTGTGGCGGCGGTGCTGACGATTATTGAGGTGGGTGGCTTATTGTTTTTGATTGCCGCCATTATGTGGTCGCAGCCCGACTCGTTTGGTGGTTACTTTGCTCATTTCTCGCACAGCCTCGGGACACTCGATGCAGCGGGACTGGCTGGAATTTTAGCTGCTGCTTTTGTGGCTTTTTACGCTTTTATTGGTTTTGAAGATATGGTAAATATTGCCGAAGAAGTCAAGCAACCGCAAAAAGCCTTCCCGCGTGCAATTCTAGTGGCGGTTGGCGTAGTGACAGTGCTATATATTATGGTGGCGTCGGTGGCATTAGGGGTGCTATCGCCACAAGCGCTCGGTGGCAGCGAGGCTCCGCTGGCCGATGCCTACACCGCTGCAACTGGACAATCAGCAATGATCATTATAATTATCAGCTTAATCGCCACCCTGAACGGGGTAATTGTTAACGTGGTGATGGGATCACGCTTTTTGTACGGCCTAGCCGCTCGGGGTTGGATTACTAGCTGGTTTGGCAAAGTTTCAAAATATCACGTGCCAGCACGGGGAGTGCTGGTTGTCGGTCTACTCGCGCTGATTTGTGCTATCTTTTTCCCGCTCGGGCAACTTGCTGGGTTTACAAGTTTGTTACTGCTGTTTGTCTTCTTTGCCGTTAACGTATCGCTGATTGCTATACGTCGCCGCGATCCACCCGAAGCCCGCAAACTTCACATTTCGCCCAGCTTTACGCCTTGGGCAGGGGCGATTACCAGTGGGGCACTATTGATCGGACAGCTGTTTACGATAATTCTAGAACTATTTTAGTCAAAAAAGAGCCTTGGTTTTCTCAACAGGTGCTCATTTTATAAAATCAGTGTAACTTTTGGCACCGTAGAATTGTAAGTACAGTATGCAAAATAAAGATGAATCAGAGCTAATCGCTCATAGCTTAAGCGGCAACCACCAAGCGTATGCCGAGTTGGTCGACCGTTATAAAAACGCAGTTTACCATCATTGTTTTGCAATTGTGCGCGATGAAGATGTCGCCGAGGATATTGCGCAAGAAACCTTCATCACCGGCTTTTACAAGCTCGCGCTCTATAAACCAGAGTTCAAATTTAGCACCTGGCTATTTAAAATTGCCACCAATAAAGCTTTGAACTGGCTAAAACAGAACGCTAAAGTAATTGTCGCCGATGACGAACTCCTCGCCACCATCGCTTCCACCTTGCCAAGCCCAGAAACAGAGGCCAAGTATAGTGAACTGCATCAAGCTGTTAAAAAGTTGCGGCCAAAATACCAAGCGGTAATAAGCCTGTACTACTGGCAAGGCTTAAGCTACGCCGAAATCGCCACCGTACTGGCATCTCCGGAAGGTTCGGTAAAGGGTTGGATAGCGAGAGCCAAACAAGAATTAAAAAAGGAGCTAGCATGAAAGATATCGACACGCTTCTAGAGCGTGGCAAGGCGCCATCGCCACGTCGCGCACTGAGCAAAGATTTTACTGCCAACGTAATTGCAGGTATCGCTACCAAACCCGAGAAAAGATCGTGGTGGCAAACCTTGCAGGGAGCCTTTCGTATGAAACTAATGCAAAAACCAATGATGCTAGTCACGGCCATCGCCGCTGTTATTACATTAAGCGGCACAGCCTATGCGCTGACTAATTGGCCGGCCATCTCAACCATGATTAGTGGCCAAAAAGAATTAAAGTCGGGAAACCGCGTCGTAAAAGTTGAAGCCGAAAATTGCGAATATACCAAATCGATTAACGGCGATCCGCACAACAAAGTTGCTTATTATGAAGTAAAGAAAGACTCTAAGCTTAGCAACGAACAAGTTGTCGCCATGATTCAGGGCATTTGTGAAGAAAATGTCATGAATAAGATCGTTAACGAACAGTCTAAAAATCTGCACGAAGCCCTTAAAGGTACGAAGAGCGTCACCAGCACTCGTCTGATGCAAGTTCAGGCCATCAACGATACTAGCATCACCCTGAAAACCGACCCTAAATATAGTGACCAACGCACCATTACTTACCAGCTGGCACCGAGCCTCAAGGCATTTAATTACGATGCGCCAAGCAGCCTCGAGAGCATCAAAGCTGGCGATACTGTTTCGGTAGTATTAAGCGATAGCCGCAACATAAGCACCGAAAAACAGGGCTATACTGAAGATCTGAATACTATAGCGGTAGAGGTAATTGTTGAGCTAAAACCGCTTACTGGCAACCCTGATACTTTCTACCACAACCTAGGTACCGAGTTCGTGCGGGTTGAGCCAAGCAAAGACGGCGAAGGCTTCACCAGAGTCTACGACTTCCACAAATAAACATTTCTCCTCCTTTACTAAAAACGCAGCTTGCCTTAGTGTAGGCTGCGTTTTTGTTTGTAAAGTCGCTGCATCTCGCGTACCAACAGAAAGATGACCGCTGCCCCAAATGCATATAACCAATCTATCCAACCGGGCGGCCCAGTCTTAAAATAATTAGCGATAATCGGATTATAAATGATCACCAGTACGCAGCTAAGTGAAAACGCGATCGCCGCCCAGAAATGCCAGTTGTGGAACTGGTAAGCGGTAAAGAAGCCATGCACACTGCGGCGCTGCATAATATTCACCAACTGGCATAAAACAATCGTTAGGTAAGTGATGGTCGTAGCTTGGAAATAGAGCAGGGACGTGGCATCTACTGCCTGAGCATCCACCCCGGCCCGCCCATAAAACAGCAAATAGTTCATAAAAGCTAAGCCCCCAATCAATAACCCGCACCAGGCGAGATCAGCAATATTTTGCCAGCTCAAGATATGTTCTTTAGGGTGGCGCGGCTGTGCTTTCATAGTTTCGCCTTCGGCTTTATCCCAACCAAGCGCAGCGATCGGGAATAATTCTGCCAGCAGGTCAATCGCTAAAATCTGAATAATACCGATTGCCAGCGGAATACCTAATAAACTGGCGGCACCCAAACTTGCTAAATTCACCACTAATTCTGCAAAGTTAGAAGTGAAACAGCTAAGGGTGCTCTTTTTGATATTAGCAAAAATTGTCCGACCATACCGCACGGCGTTCATGAGGGTGGCAAAACTGTCGTCGAGCAGAATTACTTCAGATGATTGTTTCGCTACGTCTGTACCAGTGATACCCATTGCCACGCCAATATCGGCTCGCTTTAAAGCCGGCGCATCGTTGATGCCATCACCGGTGACCGCCACCACTTGACCGGCCTGTTTCACTAAGCTGACAATCCGCATTTTATCTTCTGGCGAAACCCGGCTAAAAATCGTAGCGCCGCGCTGCACGTGCTTTAGCACGACCTCGTCGCTCATGGTAACCAACTGTTCGCCAGAAATCGTAGTAAGGCCGTGCGCGGCATCGAGGCCGGCCTTCCGAGCGATGGCTTCAGCGGTGAGAGCGAAATCGCCGGTGACAATAGTAACTTTAATGTGCGCTTGCCGGGCAGCGGCCATGGCAGCGGGCACTTCGTCACGCAGTGGGTCGATCATACTCACCATACCCAGGAAAGTGAGCTTTTCTTCAATTTCAGCTAAACTAGCTTTTTTAGCTGTAGCCAGCGGCAGTTCACGCTTGGCATACCCCAAATTTCGCATGGCGTCGCGAGCAAGGGTGTCGTTTTGCTCAAGCAACCATTGACGGTCGGCTTCGGTGATTGCCCGAGTTTTTTGGCCATCCCAGATATGGGTCGATTTTTCGAGCACACTTTCGAGAGCGCCTTTCACGTACGCCACAGCTGTTCTTTCACCGGCTTGGCGGACTGAAGTCATGCGCTTTCGGGCTGAATCGAAGGTGAGTTCACGAACTTCCGGCAGGCGGGTTTGCCACTTTTCAAGCGGCAAGCTGGCTTTACGGGCTAGAGTAATGAGCGCGCCTTCAGTTGGATCACCTAAGCAGTGCCAATCGGCATGTGCATCATCTGGCGGTAACACTTTGGCGTTACTGGCAAGGGCGCCGCTCACCAAAAATTCCTCTAGGTGTTCGCGCTCTTTTGCGGTAACGGCCTTGCCATTTTTTTGTATGAGACCTCTCGGAGCATAGCCAGTGCCAGTTGCCTCGTAGTAGTGGCGGCCAACAATAAACTTTTGAACAGTCATTTGGTTTTTAGTTAAGGTGCCGGTTTTATCGGTACAAATAATATGCGTCGCGCCAAGCGTTTCAACGGCACTCAATCTTTTCACTAAAGCTTTTGCTCGGGCCAGCTTGCCAGCGGCTTGGGCGAGGGAGGTATTAATTTCGGCCGGCAACCCCTGCGGCACCAGCGAGCTCGCAAAACCAATCGCAAACAAAAAAGCATCTTTTATAGCCATATCAGATTGAATCGCCACGAACAACAGCACCAGACAAAGCAGTACCACGCCGTAGGTTACCCGGGTGGCGATGTGTTGCAGTTCGCGCTGCAAGGGGCTCATTTCGGATGGCGTGGCCTGGCTCAAGCTCGCAATTCGCCCAAGCTCGGTGCTGGCGCCGGTGGCAATAACCAAACCTTTGGCTTCACCAGTGGCCACAGTTGTGCCCATAAAGGCCAGGTTGTGGCGATTATTCAGCGGTACATGATGGGGCAGGGCGCGGGTGAATTTGCGCGATGGGTTACTTTCGCCGGTGAGGGCAAAATCGTTAGTGGAAAAAGATAATTCTTCTATAATTCGGACATCTGCAGGCACGGCGTCGCCTTCGACAAGTCGAATAATATCACCCGGCACAAGTTCCTTGGAGGCGACTTGTTTTAAATTGCCATTTCGGTACACCTGGGCTTGCGGCGTCACCAACCGTTCGAGCGCCTGCATGGTTTTTTCCGCCCGGAATTCCTGAAAAAACCCAATCAAGGTATTGAACAATACTAATATGCCAAGAATTATAGCCGTGCGCGTATCACCCAAATACCACGATATTACACTGCTGACGAGCAGAAGCAGCACCATTAGGTCTTTAAACTGTCGAAGATATTTGTGCGCCCAAGTTTCGCGACGTTCAACCGCAAGCGCGTTTGGCCCGTATTTTTGCTGTCGTTTCGTTGCTTCGTGATCAGTGAGACCGGTTGTTGTTGCGCTGTATTCTTGTAATGCGTCTTCGATTTCTAGCAAGTAGGCTGCTTGTTTGTTTTTTGTCGACATGGTTTTATTATGACAGATTAATCGGAATTTGAACTGCTTACAGACGCTTCTGTCATTATCTATTGCTCAGGTATCCGACTTTCACTTTACGTTCGTTTTTGTTATGATATAGTAAGTGTCCGCAAGCTAGACTGGAAGGTGAGTCATGGCTACGAAGGCCGAACAGGCGCGTAATTTGCTTGGTGCGATTAGAAAAATCAACCCAGAGGTCAGAGCAAGCAAACTCGACCCACTCGCGAATAATTTGCTCGAGAAATACATTCAACTAGTAAATGCTCTAGGTCGAAAGATAGACGCCGAATCTCACCTGATCAAAGTTACGAGTGAGCAAAATGCACTCCCCAAAATTATCCGACGTATCGTGACGGGTACGTCAGCACCTCAGCCCATTGATCGAAATAGTCTTGAGCAAGCTATCTTTGAAAAGAACAATACGCTTGAAGAAATCCTTGATTTCCTTGAGAAGGTGGCCCAAGTGCTTAGCGTGAAGACAGACTAGTTTCGCGCCAACATCGTCAGCGCGCCCACGACACCATTTTCGTGTCGTGGGCGCTAACTATTTAATAAGTATTCATATCTTCATGTAAAATATGACCCGCCCGGCATAAACCGGACGGGCTTTCGACTATGCGGTCAGGCTGACAGTAGTACCCTTCAGAATTAGCTTGAACATTTTCCGCGGCCGGCCACCGCGGCCAGGTCTTTCAACTTCAACACTCGCGAGTATGTTCCCTTGGGCTTCGGTGATAGTACACTTCACCAAGGCTTCTCGAGCGACCTTTTCCCAGGCAGTAATACATTGCTGAGGTTGCGTACCCCGGCCGACTGTGACCGTAACCGAACATGGGTCGATTTCTCGAGGCTTGACTTCGCGAGTGCTGGCTACTGTACGTGCGCCGTGCTCCTCAGCCTCCTGCCTCGATACGCGGTCGGTGAGGCTTTCAACAACATACAGCTTTCCCTTGATCCGAATGATGTTACCGCGAAGATTATTATTGTCACAAAGATAGAGCTCGGTAAATTCGACAGCCACCTTATGCTGCTTAAGGGCAGCGACGAAAGCAGCAGTCAAAGCTTGACCGAAGGGCACTAACACCCGGATTGCAGCGGAGCTCACAGTATTTCACCTCTCGTCGAAACCTGCCTCTACAGTGTAGAACATTTGTCGTTTAAGGTACATATATTTCATAATTATCTTTTTCAGCGTATAGTAGCAGTATGCACACTCTGGTGGTAAGTTCAGCTAATCTGAATCTCCCCTACAAACGTGCATTCCTGGAAGGGAGCAGCGGGCATGAGGATTTCTTGAATCAAGTTGGTTACGACGGCTTTGAGATGCATCCGCTGCGCAGCCGCTTGGCCGCTGAAATTCTGGCCGGAAAGCGTGCGGCGCTTGATTTGGTGACCTCGCTGCACCAGTCATTTTCGGGGAGCACGCTGCGTGGTCTGGCTCGTGAAGCCTTGCCGCCCCAGCCAATTAAGCCTCGCCAGCGGCAGGTGGCTTTCGCCGCCATGCTGCCAAGTCTGTCGCGCTCTTTGGCACATTTGCAGCTGTACCAGCAGCGCAAGGGCGAACCGCTGCGGGCGGTGCTTTACCCCAACGAGCAGCAGCCGCCAAGTCGCGAGACCATTGACTACCGCAGTTTGGCAGGCGTCTTTGCCGAGCGGCTGTGGCAGCCGACCGCTGAAGTGCTGCAGCAACTCAATGTACTGCACTCGAGCACAACGGTCACGCTTGACGGCATGGTGCGGGCCATGCCCAAGATGGGTTTCGATAAGCTCTGTATCGACACCTTCCACTGGGTGGCCAGGCGCAATGGCCATGTCATGCCGCCCTGGCAAGAGGCTTTGCCGTTTCTTGCGAGTCGCAGCTTCATCAGTGAAGTCCATTTTGGGCCCGCCCGCAGTGACTTCAATGATGACGGTACGCAGCTCCGAATGATCTTGAAAGGACAGATCGCCCGCACAAAGGCCGGCAAGATGCTTCTCACGACCGCCGCGCATCTTCCGGAGAACCAAGAGCTATATGTGGTAACCGAGCTCACGCACGCAGCAATTACCGAACTCGGCTACCAGGATTACCAGGGTATCCACAAAGAAGTTGTGGGTGCTATTCGCGGCCTCCTGGCCTAGCCGCTGCCGGCAGAGATAACCCCTCTCTGCCGGCACATTTAATTACGTGGGTCTATTCTTTTATTCAGTAATATTTTATAGTAGTCATCAAGCCATAGGCATAAGGAGAAGCGGTGAAAGAAGCCCCACCCGAAACGATCGAGCTGCTGAAAAACATCGTACGCCGTTGTCGCGCCGGTCATATGCGTGGCGCAGAGTACTTGGCCGCTACAGCGGTGAAGTACCGGTTGAACCTGGGTACCATCGGGACCAGCCAGGTAGAAGTTGATGGGTGGATCCGCCATGCGCTGATCCACCATGTTAGAGCGTGCGTCGCTCAGTGCGAAGCCGCGCAGAGTAACAGCAATTTTCCCGAAGCTGTATCAGATTTGTTTGAATTGATGGTGGATAGAGTACTCACCCTCAAAGAAGTTGGCATCAGCCGGGAACAGATCGAAAAGCTCCGCGATCGTGCACTGGTCTACATCGAAGAGAAGCACCAGGTAGGTGACAGAGAATTCAGTACCCAAGCCTGGGCGACCCTCTGGAATAAAATTTCTATTCGATCAGAAGCTATTCTTATGAGCTAAGGTGGTTGGCGGCACCCATACGGTGCCGCCATTTAAATAGTCATAATTTTAAACCGGCAGAGACTAGGCCAGCTGTCTTGTTTTTCATACCTGCTATACTGTAGCTATGAAAAACATAAGCACTTTCAAAGCTGGTGGCTTCACTATAATTGAATTGCTGATTGTTATTGTGGTGGTGGCTATTCTGGCGAGTCTCACGCTCGTCAGTTTCAGAAACATCACCGCCCAGGCCAACGATACCAAGCGCAAACAAGACTTAAAAACCATTCAGACTGCCATGCTTTCGTACTTTCAAGCTGAAGGGGAGTGGCCGAAATCTGGCAATAACTGCACCACAAATTCGCATGGTGAGCACTTCACCTCGGCCAGAGGTTCGGCTGGTGGGGGCAATCAAAACGGTAACTCTATGATAGATTGCTTAAAGAAAGCTGGGTACATATCGACTGATATTATTGATCCTTCTGGCGCTGGTAGCTGCGAGATAGATAGCGACCACTCCAACTGCCGCACCTATATGAAGGGTCACTGCATGGAAGACGGCCAAGAGCGGGTGTATTTATTCGCTAATCTTGAAACCTTGCCCCACACTAGCACCGACACTGACCTCTGTGGCACCGTCAAACAGTGGGACACGAAGTACGGCATGAATTATACTCTTCAAGTTCAGTAAAAAATCTGCTATAATCATCCCTGCTACTGGGGATTGGCCAAGTGGTAAGGCACCAGGTTTTGGTCCTGGCATTCGGGGGTTCGAATCCCTCATCCCCAGCCATGAAAAAAGATTGATAATCTATCAATCTTTTTTCATGTAATTATTTTTCCAAAATAGCGTAATGAGCCAGGCAACCCTCTTTTCTTGTTGCGCTAGTCCAGTTCATGAATCTATGCAAATGCAATTATAAATGTTATATTATTTAAGATAGGTTGACGACCGACAATCACGGATTTGGAGCGTAAAAATGGCTTTGAACTGGACGAATATCGATGACGCTGCCAGGAAGCTCGCTGCACCAATCGCGGTGGCTACGCTCATGGGGGAATACCCGGCCACTGAGGATGCACTAAATGTCGTACGGAGCGTGATGAGCGATGACTATGATCCGAGCGACGAGGACTACAGAGCGGTAGTGGAGCGAGCCAACACCATCTACCCTGGGCGTACCGTATCGTACCGTGAAGGAAACTTCGTCATCGAGCGGACGTAGCTGCTACCATCTTTAAACCTGACCTACCTGTCGAACAATACCTCGCCAATGCCTCCAGGATTGGCGAGGTGCTTTACTTTTGTCGTACGGAGATGTAAATACTTACCTAAATAAAGTGACTGTTCTCGGTCAGCGATGTGGTGGAGCTGCTCACTTTTGAGGAAATGGTGAAGCGCCATGAGACTAGACACAAGCGAGACACCTTTTAGTGCGCATACGATGAAGCGATGGTGTGATTATTCTTCTCCGCTTGGTCACATGCTGATTTTCATTCTTACATCTCCTTTTTTGGATAGTTATTGTATTTAATAAATCTAGTAATTTTGGTGATGGCGTTCCAGCTACAGATCGTCATTGATCATAAAGAGCCAGGGCGTCGCAGCTCTTGAGCTCTGACATTGGAACTTTGTTTTTTTGCCACCACATTGATGCTTCGGAGTAGCAACAGACATATTGCATACTTAAATTATACCCAACAAATAGGGGAGCGCTGCTGCCGCGCACTACAACGACACCCAACTCATCGATAATAATGTAACAGCTAACCCCTTACTTTTTGCGCCCAGATTAAGGGGTAGTATAAGGTATTTAAACCCATGGCACCTCTTTAAGTCAGTCATGATTAGCAGCATTAGTTAATATTTTTTTATTTTGCGTTAGGTATCATAAGGTCGAATAACATAGATAAGGCCATTGTAAGGTAGCTTACTTAGTGTAAAATGACAAATCCATACACCTCGATTATTATGCCTACGTTCAATAGAGCATACATTATAGGTAAGGCAATAAATACCATCTTAGCGCAAACCGATGCAAACTGGGAGCTTATTATCGTTGATGACGGTTCATCCGATAACACCAAGCAAGTCATTGATGACCTACGAGATAATCGCATACGCTATATTTATCAAAAGAACGCAGGGGTAGCCGAGGCTAGAAATACAGGCCTAGCTTCAGCACGGGGAGAATGGATTGCTTACCTAGACAGCGATAATGAGCTACTGCCCGAATATCTCGAGGTCATGCATACACAGCTTAGCTCGCATTCCGATAAAGTATTTGCCCTGCCCCGAATGAATCGTCCGCTAGAACTTTACGAGAATGGGGTGCTGGTCAAAACTATCTTCCGCGAAGAACGCACGCATGCAAGCGAGCTGACTGTCCATGATATTTTTATGTACAACTTTCACGTAGACACAAATGGTTTTATACATCACCGCAAAGTGTACGAGGATGGAATAAGGTGGGATCCAACCCTTCCCCTTATGGAAGACTGGGACCTAGCACTGTCGATAGGCAGTAAGTATCCAAACGGTTTTTTATATGTTAATAAAATTTTAGGCACTTACTATCAACGATTTGGCGGCGATGGCATACGCTCAAATGGTACGTACGCCGACTCAGCGCAATCTTTTGAGATGATTTATCAAAAGCATAAGAACGATAAGCTTATGGAAGGGCAGACTTGGCATCCTTTTAGGGTAGATCGTTGGCGGCAAAGGCAGCGCGAATACGAAGAAGGCAAATTACCGCCCTTTTCTCATTTTTACTTTCTTGAATCAGAATAGCTAGAGACACCTTATATTGCTTATTGTAAAAACCTCATATATATTTAAGTTAAGCAAAAGCATTACTATCAAAAAGCGGAGGAAGAGATATGCCGGTTGCAAAAAAACAGCAAGTCAAGAAAAGCAATGCGGCGCCTCCGAGAAAACACAAATGGTACAAAGGCGCACTGGCTATTATTGCGGGGATAGTCCTCATCTGCGTAATGTTGTTTTACATTATTGGGGGAACTATGGCTGGCGACAAAATAGGCATGGAAAGGTATCTACAAGATAAATACGGCCAAGAATTTAAAGTTACAACTTAGAAGACAGAGCTGTTTCGATAGGAGATCCAGGACAGCGCGTAGGCATCGGCCACCCTGTTAATGACAGTACTTTAACATTCGAAGTGGGGAAAAGTCGAAATACGGGCGTCTATTTCGATAAATATGTGCCTGCCGTATGGGCGCGACAAGGACGACCTGAAGCCGAAACATTCCTAAAGACGGTTTATCGGACTACGCCGGATTTTGATTTAACGATTGGGATTCCGTCTCAAGAAGATAACCCTATGAGGGGTAGTATAACGCCTATCGAAGAGGCGATTACTAAATATAGCGACAAGTTCGTATACGGTATCACTTCATCTTAATACACCAGAAAAGCTAAGCGTTCAAGATAAGCGAGAAGAAATTAGCAGGCTTAATAAAGTGGCACAATTTATTCTCGGCAAGAAAGTTGCTCACCCTGCTCTCGGCATAACAATACGTATTGGTGATACGAATCGAGGATACGGATGCAACTTGTATGGCGGAGATTTTAATAACATCAAAGGCAAGTTGGAAGAGTGTTTTTTAAATGACAGAATACTAAAGGCTGAATAGAAGGAACAAATAAAGATATGTCCTCATTAACAATCGAACAGTACTTAGCTCTCTCGCAGTTCGCGCATAATGACTTCAGTCAGACAGACGTTAATAACCAACTAACAATATCTCAAATTCTAACTGATCCTAATCGCGAGATTGAGCATGCGGATGAACCAGTCTTGGAGGGCCTTGCAAACATCGGTGACTGGAAATTAGTTAATTTTCAATCGAATACCGCATCCGGTTTTGCCGGTACCGCTTTTCAATCTCCGACAGGTGAGATTGTTTTCACATTCCGCGGTACAGAGCCTAAGCTATTTTCTGATCCTATCCAGGCATTAAAAGATTTTGAGACAGACTTAGAAATCGCCACCGACACAAACCTATCAGGTCCTAGCCAGTTTGACGACGCTTTTGATTTTTGGGCAGATACCATGCAGCTTGTTGGTCCGGGCAATTATACAGATTATAGCTTTACCGGCCACTCGCTTGGCGGCGGACTGGCTCAGTATATGACCTACATAACAAACGAAGTTGGCCATTCGGTCACATTTAACGCTGTTGGCATAGGACAAGTTCTCGATGGCGTAAATCCTTCCGACTATAACGATTCAATCACGGATTACGTTAACCAAAATGACGTCATTGGTCAAGGGGTGTGCGAATTGGGGAGATCTTTCGAGCGTTTGAGATCACCCTCAAAAGTTTTGCGACGACCATTCTCTAGCAAAAAGGATCTGATCTTTGCCTCATGAGTTACTCTGCGCTACCGTCCTATTTAGGCTGCTTTGCGTATAGTAAAACTATCCTGGAAGAAAGTGGTAGAGCAAATAATACCTATTCAGTGACTAGTTGCGAAAACCGGGTTCCATAATTAATTCAACGCTCTTCACATCGGAAATATTTTTCAAGGGTAGGCTCTAAAATAAGAAACACGCAAAAAATGCGTGTTTCTTATTAAGATATGTCGTTTCCTCTATCGCTTATCTAAGGCCTCGGGGCTATTCATATGTTCAGTCGACAGGTTTTCGGGCGCATCTAGGAAGGTCTGCAGCGAATCAACTACTACTTGCGGCTGAAGTACAGGCGCAAAATGATCGGCATGAGGCAAAACATCCAGCTGGCCTTTCGGCAAGAGGCTGTACCACTTGAGAGCGTGGCTTACAGGTGTGGCGTCGCGGTCACCGCTCATAATCAAGAATGGTACCTTAATACTTTTAATTTGTTCGTCAGTTGGCCATTTGTTTTGAGCATCCATTGCAAACAGCTTCGTTACGAGCTCGTTCCATTTTTCTGGGTGTGGAGAGACTTTTTCGTACGGCTCTTTCAGCTGTTTTGGAGAAAACCCTGTATCGAGAACTCCAATAAACTGCTGATATTGCTCTGGGGTCAGTATTTCATCATAGTATCTATAGTTAGAACCTATGACGGCGACTTTGCGCACAAGCTCTGGATGTCGGAGTACTAGTTCGGTAGCTAAGGTTCCACCCATACTCCAGCCAAATATGTCTGCCTTGGTAATGTTTTGCTGTCGCAAGAAACCGGCAATGTCGTCGGCTACCTGTTGATGCGTAAGGGGCCGGCCTTCAACGTCTGCAGTGTGTCCATGGCCTTGAATTTCTATGCCAACCACCTGTCTGTCCTTGGCAAGTTTGGGGATCATCTCTGCAAAGGAGAGTTCGATATTCATATGGGAACCGTGCAATAATAGCACGGGGGGCTTACCGTTTTTATTACCATGCACTTCGTAGTACATATTGACACCATTTACTTCGGCATAACCAGTCTTTTTATGCGGGGCCTGACTAGTGGTCGCCTCTTTCTTACTAGTAAAATTAGGCGCTACCCACAATACCACACCGACACCCAACCCAATTGCAACAACAATGGCTACTATACTCAGCGCCATTTTCCTAGATTTATTCATATACTCTGCTTTCTTATTTGCCTGTGATTAATTAATTGTTTAACGAAGCATTACGCTTTGACGTAACCGAGTCCTTCTACGATCTTGCCCTCATGAACGCGCATAATATTCACGCCGCGCACAGAATCGGCGTCACTTGCACCCCAGTAGAGGCGCCATAAGATTATCCCGCGGTCACCTAATATATCGGTAGCCTCAAGCTTAAAACGCATATCGCGGTTAGCGGCTATGTTGGTCCAGAATGCTACACATGCGTCTTTGCCTTCGTATTTCGCACCATCCGGGGCAGGACCGGTGTTTTCCAGGATACAATTATCGGCAATAATAGCCTCCAGACCGCTTGGATCATGCTTCTGAAAAGCATCGTTAAATTGACTTAGAACTTCTTCTGTCGATAATGACATGGCTGTATTCCTTCTTATTATTTATTACGCCAGGCTTAAAGGGACACGTACACTTTTAAATATACCCGTCGTCGACCGGTTGTATGTTAGTTGTACGCTACAATCTTTTGCAGCCATAAAACTACTCTAACGGGTTAGAGACCATAAATATTGAACATTTTGGACAATTTAAAGAATTTGCGGTAAATTAAACAATCCTTAGCGTTTGTCCAAAAATTGCCGAAGTTCAGCTGTTAGGTGCTCGTCTTTGCACCTTTTTATTCAGAAATGAAAAAGATTGACGAGCTGTCAATCTTTCATGGCTAGTTCCTACCAGCTAAAGGCAGGATAGTGTCAGATAATCGCTCCAGAAGCAAAGAACGCAACTGCCAGCTTTTACAGGACCTGAGCTATTAAGCTTATTTAGCCGTAATTAGTTTTGCTTTTTTGTTTTTAGTTTTTTCTTTCGGGCCCTTTTTATATCTGCGCCATGATTATTTCTTTGTTTGGCCATAAAACCCTCTCTGGTTAAGTTTCTAGTATAACAGTGTGTGGTTACTTTTACAATAATTTATGATATAATTAGGGTAGAAAGTAATATCGCTGATGCAAGCGAAGATTCGAGGGAATATAAACACACGAACGAAGCAGTTTTTGGCATCGGATAAGGGTGCCTCACTCCGGTCCGAGCTCATAAAGATGACTCAAAGCCAAGAATATAATACAAGAAGCGTGTACTCTACTTATGATAGAAACTTGCTAACATTTGTAGATAAGCATATGAAATACATGAGCCAGTTTCCGCTACTAAACTGCGAGCAGTATATCTTAAACTTAAAATTGATGACGAAAATTAAATAGTCGCGGCGTACGGCGGCAACAACAGCCCGCTAGCTAGAGCTGTTCATTTGCTTCATAGCTTCAACCATCTCTGGAATATCCGATTGCATACGACCAGCCCAGCCAATCTCTTCCAGGGGATACTCATTGAAGAGAATAGGCGTTTCGCTAACATTCGCCATACCTTGGTATGCAGTCACGATTGCGGCGTTGATCTTTTCGGCCAATAAACGTTTTTTATTGATATCTTTGAGCACCGGTCCATTAATGGTGAATAATGTGCGGATAGGTTCAGCGCCTATCTTGCCATCCTGGCTCACCTGATCTGGTTCGTATTCGCGAAAGTAGATGCGCATGTCATCAATGCCATAGGCTTCGTCAAGTACTGCGGTTATCTCCTGCGCCATTTGGGTTTTTACACTGATACTGGCACCTTTTGGTGCGTCTAAGTAGCAAAGGGGCATAGGTGGTCTCCTATAGTTTAGATTGGTCTTAATTAGCTCGAGCTGAAGGCAGTATATCGTATATCACTTGTAAAATGCAAGTATTTTATGCTATATTGTAGTTATGACTAAAAAGACACTCAGATCAGACTGCCCCATAAACTATGGCATTGAAGCCTTTGGCGATAAATGGTCACTTTTGGTTTTGCGTGATATTTTGTTTTACGGCAAGAAAACGTATGGTGAATTTCTAAAGTCAGACGAAAAGATTGCGACAAATATTCTCGCGAGCCGTTTACAAACACTCGAAGCCAACGGATTGATCACGAAATCACCTCACCCCACCGATAAACGCAAAGATTCGTATAGTGCCACCCAGAAAACACTGGATCTTCTACCTATGCTTCTTGAACTGGTGAAGTGGAGTGCCATTTATGGCAAAAACGATGTCGACGTACCGAGTAGTATCCTTGACCGGATCACTAATGATCGCGAACAGCTCATACGAGATATAATGGCGGGCGTCCTGAGTAAAGAAATATTTACACTCAAAAGTCAGGGTTAATTGTGCTCGTTTGTGAGTGAATAGGCTCGCATGCCGCGTTATGATTATTTCAGTAATGGGTTGCTGTGTAGCAGCAGCAAGTTGAGTGTCTGAAACGCGGATGCTGGGAATTTTCGGCGCATAACAATCCAGGCGCTGATGCCGTCATATAGCAGTACTAACTGTTCAGCAAGTACAGCGGGCTCTTTTGCGTTAAACAGTGTAGCTTGCTCTTCGAAATAATTATAGAGTTTAGTTTTGAATTCTCGCGCAACTTTCACGCCGAGATCATCAGAACCACGTAGCTCGATACTAGTATTCATCATAATACAACCATAAAAATCTTCTACTTCGGCCATTGGCTCAACCATGGTAAAGACGTGCTTAATCCGTTCGGCAGGGTCGTTGGCATCCGACGATGTACATGCTGCGAACCAGGCTTGGCCTATTTCTGTAACTGCTGCCGATACGAGTGCTTCTTTAGAAGGAAAGTGCTTATAAAGCGTGCGTTTAGAGACATCTGCTTCCGCACTAACCTTATCAACACCGGTAGTATGAATGCCGTGACTAGAAAAGAGCTTGGCGGCCGTGCTAACGATTCTGTCCTTTGGTTTTTTACTCATAGTCTTGTTCATGCCATCACTATATCAAAAATCCTTGCAAAAGTAAACAGATCGGTGTACTATTGTACTGTAACACCTGTTAAAGCAAGGAGAATCTAATGCTACAAGACAAAATTGCAGTTATTTATGGAGCCGGTGGCGCACTCGGTAGTACTGCGGCAAAAGTATTCGCAAGAGAAGGCGCTTATGTCTTTCTTGCCGATCGCGCACAAGAAAAATTAGATACAGTAGCGGCCGAAATTACTGCTTCTGGCGGGAAAGCAGAAACAGCCGTAGTTGATGTCTTTGACCAACAAGCGGTTAAAATGCATGCTGAAACAATTGCAACACAAGCTGGCAGAATTGATATTTCCTTCAATGCCGTGAGTGTTCGGCATGATCAGGGAACACAACTCGCTGATCTTTCTTGGGAAGAGTTTATCCGCCCGGTGGATGGCTTCCTTAAGGCGCAGTTTAATACCAGCAAAGCCGTGGCCCAGCACATGGGTGGCGAGCGTCAAGGCGTAATCATTAATATGTCTGAGCCCGGGGCAAAATTGGCTATTGGGGGCATCCTGGGGCATGCCGTATCGAGCGCGGGTAAAGAAACCTTTACGCGCATTCTTGCGGCGGAGCTGGGACCAAAGAATATCCGCGTCGTTGGTATACGGCCACACGCCATGATCGACGCTCCAGCTGCGGGCTCATACACGAAAGAAATGTTTAACGATGAATTCATGGGCGTTATGGCTCAAGGAACCATGCTCAAGCGTTTGCCAACACTCTCTGAGGTTGCCGAAACCGCAGCGTTCTTGGCTTCTGACAATGCCCGTTCTATGACCGCAACAGTTGTTAATGTAACTGGTGGAGCAACCGTAGACTAACTAAGACCCCCTATGTACTGAATAGGCTCACGTCAACGTGAGCCTATTCATATTATGTGACCTGCGATCATACGACGTAATAAGTTATACTTCTGCGGTTATTTCTCAATCCACCAGCCCTCCATTGCCCTAACCGTTCAGGCAGTCTCTTTGCTTAACCTGCATCTTCTTATATGATTAATTCATAATGAAATACACTCCCACTTTTCTCAAAGATGAACACTACGAAGATTTTCGAAAACGTGTTAGCGCTTATCATGATAACATCATTGCGTTTGCCTCTATCGCAGACTTACGTGCCACTGGAAAGTCAAATGATGAGATTGCCGATCTTACATCGGAAGCCTTCGACACTCAAATCTGGCCGATTCGACTTGATCCTGAAACAGCAAACGATGACGGGCCATTCTGGGAAACCATAACTGAAAGTTGGGCAGCAAAGAAAATTGTGAGCAATCTTATGGGTGGCCCCGCCTTCGGCTATCGAGACTACCGCATGCCCCCTGAAGAAGCCGGGGCAATATGGGAGACCTTCTTACGTTTCTTTGATAACGACAGTCGCGTATTGTATGAAGTCAATCTCGGTGACCACAAAAAGTATGTTTTTAGTACCGGTATTCTTATCTTCGACAAAGACAAGGCCGGTGTCCTAAATATTCTTCAGAATGATTAGTTTGGCATAAATAAGTTTTTGGTCTCGCGTGTAGCGGCGTCTATTTGACATAGGTCAATCTGCGACCGAGCGCCGAGCACAGCTGAGTCAAAAGGAGTACGCACTTCTCAACATCATATATCGGCCTTTGAAACTACCTGCTATAAAGCAGCTGCCACGAGGCCACTTTGGCTAGGCTGAGCAAATACGCCTAGCTCAATGCCCCCATCAAGCGGAAGATTCACTCCGGTTATCATAGTCGCTTCGTGCGCTAAGAATACTGCCGTGGCTGCAAATTCTTCAACCGATGCGAGACGCCCTAAGGGCGTAACCGCCGCACCGTCGTCGGCGAAGGCTTTTCGTTCGGCATCGTTGAGGTTGTTCATGCCCATTGTTGGAGTATTCGCAAACCCTACGCTAATTGCATTCACCCGAATCTGTCGGGGCGCCAATTCAGCGGCGAGCACTTTAGTGAATGACACAAGCGCCGCCTTGGTAGCAGAATAAACAAGCCCGCCCGGAATACCCATGCTATCGGCAATTGAGCTCGTGAATACAATTGCACCGCCGTCATTCATGAGTGGCTCGAGTTTTTGGATAGTGAAGAGGGGGCCCTTTGTATTGATGGCAAAATGCCGATCGTAAGAGTCTTCGGTAATCTCTCTTAGGGTTTCGATTTCACAGATACCCGTATTGATAAACAGGTAGTCAAACGTTCCAAATTTTTGCTTCACGGCATCGTAAAGTCGACTGATTTCTTCAGGTTTTGTGACATCCGAGCGAAGTGCGGTTGCGTTAGATTTTGCAGCTGCTTCTTGAAGTTTTGCCTCATTCAGTCCGGTTAAAATAACTTCCGCACCGCCGTTTACTAATTTTTCTACCACTGCATAGCCCATGCCGCTCGTGCCGCCAATAACCACTGCCTTCTTTTCTTTGTACATCTTTAGCTCCTTATGTAATAACTTGGTTAGTTTGTAATTGTTAACACGATCTTCCCTATGAAATGAGCGTCGAGTGCCTCGTGGGCAGCCACCACCTGTTCAAACGGAAAGGCTTTATCAATATGAACTGTAAACGGTCCGGATTCTATAAGTGTGTTTAGCCTGTCGGTTGCCCGCCGGGTCGTGTCGCCATTGTACTTTAGAAGCTCTACGCCTTGTTTTACATACGGATCAGGCCACTCGGCATCCGGGCGCGCCACACGCCCGCCACTACGAACTGCTTCTAGCGCCACGTTGGTTGTTTTTCCGCCAAACAGTGCCAGCGCAGCATCAACGCCTCCAGGGGTAAATTGCTGCGCCGCTGCTACAATATCGTCATTTAGGCCATCGATTGCCATATCGGCACCAAGCTGGGTAGCAAGTGCCACGCCATCCGCACCCGAAGCGACGGCAAATACCTTCACGCCCATTCTTTTAGCAAGCTGAACAGCAATGTGTCCGATGCCGCCACTTGCGCCGAGAATCATAAGTGTTTCGCCTTGCTTTAAGCTCAGTCGGTCGAGTCCGCTGAGCGCTGTTAAAGCACACCAGGGCATGGCCGCCGCTTGTTCCATGGTTATTTTTTGCGGGATGTGGGCCACGTGTTCGGCGGCAACTGCTTTATATTCTGCATAAAACCCTCCACGCGGGAGCGGCATGGAGGCAGAATATACCTTGTCGCCCTCCTTGAAGCCCTGCACGTTTGCACCTACCGCCGCAATTTCGCCGGCTCCATCCCAGCCAAGCGCATAGGGAAAGACCGTCGGCATGCCAAATGCCTCGTCGTATTTTCCTTCGCGTTCCAGTGCGTCCCAGGCGGCCACCCCGGCAGCTTTGACCTTTATTAGCACTTCGTCGGCAGCGATTTGCGGAACGGGCAGCGTTTGTAGATGAATAACATCCGGCCCTCCAAATTCGTTAATAACAGCGGCTTGCATTGCTTTAGGTAGTTGCGTGGCCATAGAATCTCTTTTCATGTTTATTATGCTATCAATCTTGCTATACCGACAATAATATAAATGCTTGCAAAATAGCAAGTACTTACATTAATGTATGTATATGGAACAAGAATGCAAAGAAGTAATAGACGGCTACAATTGTGGCCTAGGAGTCGCCCTCCAGCTGATTGGGGGGAAATGGAAAGGAGCGATTTTACAGCTACTGGAAGAGAACCCGCATCGTTTCGGCGAATTAAAGCGCGACCTATTAGGTGTTAGTGAGCGAATCCTTATTAAGCAGCTGCGGGAAATGGAGCAGGATGGTCTGATTTTGCGACGTGATTTTAAATCGCTGCCACCTAAAGTGGAATATTCAATTACACCACTTGGGGCATCGCTTTTGGAAGCTTTGTGTCCTCTTTCTGAATGGGTATCCTCGCAGACGCGTTTTTCTTCGATTACCGTCTCGTAGTTCATAGCTCCTGAGAGGTTTGGCTCGATGGCTTTTTATAGGATAGAATTTCACTTCTTTAAAACTAGGGGCGGATTCTGATTCTATAGTAAGACAGGTCCTGCCGAGAGGGAAGCCCAACAAAGCCTGGCCATAATCTTGCGCCTGCACCGCGCCCATCCAACACACCACTTCATGAGCAGTGTCAAATTTTGGCTCGTCGATGCATTGGCTTTGTAATCTTTTAGCGGCGATATCATAGTAATTTCTTTGCTTCGTTTGGCATCATGGCTTGCTTGAGGTGGCTGCGCCGATTTTAGGTGAAATTGTCGTCATGGTTTCTCTTTAGTTATTGTTGGCGAATGTGCTTATTTGACTTGGTAAGACGACGGTTCAAGAACATTACAGTTTATGTATTTCATCGATATTTGATGGCCTAGAGTTCATTATCTTTTTTAGGGACTTAGCAAGGTGCGGCTGATCGGTGTAACCAGCTTCGATCGCTGCATCAATAGGGCGTTTGCCTTGTTGCAGCAAGATGATTGCCCGCTGGGCTTGCTTAATTTGATTGAGATACTTTTTTGTTAGTCCGGTAGTGCGCGAAAAATGGCGCTGCTTTGCGCGTTCAGACATCGCCTTCGGTGCACCGCGCAGCTCGCCCTCAACAACGGCATCGTTTTTTAAAATTTTCAGTGCAACCGTCTTATCGACAAGCTGCTCAGCATTCTCGAAGGTCGGGAACTCAAAGGCGTGCCCAGCAAGCATAAAATGATCATCATCTAAATTCGGGAGCATTTCAGCACTATCGGTTAGCGTATCGGCCGGATGGAACGGCATATAGGCCCCTGACGCAAACGAGATAACCACCGACCCAGTGCCGGCTTGATACGGGACATACTGCGGTTTTGTGGCTTGTCCCGCTAGGAGCATTTGTCGTGCCCCTGATTTATGAATGAGAACAATTAAATCCCAGGAGCCATCGGGAGTTGCAAGGTATACTCCATCACTAATGTTCTGTGTTTTCCAGATAGTATCGATGTAGGGGCTTATAGATGCGCGACTTTTGTGGATTTGTGACATGTGTTGAGCTTATTATAAGACAAAAATAACTCTTAGCCTAAAGCTATTAGGGGATTACACCGCAAAGTACGCCTAGGTATTGGTACCCAACCCAAACTTATACGCTTCCTCAAACCATCCCAGTTGAGCTATAGTATCGATTGTCTCAATGCCCTGTATAGGTATTTGGTGAGTCCATTTGTCATCCCGGTATTTTATAATCTCGCGTATCAGGTTACGATTGTCGGTCTCCTTTTCGAGCATATCGAGCGTCAGCATGAGCGTGCCCTCTGGTTGTTTTTTTGTTGCCGGCGTTGCCCATACCCAAGCAAATTTTCTTTTTACACCAAATGACGCCTGAGTTTTCGTAACAGCCAGCTTTACGTCACCGCAAGCCTCAATCTGGCGTTTAATATAATTGAAAAGCTTTAAGTTAGTCGGTTGCTGACCAAATAGTGTATCGATTGTCCAGTTTCCTTCCATAGTTTTATTATAGAATATTTAAGCCAATTGGCTTAGCTTTCCCCTGCAACAGACGATGCACATATCCACCGGTGCGTAAACCTTTTTGCCGAAAAAATCGAACAAGCATGAAAAGAAGCGCACAAGCGTCTACCGAGCGCCCCGTTACTTGACGGCTCCTTCAGGCTGTAGCGCCGTAATAATGCGGTCTTCCTGCATGGTGTTGTCGATCGCCTGCTGCAGGGTAGGTGGCTGCGGCAAAAAGCCGACATCGACCATATACGCAAAATAGGTACGAAGTAACTGTTCATCGAATGGTGGATAGGTAATGCCTGAATCTTTTAGCGCTTCTTGCAAATTCGACGAGTCGTATATACTCATATTCTCGTACAATTCCCACAGCGTACGGCTCTTGTAAATTTTTTCAGTCAACAGCGGCAAGAATGGCGCCAAAGCATTATCGTGACCCTTGTACTGCGTCACGCGTTCCGCCCAGACACTGTACGGCAGCTCCTCGAGCTGGTAGCCAAATGTAGCCCGTATTGCACCAAAGAATTCATTCAAGCCGGTGCTTTCTTGATGTGGCGGAACAATATGATACGCCTTATTAAAATTGCGTGAATCTCGACAGACAGCAACAATTGCCCGCGCCACATAATCGACCGGCACAAATTCTTTGCGCTGTCTGGGCAAGTTTGGATAAACACCAAGTTGAATGCAGCCTTTTACGAGCCGGGCCACGTAATCGTCGGTGTTGTTAACGCCGCTAATGCTGTCGCCCATAATAAAACCGGGGCGATGTACAGTGATGAGCATGCCACGCCGCTGAGCGATCCGCAAAATTTTCTCTGCTACCCATTTACTTTGGATATACCCAATGTCTTTGCTAACGGCTGCTTCACTGCGATCAAGGTCGTCGGCTTCGTAAATAGTAGTAATTTCCTCTAAAAAGCCGATTGGCCCAAAAACCGCCGCGGTCGATAAATAATGAACCGGCTTCGTACGGCCATGACCGGCAAATTCGAGGATGTTTTGGGTGCCAATAACGTTAGCCGGCTTATGAAGCTCGTACGATTGTATGTAATTTACCTTAGCGCCGTTATGGTACACCGTGTCTACAGCTCCCGCTAATTTCTCGTAGGATTGCCGCGACAACCCAAGATGTGGCCGCTCAAGCGAACCCGCGACCGGCTTTAGGTGCTTGGCGTAGTCATTATTCCATATGCCGTATTTCTCGAGGTTGCTTCGGATACGCTTCATGCCCTCACGCTGGTTTGCAGCGCGCACTAAACAGTAAATGGTTATTTGCGGTGAAGCTGCAATTAACTCCCGGATCAAAAACGCACCCAAAAACCCGGTCGCGCCAGTTAACAGTACTGCTGATTGCCTGTATGCATTTGGATTAAATACCTCTTTTGGCCGGATGTCATCGGCAAGCGCTACTTCTTCTGGTAGGCGCAGTGTTCGTTGCTGCTTGAGGCTAGCTAGTAACCGTGCGATGGTTGGCTGTTCATATAAAATCCCGGCCGTCAGTTCTGTCTTAAGCAGCCGCTGCATATCAACTGTTAGACGGGCCGCTAATAGCGAGTTGCCGCCAAGCGCAAAGAAATCATCCTCTATGCCGATTGGCTGCACGCGCAAAAGTGCTTGCCAGACTTCAACTAATTGCCGCTCTTGGTCATTTTGTGGTGCCACATACGGCGCACTGAGTGTCCGTTCGAAAGTTTGTAGCTGCAGCAAAGCTTTCTTGTCGACTTTGCCATTTGTGTTATGTGGCAACGACTCGAGCGCCATGATGTGCGCCGGCTGCATGTAGTCGGGCAACTTTTTGGCAAGGTAGTGCCTCAGGGAATCTGCGCGAAACGCTCTACCTGCGCGCGGCACCACAAAGGCGACGACCCGCTTGTCTCCAGCGGTTGGCTCTTGCACCACCACCGCACAGGCCTTAACGTTCTGGTGTTTAAGAATAGTATTCTCAATCTCACCCAGTTCGATACGAAAGCCGCGGATCTTGACCTGCTGGTCTATTCGACCCAAAAATTCCACCTCACCCTGGTGGTTCAGCTGCACCAAATCGCCAGTCTGATATACAATATCGTTTGGATCGCCCGTGACCGGATTAACAATAAATTTTTCCTTCGTTAACTCTGGTCGATTAAGATAGCCGAGCCCAACGCCCTGGCCACCAACAACAAGCTCGCCCGGGCTGCCTTCGGGGACTTCTCGCAGGTTTTTATCAAGAATGTATAACGTCGTTTCTGGGACTGCGCGACCTATCGGTACGTTCCCAGTCAGTTTTGCGCCTGGTCGAATACTATAAGAGGTCGCCATAATTGAATTTTCGGTTGGACCGTAAGCGTTAATTATCGTCGCCTTTAAGCGGGCACTGGCCCGCTGCGTAAGGGCTGGCAGCATTACGTCGCCGCCAGTGTAGATGCATTCTACATTACGCAGGTCATCTAAATGTTCTTCGATCATAATGTGATACAAGCTGGTGGTTAAAGTAAGAACAGTAACGCCATAGCGTTTTATTGCCTGACTGATACTTGCTGGCGTGGTATCATCGCTGTGAATTGCCAAGCGCGCACCATTCAACAGCGCCGTCCACAGTTCATACACCGAAAGATCGAACGACGTCTGGGCTTGCAACAGCAAAGTTTGCGGCCGCTTAAAATCAACGTATTTCGGCAGATGCTTAGCAATGCGCGTAATGCCGCGATGGGGAATCACCACACCCTTAGGCGTGCCGGTTGATCCGGAAGTATAAATCACATACAGCGGGTCATCACCAGAAAGATGCACCTTAGGCGTCGTATCGGGAAGCGCATTAATAAGAGTAGCTTCAGCGTCAAGCTTGATTGTCTTAATTGATAGCTTCGGTAGAGTTTCGGTGAGCAGGGAAGTGGTAATGAGCAGTCGTGTTTTTGTATCTTCAATAATAAAGGTGTATCGTTCAGCCGGGAGGCGCCGATCGACCGGCACATAAGCGGCACCGGTTTTTATAATAGCCAGGATGGTGACTGCTAACTCTATCGATCGATCAAGTGTAAACGCCACCAGGTCACCCTTTTTTACGCCTTGCCGCACCAGATAATTCGCCAAGCGGTTACTAGCCGCGTCGAGTTCTCTGTAGGTCATCACGCGGCCATCTTGAATTAGCGCTTGTGCGTCCGGATTATTGCGCACTTGCGCGCCAAACACCTCTACAACAGTCTGTTTCTGTGTCATCCCACCCCCGAATTTCAATTATCATTTTAAGTATACGCTGCTTTGTTTAAACTTTGCTTAAATCGACATTGTGCCACCTGCCGCTACTATGCAATACCTGAACTTTAAAGGCATGGAGGCGCAATATGCTACTGGGTTACCTAATGCCGCAAAGCGAATACCTTCGTCCGCCGGGAATAAGATTGAAAGTGCTCACCAAACTTGTCCACTAGGAAGTTTTGCGCGTAACTTGATCGGATTATTTCAGCCATAGTATCGAGGACAAAAACTTTACTTCTTAATTGCTTTTTGCGGTTTTTTATTGTAGAGTAGATAAGTTCCTTGACAAGTCACCGGGAGCTATTCATCTCTTAGCAGCAGGTGAGTGGCTTCTGGTAGCTGACTGTTCGTGAAACGGAAGGATTACCATGCCTGACACGCAGCGTGACCTTGCCCCGAGTGCCCCCGGCGGCTCCAAGATCGAGCTGCCGCAGCTCACTGGCAGTCTCGCTTTTGCCAACGGCCCGGCGGCCCGAGCGCTACTGGAGTTTGCTCGTGTTTCTGGCTTCGGCTCACTCGAGAATCTCAACTTGATTGGCATCAACGAGGCACAGCAGGAGTTCGTCGACTGGATCGTGAAGCACTACGCTGAGATCCCGCAGCTCCGCGATCTGACTTCGATGACTAGTCACGACTGGGAAGTGCTCAACAACTTCTTGGTTAGCAACGGCTTCGACCCGCTGTTCACGCAGTTCGACCCGAACGACCTGGGCATCTGCTCGATCGTCAAGAAGGCCATGGAATGGACAGCGGCCGGCACGCCGACCTCCATTTACCGCGACGCGGATGGCAAGTCCTATCCGGGCTTCAAGCTCGAAGGGGATGCCGCACAGGTTCAGTCGCTCCAGCACGGCGTATTCTCGCGGCGCATCGCCATCGCCACGAAGGGCCACGAGACCATCTATTTGGCGATGCTGCCAGAAGAGATGGAAGGCCCGCGAGACGGTGCTCATTTGCTCCAGATGGCTCGTCAGATGCTGGCGGCACGTGCGCGCACCGATTACGGCTTCAGCGGCGCCATCATTCCGATGATCACCTTCGACCAGGTTGCCGAGCTGAACTGGCTTGATGGCCTGCGCATCAACCCGCCCGATGGCACATCGAACATCTTGGCCTCGTGTCGTCAGCACGTTAAGTTCTACATGAACGAGCGTGGCGCACGGCTGGAAGCGGCTTTCGCCGGCGTTGTCGCTCGCGGCTTGCCGCCAGCGCCGCTCGTCATCGACCGGCACTTTGTACTGGCTGTGTTGACGGCACCACCGCAACCACGGTGCTCTACCTGCACCCGGACGACAGCTGGTCGGCGCCTCCGGTTGGTAGTATCAGCTAAGGATTTGTCAGGGCAGCCGGTCGGCGAAGGATTTTGTGCGTCTTCGGACCACAGCCTTTGCCACCGGCAGTTCCCTAGAGTTATCTAGCAAATAGATTGTTGTAGGGAATTACACTAAATTGTGGAGAGCTGGTGCAAACAGAAATAAAAAAGTGCACCCAACCGATTTAGTCAGTTGGGCGCATGTGTAAATGCCTAGGGTGCTGAAATCACGCAGGAAAAGTGATTCCACTTCCCTAGGTATTTTGCCCAATCGATCCCCAATGAATCATAGAACACATCTTCGCCCCATCCATCAAAAGGTGCTAAACCAAGCACATGGGCTTCAACTCCCACTTCATGATCACCGACATCCATGATAACCACTGTCAGAGACTGACCCATGTCGTTCTGAGCGCTTATAAAACCCCTAAAGATAAAGGTCGAGTCAACGTGGTGAAATCCTGCCGCTGGATCATAAAAATTTACTGGTCGACAACAGAAAAGCTGATACCGCGCGCCTTTTACGAGTTGCTTCAAGAGTTTACCTTTTCCAGGCTTTAGTCTATGACGAACTTCCCCTTTATCAACATACTGCTCACTGCTAGGACAAGTTTCAAGCCTAGTGAAATATGGATTATACTCAGGCATTATCGCTCCAGATCATAGTAGGGAGATACGATAACTATCGTAACACAACAGTCTACGCAATTTGAAGCACCGGTTATTATCTCATCCTCGATAGCGTCTTGCCGGGCCGAAATTCAACTGGCTAATAAACGAGCAGCGAAGAACTGATCTACTTTCAAATATCTCTTTAGAAATGCACTAAAATAGGAGCGTCTAATTGACGCTCCTATTTGCTAGAATAGCTGGCCGGCCGTAGCTAGGCTTTTACAGGCTCGAAGGTCACGAGCAGCGAAGTATCATCTAGCGCCTTTGCTTCTATTAGTCGGAAATCTTTTTGCTCCGAAAGCGTGTCGAATAAGCGTTCGCCATCGTTCGTTACAACCGTGTGCACTTGGATGATATATTTATCAATCAGATCAGCTTCGGTAAGGGATCGCACCAGAACAGGGCTACCAAAGATGATAATGTCGCCACCGTCGGTCATCTTTAAGTCTTTAATCTGGTTTACAACATTGTCACCAGTCAGCTGCTCGGGAGTCTCGTAATCGCCCCACTTCAGCTCGTCAAGCGGGCGATCGCCAGTAACAACTATCTTGTGTGCACTGTTTATTTTTTTACCTAAAGGTATATCGCTGATGGCGGGCATTATCGGCCATTTCCTTGATAAGTCTTCGTAGGTGCCTCGGCCCAACAGAATCGTGTCGACGTTTTCCATAGCTTCGAGCAAAGCGTCAGAGCCCACTTCTAGGCTATTGTTAGTTGTCCAAGCCATGAAGTTGGTCTTGTCTTCGCGTGGGTCGCCGGTCACCACACCATTAAAAGTACTGTGAATAAATAGACTAATTTTACGCATACTGTTCCTGCTTACTTATATTTATAAGCCCACTGTACCATACCCGGACGTGTAAATATTGTATATTTTGACACCCTCGTTCACGGAAGTTGCGGTAAGTGAGCCAGTTGTTTAGGAGTGTACCCTAAAAGTCGTTTTGATGCATGGACAAAGTGCGCTTGATCAACAAAATCCAGCTCCACAGCAGTTTCCGTAGCTGATTGACCATCTTTTAATAGCCGCAGTGCCCGATGCATACGATTCAACTGATAAAGTCGATAGGCCGAGAGGCCGGTTGTCCGCTTAACCAATCGAGAGTAGGCTCGAGGCGATAGCGTACTGGTTATCTGCTTAAATTTATCGTTAAAGGGACTTTCCTGTAGGTAACCAGCCGCAAAAAACTGATCAATGAGCGCCTCTGCATTATCAAAGTCGGGGAATTGCCAGTAGGTTTCATTGAACCAAAATTGCGCCGTATGATTAGACCATATAGACATCGAACGGTTGATGAATTTGCGGGCCGAGAAACCTTTTAAGCGCACGCCCGGCTGCAAGCGGATAGCCATGCACGAATAATCCGCCGCCAGTGATTCTTTGCGTGGTTTAGTCTCGGGACCTCTTAAAATAACCCTGGTACTGCCGTTTTCTTTAACGAGCGTTAACGTTATACAGGGGTCTGGAATCACTGCTCGCGATGTTGCCGCAGTGGTAGTGCATGTCCAAACCGACGCTATAAAGTCTGAGTTTGAAGCTCGTTCTCGCCAAATCAGGCTTGTATCTTTCATTTGTATATTATAACATTAATATACGTAATAGTCCAGGATTCGGGCAGCCGTCCTCCGAAAGCTCGTAAATTCTGTTTTGTCAATCTCGATAAAACAAGACTTGCACGCGCATTACTGATTAAACGTTACACTCTCCATGATAGCCTTGGCGTCCTCCATGCTAATTGCTTTTTGCCCTGCCAAGTTTAATTGAACTGTGCCGTTCGTTGTTTTAGCGTATCCAGCGTAGCGCGTATTGTCTTCGGCATAGCAAACGGTTGTTGACTCACCACCAAGCTGCATGGTCGTTGTTGGGCTATCACCACAGTCAATCTTGTCACCGCTGGCAGCGCCCAAATAAACACTATGCATTGAGCCAACTTCGCCATGATTGAGGTAGGTGTGACCATTCTTTTCTTCGACTTTGGCGTCTTTATAGAATGAAACTGAAAAAGCGACGCCACTTGGTTTATCGGTGACAGAATACTTTTGATACTTACCCGTATCAGGGGTGTTGTTATTATCATTATTGGTCGGAGTTGGCCTTGGATCACGATTGCCGGTATCGGTACCTTTGTTCTGATTCATCAGGGCAAATACGATCACGCCCAAGATAACTATTGCCGCAATAACGACAACAATAAGCATAGTTTTCTTATTTTTTGACGGTTCGCCAGGTGTCTGTGGCGCTTGAGAGTTATTTGGTTGCACATTATTGGTTGGTTGCTGCTGTGGATCCATGTAGGTTCTCCTTTTTTCAATTCGATCTCTAATTTATATTGTATCAGAGAAGTCTGGCAGGAAGTATTTTTGAAATTACGTAACCCACAAGCGAAGCGAGCAGCATTACCCAAGACTAACGAGTGTTAGCCGGTGCGTAAACCGCTAAAAGACAGCTGTCCTCTAGCTTTTGGGCATCTAACAGTTGCAAGCTTTTATTCTTTTTCAAGTTGTCGAATAGATGATCACCATAGTTAACGATCATTGGGTGCACTTTAATATGGTATTCGTCGATAAGATTTGCATCAGTCAACGACCGCACCAACACCGGGCTACCGAAGATGATAATATCGCCGCCCTCGCTCGCTTTTAGCTTTTTGATTTGCTTCTCAATATCGTTGCCCACCAACTGCTCGGGGGCTGCAAACTTGCCCCAAGCCAGCTCCTTTAGCGGACGATCGCCAGTAACCACTATTTTATGAGTAGCGTTTATTTTTTTACCGAGCGGCGAAGCATTTGCGGGCGGAAATTTCCTAACAAGATCTTCGTAGGTACCGCGACCAAGCAGGATAGTATCGACAGGTTCCATAATTTGCAGTACATAATCCGAACCCGTTCCTCGACTCTTTGCCCAAGTAGCGAAGTTAGTTTTGTCTTTTTCCGGATCGCCCGTGACCACTCCGTTAAAAGAGCTGTGAATGAATAGTATAATTTTGCGCATGATATTTTGTCCTCTTAATTCTTCTTATTGTAATGGAGATCGCAGATCGAGTTACTACCAAGCCGGCATAGACTCGTCAATCTTCTTAAACTAACTTTATCGTAAAAGCCTAGACCTCGTTGCTGACCGCCCTACGCTTACCGGTTACTGCCCGGGCTCTGCCGGCGCCTTGCGAGGCATCAGGAAAACGAAGGGGATGCTCAAGGCGGTTGCCACCAGAACGACAATCAAGGTAACTGTCATTGCGTAATCGAACCCACTGGCTGCCGCCTGGAAGAAGACCGACGTAACAGCGGCCGAACCGATAGCTGATGAAAGCTGCTGAATTGAAGTCAATGAGCCGCTGGCGCTGCCGGCTTCGTCGGGCTTTGCATCGCCAAGGGCAACGGTAGGAATAGTAGTAAAGCACAAGCCAGTCCCAATGCCGACGATAAAGAAGGCTGGCACTAAAGCCCAAATATTGATACTAAGACCAAAGGAAGCCACTAATGCTAATACTAAGCTACAGCCCACCAGCGAGATGCCGAGCCCAATAAACACCAGCTTGCGGCCAAGCTTGGCAACCAAGCCACCCATGGCGGCAAAGCTGGCCACGATAAGCCCGGCGGTAAGTGGCACGAGCCCTAACGAGGCGTCGCGCGGGCTGGCGTGTAGCCCCTCTTGCAGGAATAGCGACAGCACAAAGAACAACCCAGTGCTGACAGCGAAGGCAATCAAGCCTACAATCATGCCAGAGGTAAAGCCGCGATTCTTTAAAAGTGACGCCTTAATAAGCGGATGTGGCGCAGTGCGTTGACGAAAGGCGAAGGCGATAAAAGACGCAATACCGACAATAATTGAGGCAATCGATGCAATTTCCCAGCCGTTCGTCGGGCCCTCAATCAGACCATAGAGCAGCCCAAACATACCCACCGCCAGCAAGCCCGAACCCCAGCCGTCAACAACCGTTGAGCGGTCGGCGTCATCGCGTGGCAAAATCTTGCTCGCAACGATTAGTCCGATGATGCCCAAAATGATATTTATCAGAAAGATCGGACGCCATGATAAGCCAAATAGGTCGGCATTAATGATGAACCCGGCCAAAACCGGGCCACCGACCGCGGAGATACCAAGAATTGGGCCAAACAATCCAAAAGCCTTGGCTAGCATGTCGGGCGTAAAGACTTTTGTCATAATTGCCATACCTTGCGGGATAAGCAGTGCGCCAAACGCTCCCTGAATGATGCGGGCGATAATAAGTAAGGTTGGGTCGGTTGCAAAGCCAATGATGGCTGAAGCAACGGTAAACCCACCCATGCCGATCAAAAAGAGCCGGCGCTGGCCATATTTATCGCCCAGTCGTCCACTAATCAGTAATAAGATACCCATAGCGAGCAAATAAGCTGGTCCCACCCATTTAATCAGACTCTCGCCACCGCCAAGGCTTTCGGCGATAGTGGGGGCCGCGATATTGGTAACCGTTCCGTCAATAACGTCGATGGCGTCAGCCAGTAGCACCAACCCAAGGATCGCCCACATTCGGCGTTTCTTGCCTTTTAATTTATCAATTACTTGTTTCATATAACTTATCCAGTTGAAAGTACCTTTTATTAAAAATTAAATGCTCCCGTTTTAAGTTCGCCGGCCCTCCGGTAATTAGCAATAATAATGCCGTTCGACAAAGCGCCAGTTTCTATTAATTCAAATGTGGCCGGCTTCGTTCCTTCGGCAAATAAACGCTTACCGGTGCCGATAGTTATCGGGAATGTTCTGAGGCGTAGCTCGTCAATCAGATCATTCTCAAGCAATGTTTGAATCAGGTTACCGCTGCCCCACACCTGTAACATCGGGCCGTCTTCTTGCTTTAGCGCCTTTATCTTGGCAATCACATCGCCATCGATCAGCACCGATTCTTTCCAGGGAAGCTCTATCGGCTTATCAGACACTACATATTTTGTCGCTTTATTAAAAGCGTCAGCAATGGTGCCGGTTTGCTTTGGCCACCCTGGTGCAAATATGTCGCTGTATGTCTTGGCACCCAGCAACATATCAAACGGCTCGCTCACTTCTTTGTCAATAATTTCACCTAGAGCGCCGTCGGCAAATGGCGGGCTCCAGCCACCGTACTGAAAATCATTCGAATCGTCTTCTTTTGGTCCACCGGGCGACTGCATGACTCCATCAAGGGTCAGCATGGTAAATACTACTATTTTTCGCATATATATCCTTTTTATAACTTTCAATGGTACTATACCGAGTTGAGAGCTATAAATATTGGATATTCTGGACAATTTTAAGGACTTTGCGGCAAGTGTAGGAGCTCTTTTGGCGTGTGGCCTAAAAATTGCTTGGCCGCCCGAACTAAATGGGCTTGATCGACAAAGCCGAGATCGGCGGCGACAGCTGCGGCAGGAACGCCCTGCTTAAGTAATTGCAGTGCCTGGTGGATCCTTTGCAGCTGACGGAGCTTATAAGGTGAAAGTCCGGTTGTGCGCTTAACTAACCGAGAGTAACTTTTCGATGACATGCCTTGCAGGGGAATTTTTTCACTACTCAACGGCTTGCCACTAATGAGGCCGAGATTTTGCATCTGCATTACGAGCTGCTCGGCGTGACGAAAGTCAGGAAATTGCAACCACATGCCTTCAAATAAAAATCGCGCCTCGTTGTCGGCTGGCAGCGTCAAGAAGCTGTCGGTAAACTGCTCGGCTGGAAAGTTTCTTAACACTACCCCCGGCTGCAGACGAATCGCCGTCCAGGTGTAGCCCGGGAGCAATACTTCGCCGCGCGGTTTGGTTTCAGGGCCTCTTAGTATCACCTCGGTGCTGTCGGCACTTTTTACCAGGATAATAGAAATACACGGATCAGCAAGGACAGTGCGTGAAGTAATTTCGGAAGCATTGCAAGTCCAGACTGAAGCTATAGCCTCTAGCTCCGTCGTGCGTTCCCTCCAAATAAGCGTTGTGCTGTTCATATATATAGTATATCGCTTAACCGTGCAAGGACCTCATGCAGTTTATGCTTTTCTAATGCCAATTTGGCTTCGCAATTGCCTGACAAAGTCAATCTATGCGGTATGCTACTTGTAGTAAATATGAATCTAGACGATCTTCGTCTTAAGCGATCCGACTGTCTTTATGACAGTTCTCCGCCTACTTTTGGCTTGTCAGCGCATACCCTTATAATTTTAATCTTTTTTTCATACTTAATAGTTATGCTAAATATGCCAGTTAAGGAATTAGAGGCAGTAAAGGTATACCACGAGTGTAGAAAATTATGGAGACAGCAAAAAAGACGCACTATAGCACAAATGATGGGTTTAGGATTATTAGTATCACAGAGGCAATCGAGCGTGCACAATACAATGAAGCTGGCATTGCCATGACGCCGCTTGGATCATATGAAATTGCCGGTCAAGAAATCGATATATTACTGGTTAGCATGCAGCCCCTTAAGGCCGTGTCAGCGCACTTACATCTTGAAGGCGGTGAGTCGCAAATCGCCCTAACACCAGTACGGGCTATTTTTGGCCGTCCATACAAAAATGACGATGGTGATTATACATTCACGCCGGATGGTCGGGTGGAGTTTGAAGTTATCGTTAATCGCATTGTCTCGCCACAGGAAATCGTGTCAATTCCCAAAGGTTTCGTACATGGATACGGCAATCCAAGCGATCGCCACAATGCACATATCATTTTTAATCTTCCCCACACCCATACGACGGCTGAAGATAAGTTGCTAGCTAATAGTGACGTAGGTGATTTAAGTAGTGCCTTAACCGAAGAAGAGTATCAGCGCTATTCCTTACAAGCGGGTTTTCCGGCCATGCTGCCAATTCAGTAAGCCGCGGCGTGAGTATTATTTTAACAAACAGGGGACATTTAGTTGAAAGCTTTGATAAAACGACAAAAAAGTCCAGGATTATGGCTCGAAGAAGTGCCTATCCCATCGATTGGGCCGCACGAGGTATTAGTGCGCGTGCTCCGTACGGGCATTTGCGGGACCGATTTACATATTTACGACTGGGATAAGTGGGCACAAACCACGGTACCGGCCCCTTTGATCATAGGCCATGAATTCGTTGGCGTGGTTGAGAAAGTTGGCGCCAAGGTAAAAAATGTCTCCCCAGGCACTTTAGTGAGCGGCGAAGGACATCTAGTATGTAATACCTGCCATAACTGTCGCTCAAACATGAAACACCTCTGTCCGCAAACAAAGGTTATCGGCGTACACATACCCGGAGCTTTTGCCGAGTACATCGCAATGCCTGCCGAAAATATATGGAAGCATTCTCCTGATACAGCAATTGATGTGGCGGCAATTTTTGACCCATTCGGCAATGCCGTGCATACGGCGAGCATGTTTGATCTTGCGGAGGCTGACGTTTTAGTTACTGGCGCCGGACCAATTGGTATTATGGCTGCGCTTGTGGCGCAGGCAAAAGGCGCAAGAAAGGTTATGATTACCGATGTTAACGAGTATCGTCTTTCGCTCGCGCGACAAGCAGGGGTACAGACAGCGATCAACGTTTCAACTAGCTCGCTTGCAGACGTCCGCCAACAATATGGCATTATCGATGGCTTTAAGGTAGGGTTTGAGATGTCTGGCACTACGCCCGCGCTCAATGACATGATCTCGCATAGCGTACCTGGCGGCAAAATCGCCGCCCTCGGCTTGCCGGCAGGAACCGTGCAACCCGACTGGTCAACTATTGTCACGAAAATGCTGACTATCAAGGGAGTTTTTGGGCGCGAAATGTTTGCCACCTGGCAGGCTATGTCACAGTTACTTAAAGATGGGCTCGATATAGCATCGGTTATTACGCACCGGTTTGGATTTGCCGATTTTGAAAAAGCATTTGCGGCGGCCCGGAGTGGAGATTCGGGAAAAGTAATCTTAAATTGGGAAACGCCACAGCTTTAACTTCTTGTGTTGGCGTTAGTAGCCGTAGTGGCGCGGCAAATTCCATCGACTAGCTTGCTCTTTTTGCCTTTAGCGCCTCAAAGCCTGGGGCGTTGTCAATTAGCTTCAACTATCCTGGCGCTTCCCCTAATCCCGTGATCGGGAGTTGTTTAATCTTTTTTTCATACTTAATAGCTATGCTAAAAGTAGCCCATCGGGGCAAGTTAAAACAAAAAGGAGGGCCTATGCCTATAAATTTTAAAAAAGTAAGTTCTTTGCTGGCCGTTGGCGGTTTGGTGCTCAGCTCGGTGTTTGTATCGACACCAGCTCATGCGTCTACTTACATGTGCGATGACACAGAGGCAACAATCGTTGGCACGAGTGGATCTGATATTCTCACCGGTACTGCCGGTGTTGATGTTATTGTTGGGTTGGGTGGCAACGATGTTATATCTGGCCTCGGTGGGGACGATCGAATTTGTGCTGGCGAGGGCGACGACACAGTCTATGGCGACGTTGAAATACGCGAACCGGGCGTAGCCTTGGGTGACAACGATAGAATTTTTGGGGAAGCCGGCAACGATGAACTTTTGGGTGATTTCCGCGAGCTCACAACTGATTCGCCTGGCGGGGGAGCGATCGGCAATGATGACTACATTGATGGCGGTGCCGGCGCAGATGTTATTGCTGGCGGCTTCATAGATGTCACTATAACTACCGCTTCCGTTTCTGCAAATAACGGCAACGATACGCTGCTTGGTGGCGCCGACGACGATATTATTTATGGCCTCGGCAAAAACCTCACTTTCACTTTGCTTGGGCCGGTCATAATCGGGGATAGTAACAATACCATTATCGGTGGTACCGGTAACGATACGGTTTACGGCGATGTCGAAACGCTCACCTTTAGTAACGGCCTTGGTCCATTAAGCCTCACTAACGCCTGGAATGACACCATCGTCGGCATGGACGGTGATGACATAGTTTACAGTGACGTGAAGACTACTACCGGCCTGGTACTCCCCGTATCCTCTGGTAACGACACGATAAACGGTGGCGCCGGAACCGACACTGGTGACGCAAGCTTTGGCACCGATACCTGCACCGCTACGGAAGGTGTAGTGAACTGCGAACAGTAATATTCTTTTAGAGTAGTGAAATAAATGAGTCGTCGGTCGCGGCGACTCATTTAAGTGGTGCAATAAAAGCCACTTGACTTATGCGGTCTAAGCTTTTTAATCGTTTTTTAATATTCAATGGTTATGCTAAAAATAGTTGTAATTAGGCGGCCAAACCAAGGGGGACTTATGCATACATTTTAGAATAAGTTGTTGATGGCTGTGCACAGCCTGGTATTTGCTCATTCGACTTCCGATCGGCGCCAACTTTGTGTGGGCAATTAAAGTTTTAGCGACGGGTAAAAATATTCAAGACGCTGTCCACTACGTGGCTACAGCAGTGCTATAACATTTGAAAGTTTTACAGGGGAAAACACATGAAGCGGCAAGACACTTTAAAAACATTATTCGAAGCGCAGGCGCAAAAAACGCCTGGGCAAACCGCAGTAGTATATAAAACTACCAAGTTAAGCTATCAAGAGCTGGATGAGTCGAGCAATCGTTTGGCACATTTCCTCCAAGCTCAAGGGGTAAAAAAGGGCGATTTCGTCGCCTTTGTCCTTGATCGATCTGCTGATCTCATTGTTGTTATACTGGCCATAGTCAAAACCGGCGCTGTCTACGTACCGATTGCGCCAGATCTTCCGACCGAGCGGATCGAATTTATTGCCCAAGACGCCAAAGCCAAGCTTCTTATAACGACAGCCGCTATGGCGCAAAGGTTACCAAAGTTAGAATGTGAATTCTTACATCTAGACACTAGGGGACTCGAGATTAAGCAAGCGCCAGCCACATCACTAAAAGTTTCCGTAACTGCTGAAGACCTCTGCTATATTATTTATACTTCGGGTTCCACCGGCACACCAAAAGGCGTCATGGTGCCACATCGCGGCGTGGTACGACTGGCGAAACATATGGGCTATGTCGATTTTACTGAGCTACAAACCTTTTTACTGCAAACGCCTATTTCGTTCGATGTTTCTGCGTACGAAATATGGAGTGCCCTGTTAAATGGCGCGACGTTAGCCATCGCAAACCCCGAAAAACCTACACCTAGTAGTGTTATCCAGGCAATGCAAAAATATGGCGTGACGGTGCTTTCGCTTACGACGGGCTTGTTCCATTTGCTGGTTGAAGAGCAACTTGACGATCTCCGATCGCTTCGCTACATAATTGCCGGCGGTGATGTGATGCTGCCACACCTCACCGAAAAAGCCGCGCGGGCGCTGCAGAACACTACCATCATAAACGGCTACGGCCCTACCGAAAACTCTGTGTATACCACGGCCTATGCCGTAAAGCCAAACGAGAAGTTTAAGGGAGGCGTCCCAATTGGTAAGGCAATCAAAAAAACCACGACACGAATAGTAGACAGTCAGCTGAAGCCGGTAGAAAAAGGACAAGTTGGCGAACTCGTCACCGGTGGGCTTGGTGTTGCCAAGGGTTACTGGCAACGCCCTGAGCTGACGGCTGATCGTTTTGTACCCGATCCGCAACAGCCAAACGAAACACTCTATCGCACAGGCGACTTAGTGCGTGAACTCCCAAATGGCAATATAGAATTCTTGGGAAGAATCGACCAGCAAGTTAAAATTCGCGGCTTCCGTATTGAATTAGGCGAAATCGAGAATGCTATTTTAAAGTACAGTCCAGTAAAATTTTGCGCCGTTACCGTACAAGAAGCAGTACCGGGCGATAAAAGAATTGTTGCTCATATTGTCCTCCGCACAAAAAATGCTGCCTTTGACCTCACTGCTTTTAAGCAGTTCCTAGCGCAAAAAATGCCCGAATACATGCTACCGGCGCACTTTGTTATTGTTGATTCGCTGCCACTCAACAACAGTGGTAAGGTAGATAAAAAGGCACTGCCGCAAACGAGCTTCAAGCGACCCGACCTTGGTATTGCTTACGAACCACCTCGCAGCGAAAAAGAGAAGGCCATCGCGGCGCTTTGGCGTCAACTTCTACTGGTTGATGAAATCGGCATGAATGATAACTTTTTTGACCTCGGTGGTAATTCGATGCTGGCTGCCCGTGCAACGGTTCAACTGCAAAAATTGCTCGAAACGGACTTGTCGGCCGGCGCACTCTACGAGCATCCCACGATTGCTCAACTATGCCGGCTTTCAAATCGCCCCGAATCAGCCGCCGCTACACTTGACCTCGCTGCCGAAGTACAGCTTGCAGAAAACATCCAGCCCGAACAGCCATTTCGTCCCGAGACCTACCATCAACGCGCCGTCTTGCTGACTGGTGCGACAGGCTTTTTGGGTGCCTTTTTGATCCGCGAGTTGCTGCACTCTTCGCCAGACATTCAACTCTATTGCCTTGTGCGCTCCAGCAACAAGCAAGAAGCCTTGAAGCGCATTAAACACAATCTGGAAAAATATTCGCTATGGAAAGATAGCTACGCTTCTCGACTCATCCCCCTGGCGGGCAGCTTCGATAAGCCACTGCTTGGTTTGAGTCGTGCTGCATATAACCATTTGGCAAAAACTGTTGACACCATCTACCACAATGGAGCCAAGGTGAATTATGTGCAATCGTACGAATTACACAAAGCAGCAAATGTTATTGGCACCCAAAACATTATCGCCTTTGCGTGTGCCGCCCAGACAAAACCGATTCACTTCCTTTCAACCATTGTAAGTTTTGGGCCGATTGGCTATTTAGGCCACGTACAAAAAATCATGGAAGAAGATAGTCTTGATAGAAGTGAGTATGTGCTTTATAAAGACATGGGGTACGCACAGAGTAAATGGGTGGCCGAGAAAATTCTCTTGTTGGCCCGACAACGGGGAGTTCCTTCTACTATTCTTCGACCTGGGTTTATTATGGGCGAAAGCACGACCGGCATTAATAACCCAGATGATTTTGTCGCCCGGTTAGTAAAAGGCTGTATTCAATTGGGCGCATACCCGTATTTGCCGCGTCAACGGAAAGAGTTTACGCCAGTTGATTTTGTCGCCAAAGCTATTGGCACTATCTGTAAGTCACCTGACAATTTTAATAAGAGCTATCACCTTGTGCCGCCTCATCAAGAAAGTGTTGATTTAAACGATTTCTTTGTGGCGATCAAGAACACTTTTGGATACCGGCTAGAACAACGACCGTTCGCCGAGTGGGTGCAACAACTTGCTGAACTTTCAGATAGCAGTAATCCGCTCACGCCTTTCTTGCCAATGCTTACTGGAAAAACATACAAGGATCGAACGGTGTGGGAGCTCTACGAAAATATGCCGATCTACGATTCAACAAATACCCAACATGCCCTCAGGAACGCAGCTATCGTTTGCCCGCAGTTTGACCTGCACTTACTAAAAACGTACTTTAACTACATGATAGAGACAGGATTTATTCCTGAACCATCAAAGCAGACGCTGGAAGACGGTTTATCGATGGAGGAAGAATTCGAGCTACAGCCAGCCGTCGCGTAAAAATTACCGTAACAAAAAGAGAGTCGGCGCTAGGACCAACTCTCTTTTTGTTACGCCAGTAAATTCTTTATTTCACTTAGCGGTATTTCAAGACGGAAATCTCGTCGTGGTGCTCCGTCGACAACTTCGGCGTCGTTTACCCAGGCGCACACTGGTGTCGCTTTGTAGATTCGCCGTACAGCATCGCCGACGCAATCTTCAGCTGCAACACCTAGGTTTATGTTTTTGTTAGCCAGTGCTTTCCGAGCTGTTTCGAGGTCATTGATCTCTATTACTTTTGTTTGCAAGTAAACACCCTTGCATCCTTCAACCGGCACGACCGGGACAGTAGAGTCGTATATAACGATAAACGCATCGCCATTTGCTCGCACATTTTGTGAATGCTGGTTTTCTTTATCCGACAGCCAATATATGTTCATGTCATTATCGTACAAGTAAAAAACAGGGCTGTTCCATGGCTTGCCCTCGGCCGAAGCTGTCGCAACCGTGGCGTATTGAATTGATCGAATAAGTCTTTTGGCGTGCTGGATTAACGTTTCGTTCATAAAGAGTTTTCTCCATTTTCAAGCGCCACCTTGAGCTTCTGTAATGCTTGCTCGGTAACGGGATCGTTGTTTAGATCGCTCTCTTCATCCCAGGCGTAGTAGTCAAACTTCGTCGTCGTTTCATCGATTGGGCTAAAAGTGTATTGCGCAAAATACTTTGCGCCTTCTTTGGTGTAAGTAAATGTCTTGTTGTGCTCATACTGAGTTACCGGGTATCTCCCTAACGACACGCCGCCTTCGCCTTGCGGCAGATACACCGCACCGACTTTTAGAGGAAGTTCGGTTACTTCTTCGTGCACTATTTCACTGATCCATTTTGGTGTATTACGAGGGTCAACGATGAAGGAGAAAACTTCATCCAGAGGTCGATTAATTGTTACCGTTAAGCGTTTTTCTGCTCGCATACGATTTCCTCCATTACACCCGTAATTATACTTTGTGCAATAAGCGTAAGCAAATTAAGTGCACCATCAACGAGCTGGCGGCGGGTGCTTAGCGAGGTAAAACCTTCCTACTAAAAATCGTCTACATACAGGAGCGAGGGCATGGTATGGTAAGAGTATGAGCGGCATAGCCCAGGCTAATCATGCGATGCAGATACACTATTTACAGTGGAATATCGGTAGTAAAAAAAGACGAGTTCTCGCAGACGATGCAGTGGACGTGTTTATCCAGTCATTCTCGGATTTAGGTGGTATTAATGATTTTAGTAGTATTCTTTCAGCCGATGAACTTCAGCGAGCAGAGAAGCTACATGCCAGCCAAAGATACAATTGGCAAGCAGCTCGTTATTTTCTTAAAACAGTTCTTGCTCAGTATGTGGGCGGCACCCCCAAGAATATTGTCTTCGAGAAGACAGCTCACGGTAAACCCATCTTAACCGGTCGTGGCATCGAATTTTCTCTCAGCCACACCAGACGGTACGTTGCCCTGGCGATCGCAAAAGTCCCAGTTGGCATCGACATCGAAGAGGGAGATCCTGAAGTTGACATCTATGGGGTAGGGAAGCTGTGCTTTACTGCTGATGAGTATAAGATAGTGACCGAATCGTCAAGGCCACTACAGCTTTTTTACGAAACCTGGGTTACAAAAGAGGCGCACATTAAGTGCTTGGACATTACACTTGAAGAGCTAAACAACCGCTCCCAACTATCGCCAATGCAACCATTAATAGCACCAAGCGGAGTGTATGGGGCTTTAGCTTGGCAAGCTACTCGTTGAGAAACTGTTTGACTTGCCTCTAAACATAGAGAGTCGCCATTAAGACGACTCTCTACAATTCGATCGCTCCAGTTAGTATTTTTGTGTTGGATGATTATTTCATGTATTTTCCAGTTTCAAGTCATTAAAAAGCCCCGCGCACTTGAAAGCATGCACGGGGTACCGAGAAATGAGCGGTATTGTTGGCAGTTAATCTGCAGGCGTGCCTTATTTAAGGCCGACCGTGCCGAATCCATACCGCGAATGATCTTGCCTCTTGCTGCTTGGTAGGTTAGGTGTTCCAAATTATACTCGATTTCTTCCTTAGCAGCCTCAAAAGCGCAGTCAAGCCTTTGGCCGGCAGATGAGGCTTCTACGTAAGGGTATTGCGTAATGATTTTTATTGCAACCATGCGAACGTCTGGATTTTGTGCATTAATTAACTCCAGGGCCGCCTCTGCTTGCCTTTCCCGGTAGCTTTTCTTGGTTTTTTTCTGTGTATTATCACGGCTCATCATTCCACCTCTTCCAGTCTCGTACTCGAGAATGTTGCCTACAGCTACTTAAAATAAGCGCATCAAGAAAATTTGTCAAGCAACGTGAGTACTCGCCACAACCGACAGAATAACTTGGTATACTACTTACATATGCCCAAATTGCAAATCCTGCTTCATTCCTCAAAAACAATGGTACCGACAACCAGCCAACACGTCATGAGTCAACCTTTGTTTTCTAGCCAAGCAGAGGAGTTGCGGCGCTACATTAGAAGCTTATCGGTTGAAGAAATTGCAAAATGTATGAAAGTTTCTCACGGCAAAGCCGCAGAAGTTCACAAGCTATACGCTGCGCATCACACAAAATCTCCAGCCGCTGAGTGCTTTCGAGGAGATATTTATAGTGGCCTGCGTGCCCTTAATTTTACCAAAGAAGAACGCTCTTTCGCCCAAAGCCACCTGCTGATACTATCCGGGCTGTACGGCATCTTGCGACCATACGATGCGATTGAGCCCTATCGGCTTGAAGCGGCCTATCGTTTACCCAATGTGCGCTTCGCAAATTTGTATAGCTACTGGAAAGATATACTGCAAACCTGTATCGACCCTGAGGCACTTATCATTAACGTTACCTCAAAGGAATACGAGAAACTAATTACTCAGCATCTCCCAAAAAGGCAGGTTATCCCACGTTTTCTTACCAGAAAAAGCCCAGCTGCCGAGCCAGAGTTTGTCACGGTGCACGCTAAAATTGCTCGTGGCGCTTTTGCCCGATGGATTATTGCCGAGCAAACTGAAACGCCAAATTTTGAAAAATTTAAAGATTTAGGCTACCAGTACAGCGTCACTTTAAGCACGACGAACCAGCCCACTTATATTACAGAAGACTTTGGCGGTATTGGGCTGAGTCAGCGGACCAAATAGACAAATGTCCGTCTATCAAACAGCGCCTAAGGTGTTTAATTAAATTAATGTCCTAATAATACAATACTCTTAACGCACATTGTGCCATACTTTCTTTAGAATAATGAACAAGAAAGAAAGTTTATGAACAATACCTCAACTACAAATTACTCTCCGTTACAACCATTTTCCCGCCTCATCGGCAACTGGGATCTGACACACCGAGATTTTAACACTAAAGAAGAATGGGCTGGCAACGACACGTTTGCCTGGCTACCGGGAGGACGATTCCTAACTTTTCGGCATCACGAAGACGGCAATGGGAGTATCGACGGCCTTATGGTCATTGGTAATGAAATGGGCTGGGAAGAAACCGAACCTAGTACAGAGATCGTCGGCCATTGGTTCGAGAGTAGCAGTGGTCATCATTATAAATATATTTGGGAGATTGAAAGGGATACGGTTCAGTTTTGGCTTAATAACAAACAGTCGGGTTGGTTCTTTAAAGGCACTTTCTCTGAAAACGACACCCTTATCACAGGGGCTTGGCAGTGGCCCGGAGGTGGCTATGGGCTGGTGATGCGACGAAGCGCATAGTTGCGTAGTTCATGCTGGCCTGAGACAATGTTATAAAGCTACATTCAAACCAAAGGAAATATATGCCACTTTACGAACTTTTACTTACAATCGCAACCTTGCTCGTCGGGCTGATTGCGGGCTTCTTTTTTACCTTTAGTGTCATATTTATGCCCGGCTTGCGCCGACTGACAAACAAAGACTATATACGGTCATTCCAGGCCGTAGATAGCGTGCTGCAAAATAGCTTACCTGCCGTTTCAACGGCGCCGATTTTTGGAGTGGTGTTTTTTTGCGCAATCTTCAGTTTAATCGCAAGTGCAGCACTCGCAATCGGCATCGCTGGTGAAACCGATAAAATACTGTTAGTTGTCGCCGTTCTACTGTACGTTTTTGGTATGGTTCTGCCCACGATGCGTGTGCATTTGCCACTTAATAACAAGCTGCAAAGCCTTAACGTCGATACAATGAGCGATGAAGAGCTAGCTGGTGCACGCCACAATTTTGAACACGTTTGGGTAAAATGGAATGTGGTCAGGACTGTCGCCACAATACTGGCATTCTTTATTCTAATAGTTCTCTGTAAAAATATATAAGCCCAACAGTAAAGATCTCTACACTATGAAACCCGACCCAAATACCAAAACAAGCGATAGCCCAGCCGTCGTACTGCAAGCATTGACAAAAGCGTACAATCAACGAACGGTGGTTGATGCTATTAACCTACAGATTCCGCATGGCATATTCTACGGAGTTGTCGGCCCAAATGGCGCCGGGAAAACCACCACGCTTTCGATGGTTGCCGGGCTGCTAAAGCCAACTTCCGGCACCGCCTTCATTAATGGCCATGACGTATGGTCAGATCACACTCAGGCCATGGAAGCCCTGGGCATACTAATGGACGGGTTGTCGTACCCAGAACGGCTCACCGCCCGCGAATTACTTGAATACACCGGCAGATTGCGTAAAGTTAAGCCGAGCGACCTTGAACAACGGGTGACTGATCTTTTGGAAGTGCTGGAGCTTGATACTGCTAATTCCACCATGGTGGTTGATTTTTCTACCGGTATGCGAAAGAAAATTGCCCTTGGCATGGCACTGATTCATGTACCTGATGTGCTTATTCTTGATGAGCCGTTCGAATCAATCGACCCAGTTTCCGCCAACGCCATTGAAGCAGTACTGCGCCAATTTGTGAGTAGGGGAGGAACGGTGATTTTATCGAGTCACGTTATGGCGTTTGTCGAGCGCTTATGCGACAGACTAGCCATAATTGTAGCCGGAAAAGTAATCGCCGAAGGTACAGTCAAAGAAGTGGCAGCCGGCAAATCGTTGCACGAACGATTTGTAGAATTGGTAGAAACCCGCCCACCACATAAACAACTTGAGTGGCTGTAATGAAACTGCTTGCTACCTTACTTCGGCTCAAATTCCTACTTATTAAGCACGGCCCTAACGCCGAGCGCGGCTTTGGCCTGGTGACCGGCGGGGTGTTTGCGCTGCTGCTTGTTGGGCTCGCAACACCAATAATAAATGGAACGATCAGCGCGGATTGGCTGCTCGTATGCTTAACCGCTTGGGGAGTTATGTGGTTACTGGCGCCACTTATCCAGCCAACGTATACCGCTCCACTCCTCCAGCACGAATGGTTTCGCTCACTTCCACACTCGCCATACGCCATCGTGGCGGCACTTGGAGTAACCGAGCTATTTGGCGTCGGGCCGCTTATAACCGTAGTTGCGTTTGCGAGCCTACTTATACCGGCCAGTGTGGCGAGTGGGCTAGTTATGACAATAAGCATTGCGGCTGTTATCGCACAAGTCATGTTCCTTATATGGTTAGGAAAAGCTACTGCAGCAGTTGTTCAGCGATTTATGCAGCTGCGCTTTGGGCGAGCGATTGCCGCGACGCAAATGTCGTTACTACTAGCGATTTCTTTTGCCGGCTGGATACCGATTGCGGCGCTGCTTTCTTCTCAAGTTAACACTGGTATTATGCAACTTTCTGCGGGTACTATCGCCGCTGACTTGCCCACCTGGCTCGAGAATATTTTACTGCAGCTACCGACCGGCTGGGGGTTTGCCGCCGTATGGCAAGCCCTCGGGGGCAACCCGGGAGCAGCCATGGCTTACATAGCAGCACTTGTTGGCCTCACAATTATGCTATGGAGAATTTGGTTTATGGTTACCGTACAATCATTGCGCCAGCCGCCCGCCCGACAGGTGAGTGGGCTTAGGTTGAATGCAAAAGCCCGAACATTCTCCGCATTCCTGCCAGATTCCCAGCTCCAGGCTACCCTCACCCGCGAGATTAAAACCTGGTTTCGCGATCCGGTTCGTTCTTTAGAACTACGGCACGCTTGGCTAACGCCGATTTTTATGGCGGTTATTGTTTGGTTATCTGGCTGGGACTGGGCACTGCCTTTTACAGGAGTAGCCTTTGCGGTTTTCGGCGCCATGGTGGCGGTAAATACTTACGCGCTTGACGGAACCGCCTTTTGGCAGCTACTTACTACACCAGGCGCGCTTAAAGCTGACCTTTACGGAAGATATCTCGCCTGGCTGGTGTTGTTTGGTGCGCCAGCAATTATTAGTACGCTGCTTCTCGGCGCCGTAAGCGGTTCGCCACTCACCACCACGGCGATTGGCGCAACGCTGGCAGCAATCGCTACGGGCTGCACAATAGCAACATTACTCGCGGTCGTCATGCCGGCCATCGGCACCGACGCACGCCAACGCGTAAGGCTCGGGCAACGCGCCGGCGATGCGACTGGCGGCCAGATGACGGTGTTTCCAGCAGTGCTACTAGGCGCAGCCTTACCGGTAATCATAGCGGTAGTTGCCGGATACGGAGCTGCTTCGCTAGCTCCGATTATCGCGGGTTTGTTGGTTGCAGTGGCCATTGCTATTGCGGTGTCGCGTCTCACAAATGCTCTTTTGCAGCGACGGCAATTACAGTTTTACACGCTCTTACTCGGTAAGGCATAGGTTACCGTAGACTATGCAGCGATATAGTTTGTATCAGTAGAGTCCTAGCCCGGCAGCTCATTGACCTTCTTAATAAATGCTTTCATCAATGCCGAAGCTGGCGCAGCATGCGTTTCGAGCAAAAAGTGTCCGCCATCTAATATATGGGCCTCCATGCGCGGAAGATCTTCCATCCAGGAAACCGTCTCGGCAAGATCGAAGAAAACATCGTGTCGTCCCCAAACCATGAGCGCCGGTGGCTGAAATGACCGAAGGTACTCGGAAATTTGGGCAAACTTCTTAACGTAGTTCCCGTAGTCGGCTACAAGTGCTCGGTTGGCAGCCAATCTGCCTGGCAATGACATCACCCGCCAGTCTTCTTCCCAGACTGATGGCGAGATTTTGCGGGCAATATCGTCCGGCACGCCGCTCACATATTGATCACGCACACCTTCAAAGGTGAGGTGAGCGGTGGCAGTGGCTTCGGTTTTTTCGGTAGGGTTCTTCCAGAACTCCTGCGTCGCCTGCCACTGCGGCCCAAATCCGGTGCGATGTGCATTGGCGTTTTGTATAATCAAGCCTTTCACCAGCTCAGGCTGATCCATGGCAAGGCGCAGCCCAACCGGCGCGCCAAAATCATGCAAGTAAATAAAGCGTTCGCGAACACCTAAGCGCTTAAGCAGCTCCGTTACAGACTGAGCTAAGTTATCGAACGAGGTTTCCTCCAGCACATCAGAATCGCCAAAACCAGGTAAATCTGGCGCAATCACATAAGCTTCTTCAGCTAGCACAGGCAAAATGTCACGAAAAGTATTAGCCGAACTGGGAAAGCCATGCAGCAGTAAAAGTGCCGGGCGGGTTTCATCGCCAGCAGTAACAAAAGCCAATTTGTTACCATTTTTTAGGATGATAGAATTTCTTTCTTGCATACCTCTATTTTACCATTTGAGAGGAAGAGCGCTTTGTAGCGATCGTCTTATCGATAACCAATCATTCTATTAGCACAGATCTCGATCGTATCACCACTGGTTACGAATTCCCTTCGCTTCGAGCTCGAAAGCATGGAGCGACCGCTGTACCTGTACACTTTGATAAGCATCAAACACGAGTAGATGATAGCCTACCGGCAAAAAGCTGCTCGGTTGCCGCTAAACGACGAGCAACCCGACCGCCGAGCAAAGGCCGTCAGCAGCGTGAGCTTATGACTAATGCTGATGCATCGAGTTACCTGAGCCAGCTCGGCCTCGGTACTGGCGCGTCGGTCATAGTGAGTGTAAAATTATAGTCGGACGTCAGCTTCTGAAACAAACGAGCCTCGTCTTTTTCACATCCATACTGTGATTCCTGTTTTACCATTATTAATAGTCCTTTCGTTTCGGGTATCCGACCTGGTGGCATGTCTTTGACAATGGCAGAAAATTACCCGTTGTTTTTAAGATGTCGCTGAGATGTGAAATGAATATGAAATTTACCCAAGCTGCTTTTAAAAAAATTCACACCATTTTCACAATCAATCGCTACGCTTAGCACTCATTAATTTAAGTAGTGACACAATTGGAATAACACCGCGCCTGAAGCAGAAACAAAATGAGATCAAACCGAAATTATCACACTCGCACTTATAAACCCGTCAAAAAGCCGCGTCGCCGACTATTATTTGGCAGCTTAGTGAGCATTATTCCGGTTGTGTTTCTTGGCTATGGCATGATGACGTTAGGAAAAGACGTTGCCCAACCTCCACCGGCAGTAACAGTTCCGTCACCCGAAGTTTCAAAACCCAAAAAAATACAGCCTCTCTGGCCAGCAACGGGGCAGGCAGCGATTGGCAGTCTAGAGGATGGCCTGCTGGCGCGTTCATCACCGAACGAAATAGCGCGCCCGATAGCCAGCATGGCAAAAGTTATCACTGCTTTAGCGATCATGGAAAAGCAACCGCTCGAGCTCGGCCAATCTGGCCTACCCTATACACTCACCGTCGAAGACGTAGTGAATTATCACCAGTATGTCGCCAAGAACGGCTCGGTAGTGCCAGTATATGAAGGCATGGTCCTCACTCAGTACCAAGCCATGCAGGCGATGCTGATTGTTTCGGGAAACAACATGGCCGACACTTTGGTCAAAAGGATATTTGGTTCGATGGAGGCATACACCTCGTACGCCCAAGACATGGTGCAGCGCATGGGACTCCACCAGATAGTTGTCGCCGACGCCAGTGGGTATAGCCCAGCCACAATAGGCACACCATCTGAAGTCGTTGCGCTCGGCATCGCAGCACTCAAAAATCCGGTAATTGCCGAAATCGTAGCACAACCAGAAGCCTGGCTTCCGGACATTGGCCACATAAAGAACACTAATAAACTACTTGGCACCGAAGGCGTAATTGGTATCAAAACCGGCACCACTGATGAAGCCGGTAGTTGCTTGTTGTTTGCCGCACGTCACACCAATAAAGATGGGCAAAATATAACAATCGTGGGGGTTGTTATGGGTAACCCCAATCTTCGCAGCCTCTACACAGATAGTCGGCAGTTGCTTACGTCAGTAAAGCATGAGTTAGGCTCGGTCAAGACTTCTTCTAAAGAACAAGACAACGCACAATAACTTTTAGTTAATCTTGGCCTTACTCTCTCCAGGCTTAAGATATGTGATGCTACTCTGACTCTTGCATTCGCAAAAGCTCATCCTGACACTATATAACCGAATCAGACTCGTGTTATACTACTAAGCAAGATTGGAAACTTACACTAAAGATTTACGGAGATACTAATGGGTAAAATAACACTAAGCATGATGGTAACCCTCGACGGCTATGTTGCCGATCCTAACAACGAGCTCGACTGGGTGACCTGGGAAGAAGCAATGGACCACGACGCCACCAAGCTTATGGAGTCGGTAGATGCCATGCTGGTTGGCTACGGCGCCTACAAAGATATGGTCTCGTACTGGCCAGCCGCCCTTACCAAAGCCAACAGCGAGGGCGAGCGAGTTTTTGCCGAGCACATCAATGAAAAACCTAAAATCATCCTGTCGCAAACCGAAGAAGAGCTACTGTGGAAGAATGAAGAGCTAGTTGTTGTAACGGATCTCGTGAAACAAATCTCTGAGCTGCGCGAACAAAAGGGGAATTTAGTATTGTATGGCGGCGTAGGTATCGCGCAGGCATTCGTAGAAAATGGCCTGATCGATGAATATCATCTGTTCGTGAGCCCCGTCGCGATCGGCAGCGGCAAACCGCTCTTCAACAACCTCAAGCAACCTCTGGCACTTCATAAAACAGAAGCCAAGGTCTACGAATCTGGTGCACTGCTGCTGCGCTATCAGACAAAGAATCTTGAAGCATAAATAATTTTCTGTTAAAACTGGTGAAGATGGAGGCGTAACAAGACACTTCCATTAGATACTTAATACCTTGCCTTTATCGCGTTGCTTAAAGAGCTTCTGTGTACTGTGTTCAATCAGTATTAGTATAAATTAAGTATTCATGTTATAATATGCAAATATGAATACTCCCGAATATCTTCATCGTGCCCCACGTGACCCTGAGGCGGCAATAGCTACTCTAGAGACCCGCCAGTTGGTTGAACTAGATGACAGATTTACTAATTCTGAAGCCAATGTGGCTCGAATTGATAACCCCTGGCTGCAAGTTATCGCTGCAGAACGTTCACAACGCGCCCGAAGTCTTAAGGCCATACAAGAATATCGCCCACCGACAGTTGAAGGCCCAGATTATGATATCGAAAGAGGCCCGTCGGGTTATTTAGAACAGGCGAGAAGAGTTAATCTTGCAGCTGCATTAAATCCAGATCAGATGAGTAAACTGCCGGACAAAGCCTTACTAGGGAACTTGGTGCAATCATACATTTTACCGGAACTGCGTCGAGCCTCGGGCGACAACATCGACCTCACCTCTGATGAAATGCTTGACTTCCTCACCGCTAACCTGCAAGGAATCGTCTTGATGCCACACAGCGCCGCAGCGACATCGTATGAAAACGCCAAATACGAAGTTATCCGCTCACACATACCCGATGCATCACCCGCGCAGCCTCATAAACTAAAATATCAGGTACATAAGTTAGGCTTCAAAAAAGAAAATATTGAAAACCTACGCATTGCGGTTGAAGACGTACCGTTTCGATCGGCCGCACCTGATTTTTATCAAATACCTCGCACGCATCAAAATAATATCCTTCTAGCTATTACCGACGAATGGGTAAAAATGTGCACCTATATTGATACTATCGACCCTACGCTTTTACCTCAATATGCACATCCGCCACAAATGCCTCTGGCTTACCGCTCTTTCCTTGAACTTCATCAGGCGGTAGCGCGCAATTCACTGGTACCTCGAGAAGAAATTTGTAGGATCTTTTTGCAGCGACCCCAAGAGTTTGAAGAAGAATTGCGACGCAAAAGTGAGATTACCGCGCGAAATCTAAACACTGCAAAGAGTTTAGCGCGCGCAGCGGTTAACAATCAGTTTGTTCAAAATTTAGCAGTTACTCCACCACTCTCAAGGCCCGAAGCCAATCGCACCGAAAACAATACCACTACCACTCCTGAAACACCAGAAGAAAATAGTAATCTTATAGAAATTCAAGCCCTCCTTAACGACCCCGATGTCAATTCAGCCGTGCTTGAGGCAGGCCTTGGCGAATCGGTTTTGGTGACCAAACCCGACAACCTCATCCCGGCCAGGCAATTCGATAAGCTTATCGACAAACATATCGAACTCATTGGTCGCGCCTTGTGGGAAAATATGGATGAAAAAGATAATGGCGGCCTCCGCTTAACTGGTTGGGACACTGTAGAGGCTGGTGCGCTGCTGCGCGGTAAATTCTATGGCAATCTACGCAACCTAAAGATTACTCAAGCCCCAGTGACCGATGAACGCCTACTTAACAATCTTAGATTGCAGATAGCTGGCCTGCCTCCAACCGGTGAAGCGCTGCAGCTATTGCTTGAAGCCGAGCTGAAACCAACCGGCAAGAAATCAGAGCCAGTACTGCTTTCGCTGGTGATCCTTATCCGTAAAGCTCAAGCTGGACAAAGAAACCACGACACACTCGGCAAGATTAAAACCGGCTTGCGAACAACGGGTCCGGAAGTCGCGCGCAAGCTTAACGATAAAGCCATGGCTGTTGGTCGGGCTAATGAATTCATTAACCGCAGCAAACCACTGAGCGCAGGGCTTCCAGGCTTGGGCCGTAGTCGCTAATGACAGGCAGCAATTGATTCACCTCACTACAAACTTCACGACAAAACGAGCGTACTTGCTTCATATTACGAATGAACGCCTTGTGCCCAGCCAGAGTCGCCTCAATGCCATAATTCGAGTGGCCTGATGGCTAAACTAGATAGCACTACAATTCGCTTATCTCGATCGACATAAGCGAACGCATCGTCAATCCACTCGGCAATTCTTTTGCTCGTCAGTATGATTAGTTACTCAAATATTTTTTAGCCAACTGCTCAATCACGATAAATGTCTGCACACTTTTTCGCATCAGTTCGGTTGAACCGAAATTCATTATAATATGCAGGTCATGCTCCTGGTCGTAATACATATGCGTTCCAACCACTCCAGTGTGGCCTTTTGGCCGCGGAAGACCGCGCAACAAAAAGAAGAAACCTTCGAACCGCATCTCGGTCATGCCGAGGCCATAATACATACCAGCGCGAAATTTGCTTTTAGCGTCCGCCATCTGCTGGATGTAGTTTTTGCTGACTAATTTTTCTTGCCAAAATGCTTGCTGAAACTTTACTAAATCGCGCACGGTAGAGACGATACCGCCACCTGCCCAGTCGCCGGTTAAAATGTTAGTACCAGTGACATTCATGCCGTTAATATACATGGGCGCGATGTCGCGGACCGGATTAGAAGGCTGTCCGTAGAATAATAAGTAGCTGTCATCCATTTTGAGTGGCTTAAAGATAAATTCTTCCAGCACCACATCAAGCGTTTTTTGCGTTATTTTTTCAATAATGAGGCCCAGCAGGAGATACCCCGTGTCAGAGTAATTAAAGGTGGTTCCGGGCGCGCCAACTGCCGATTGGTTTTGGCGGGTGAAATCGATTAGCGACGTTGGTGTCCACTTTTTATCAGGATTATTCATTATAATCTCTTGGAACGAAGGGCCAGTTTTGGCACTATTTTCAAAATAGTCAGCGGCACCAGAAGTATGGCCAAGAAGCTGCCGGATGGTAACTTGGTCCTGATAATTAACCCCTTCAAACACGAATAGGCCGCTTAGTACATCTTTTGTGAGATATTTATTGATCGTGTCGTCGATGCTAAGCAGTTTTTTGTCCTGCAGCATACCAATGACAGTTGCGGTAAACATTTTGCCGATACTTGCAATATGGTAAGGTCGATCGTCGCCGACATTCGAATAATTACTATCCAGAGCGTTTTTTGGAGAATAGAGTAGCACCTGAAGTGGCGCGCCTTCGGGCAGCTTACTTGCTATTTTATCTAATCGTTTGTGTATTGCCGCGGTAAACTGTGAGTTTTTATCCATATGCTAATAGTACCAGATAAAGCTCCTCTAAGACCAGGGTATAGTCTTTTGAAAGAAAGATATTTATCAAATACGGCAGTGCTCATCAATAACATACTCAAAAATATCATCAAGATCCTGGTGGTTGTTGTGATAATCAGCCAGTTGCGCGAGCGGTATGAGTGTTCGCTCGGTGGTTTCAAAATCAGGGGTAAAAGGCAGCATGGCATCAATATCGGCGATATACAAAAGTTGGTAGGCGAGTGGCGGATATTTTTGATTCAGTGGTGAGTCAAACTTTTTCTTCGCTACCCACTGCCCAATCAGTTTTAGGCTACGAAGTGCAACAGCGGCCTCTTCAAGCGCTTCGCGGCGAACGCAGGCCTCTGCCGTTTCGTCACCTTCGCGATGCCCGCCTGGTAATCCCCAGCCACGCTGGGATTTAGCAATGATAACTTCTTGATTCTGGTTTAGGGCAAAAACAAAAGCAGCACTTATAAGCTCTTGCGGCGGGGAAGTAGCGACAACTTCGAACCTGACGGCGGTTGATTGATCGGCCCCCCAGTAGGTGGTTTTAAATTCTCGCATTACTCATCCTCTCCGCCACTAGCTGATTATTGGTAACAGTAAATACTATACCCTTCAGTGTATCTTCTTGCCGTCTTTTACCAAAATCATCGCCCCGCAGGTATTATAGCGGGGCGACACAACTCCTAGTGCCAGAAACTGGTTCAAGACTTCTGGCGAGAAGGTAGGCTGGATTCTGGCTCGTCATCGACAAGGCGGCGAAGTGCTTCGAGTCGTTCGTCCCAACGACGTTCCAGTTCGGCTATAAAAGCCTTGGCTTGGTCGAGCGTGGCCGGTTCCAGTTGAATATCCACGTCTCGGCCCCGAGGCTTCAAACTAATGATCTTGGCATCAGCAAGAATCTGAAGATGCTTCCGGGCACCTTGGCGGCTAATCGGCAAGTCCTGCGAAATAGTGGTGATGGTATGGCGCACCCCAGATGCCAGACGCTGCACCATTTCCAGGCGCGTTGGGTCACCCAGGGCGCGAAATAGCTCTGCCGGAGCCACTATTCTTCGCTGATTACTTTCTCGAGCCGGCTCATCATATGATCCCAGCCGTTAGAGTTATCGCTGAAGCTGGCTTTGGCTATGTCGGCCGGGAGCGCCGCAAAGCCTGATTCTTTGAGTGTTACTTTGGTGCCGTTTTCTTGCTCTTCAATAAAGAATTCCACCAATGTGTTTGGTGCCTGTAAAATATCCTCCACCATGCCGCCACCTCCGGGCACCCAGCGGTAGGCAAAATAATCGTGCGGTTTCGCAGCTTCAATATAAAGTTGCGTTTTATATTCGCCAAAGTGAAAAGTTGGCTTTTGACCTACTTCGAGGGTTCCTTCTACTTTATCGGGAAACCAAGCCGTGATCTGTTCAGGATCAGTTATAGCACTATACACCCGTTCTTTTGGTGCTTTAAGGGTGATTTCTCGAGTAATAACATCTTGCATCGATGACTCCTTGTTTTCTTTCCGTAGTATTCTACTTGCTTCTTTAGTATAAGCAATTATCGCTAGTATATGGTATTTCTTTAAAAAAAGCAACTAAATGGTTGCATATTATTACACAATGTTGTATGCTGACGATTATGAAAAGTTCAAACAATACCACCACGAAGCAAGGCCCCACGCCGCGTTTCACCAATCAGCAGCGCATGATTCTGCTTCTTCTACTAGGAGCTGGTTTTATGCTGTCGGTTGATTTTTCAATATTAAATGTTGCACTGCCTCAAGTAGGAGCGGGGGTGGGCATGGAACTGGCTCAGCTGCCGTGGGTTGTCTCTGCCTTTGCTTTACCGGCAGCTGGCTTTACGCTGCTCTTTGGTAGGCTGGCTGATTTGCTGGGGCGCCGCAAATTATTCCTAGCAGCGATGGCCCTGCTGATTGTCGCCTCACTGCTTGGCGGCTTTGCAACTAACCCCGAAATGCTGCTGGCTGCCCGAGTCCTCCAAGGCTTGGCTACCGCTATGGCTATTCCGGCCTCGATGTCACTGTTAACTACCACTTTTCCAGAAGGGCCGCTCCGCGCCCGAGCGCTTGGCTTTAATGGAGCGCTGCTTTCGGGTGGGTTTACGGTTGGCGCACTGGTTGGCGGCACGCTGGTGAGCCTGTTGAGCTGGCAGGCCGCCTTCTTTATAAACATACCGATCGCGCTCATTATTTTGTGCTTCACACCGTTTTTACTCAACGAAAGTAAGCACCCGCATCATGTGAAGCTCGATGTGCCGGGCGCCATAACAGTAACGGGCGGTTTGTTAGCCTTAGTGTATGCGATTATTGAAAAGCAGCTTCTGATTGGCGCCGTTGGCGTACTGCTGCTGGTTGCGTTTTGGCTGATTGAGCTCCGCTCGGCCGCACCGCTCGCTTCGGTACGAATTTTAAAGCGTCCAACCGTCAAATGGGGTAATTTTGCCGGGCTGATTATCTTTGTTATGGAACCGGCTATGATTTTCTTGGTGACACTTTACTTACAAAATATTTTGCACATGTCGCCGCTGGCTACCGGCTTGATCTTTGGTATCCCGGGCCTTGCCTCGGTGGTAGCGGGTGTGATTGCTGGCCGTTTCATTAGCCGCTTCGGTAGCCGCAAGGTTTTGACGATTGGGCTGGTCGTGCAGGCGCTTGCAACTCTGCCCTTAGTCCTGCTCGGTGCCGATGCAGCGCTCGCACTCGCAATTTTAATTCCAGCGTTGTTCATCGGCTTCTTTGGCCACGTTAGCGCTATTGTTGCCTTCACGGTTACCGCAACTGCTGAACTGCCAAACGAAGAACAAGGTTTAGCCACCGGCTTGGTGTCGATGACCCAGCAAGTCGCCCTCACGATTGGCGTTCCGCTGCTAGGTGCAGTCGCCGCCACCCAAAGCGTAGAACTCGCCGGCGTTCACTTAGCTCTGGCGGTAAACGTTGCGGTCACGCTGGTTGGCACCGCCCTTATTTGGTATGGCTTACGGCAGCGAGCTTAGGCCGCCCGACGAAATAGGTCAATCCTTTTACTCTATCCATCGCCACCTGTTGAAAATAAATCTCAAGTAGCTGAAGGTCATCGCTACTTACAGCGATGACCTTTTTATGGTCTTCGACATCTTCAAGGAGTGGAGTGATTACTACGAACAAACCTTGTGGATGTAGCATTTGCTTCAGCTTCTCAAGAAACGCTGGCTTGTCCTTAATAAATGCATAGACTAATTTGCACGTTACCAGCCCGAAAGGGGCTAGAGCTGCGAGCTGTTGTTTTAAATCATCCCGCTCAAGATCCGCCTGAAGGTAAGTTAGGCGTTGACTCGAAACATTGGTGAGCCTCGCAGCGCGCTGCACGGCTTCCTCAGAGGCATCAACACCAATCAAACTATAGCCACGATGATACAGCTCACGGGTAAGCTGTCCCGTACCACAGCCAAGGTCAAGGCCGGTTTTTGGCGCATCGGGTAGCTCGTATTTCAAGAAGCTATCTATCTCCTGGGAAGAAATGAGCTGAAAGTCTCGCTCTTGCTTGTATACCTGGCTCCAATGCTGATTTGTTGATGAGTGCATAATACGTCCGAATAGTTAATAAGTTCATCTTTCGTTAATTCCCGTGCTTACATTTCTCCGATCAAGCCGACGTGGAGTTGCTTTTTTTCTTTCAAGAATCGAGAGCAAGGAAGCTCCTTGTGCACTTATCTGTGCCAAGTATTTAATCATGGATGCCTGAGAGTGCCAAATCTTCCACGGCTTGATCCAGCTAGTCACCAGGCCCACACAACTGCTATGATAAGTAAAATGTTCCGACAAATACAATTTAAAAGTCTCATCTATATCCAGCAATTTCTTGGCGACTGTATGCCAATCTACCCACTTTACGCGCTGATGTTTGCCCAGCAGGGTGGCTTGGATAATACGGCGATTAGCTATTTGTTTATTATTTGGGTACTCATCGCCATGGTCGCCGAGGTACCAACTGGTATTATAGCCGACAGAATGTCACGCAAACAGGCGCTTATGTATAGCTATTTGCTGCAGGCGGCGGCTTTTCTTGTGTGGCTTGCCGTGCCTTCGTTTGGTGGGTATGCAGCCGGATTTGTGCTGTGGGGGATTGGGTATGCGTTTTCTTCTGGCACATTTCAGGCGTATTTATACGAAGAATTAAAGGCGCAAGGCGACAAAATCTTATTTAATAAAGTGTTTGCCCGCAGTCAAAGCTTGAAACTAGCCGGAATGATGCTGGCTTACGCGACTGCGCCACTGCTAGGAGCCACTAATTATACTCTTTTACTTTGGCTCAGCGCTGGAATTTCTTTCATTACTCTCGGTGTAACCTTTCTTTTGCCCTACAAGAGCAAACGGGTCAAGCATGCATCGCAGCCAGTGGAGCCGTTTTTTCAAACACTCAGTCAGGCCACTAAAGACATTAAGCATAACAAGCAGGCGCTCATTTATGTTATTGCGCTCGGTATTCTTACCGGCATCATTGGCACGATGGAAGAATATACGCCGCTTTTTTATAGCAATATCGGCGTTCCAATTGACGCTATCCCGTTATGGCTGGCGGCCGGCTTGGTATTATCGAGCTTGGTGGGCTGGTTTGCTCATCGACTTTCAGGGCTTCGTTTTGTAACCGTTGCATTGTTTGTGGTTGGTGCCAGTGCCGTGCTATTCGCCGGAACCACTTATCAGCTAATTGGGCCAGTTGCCATGCTGATTTTTATGAGAATCATCATGCTGGCTCAAACACTCTTTGGCGCATCGATGCAGCATGTTATTCAGGATAACCGCCGGGCGACTATTGGATCTTTGGCCTCTTTTAGTGGTCAGGTAGTATCATTAGGCATCTTTGGTGTTGCGATCATCTTATTTAACAACTTCAGCCAAACGACAACTTACCAAATTTTAGCCGTCGGTTTTGTTGCCCTAGGATTGCTACTGGTAGTCATGGGCGGCACGAGGCATTTGCGAGTCACTCCGCCTCGAGACGGCGAAGCTCTGCCGCTACCCGGACCTCAACTGAAGCCATAGCGGCGTGAGCTTGGTTTCAGTAGATGCCCTTGGCACTGCATGATGCTATACGTGACACGCACTTAGAGGTATTTGCCAGTGACGGATTGGCTGCTGCGTTTCATTTCTTCGGGTGTGCCTTCAAATACAATCTTCCCGCCATCGTGACCAGCGCCCGGGCCCATATCGATTACCCAGTCGGCCTGTGCTACGACATCGAGGTTGTGTTCGATCACAATAACTGTGCTGCCATTATCAACCAAACGGTTCATGATGCCGATCACCCGCTTAACATCCGACATATGTAGCCCGGTCGTTGGTTCGTCCAGAATATATATATTGCCGCGGTTTTTTAAATGTAGCGCCAGCTTGATACGTTGCCGTTCACCACCAGATAACGTATCGAGCGGCTGGCCCAATTTTAGATAGCCGATGCCCACTTCTTGCATCTGGGCCAGCACTTGGTGAATATCGGGTTCGCTAAAGAATACCGCCGCCTCGTCAACACTCAGCTGCAAAATGTCATAAATGTTTTTGCCTCGAAGCGAGTAGCTAAGGGTGCGGTCGGTAAATCGCTTACCTTTACAGAGCTCACAAACGGTGACGATCGGATCCATAAAGGCTAGGTCGGTAGAGGTTACACCTAAGCCTTTGCATTCTGGGCAGGCGCCTTCAGAATTAAAACTAAACAACGATGACTCAACCTGATTTGCCGCTGCCAGTAACCCACGAATGGAGTCAAGAATGCCCACAAATGAAGCCGGGGTTGAACGTTTTGAGGCATGAATGGCGCTTTGATCAATAGTGATAGCCTCTGGGTGCTGCGCCGCCAACACCCCGTGTATCAGCGAGCTTTTACCCGAACCGGCCACCCCAGTCACCACTGTTAGCACCTGCTTTGGTATTTCCACGCTCACGTTCTGTAGGTTGTGCAGATTAGCATTTTTGATAGATAAAAAGCCGTTTGGTTTTCTGGGGGTTTGCTTAATCGCCAACTGGCGCCGCAAAAACCGAGCCGTGAGTGTTTCCGATGCCTGAAAGTCGTGTAGGCTACCTTCAAACACAACTTCGCCACCGTGCGTGCCAGCGCCTGGCCCCATATCGACAATGTGATCGGCAATGTTGATTACGTCCGGATCGTGTTCAACGACCAGTACAGTATTGCCTTTATCGCGCAGCTGGCGAAGCAGAGCATTGAGCTTGTGTACATTACTTGGGTGCAAACCAATACTCGGTTCATCAAAAATATACGTCAGGTCGCTCAAGCTGCTGCCCAGATGTTTGACCATTTTAATGCGCTGCGACTCACCACCCGAAAGCGTGCCGGTGTGGCGGTCTAGGCTTAAGTAACCTAGGCCAATTTCAATTAGATTTTCCAGCCGTTCGCTTATCTCCTGAATGACGGTTCGGGCTTTGGCGTCGGTTACACCTGCTAAAAAGGCCTGTAAATCTGTTATTTGCATAGCCGCGCAGTCGGCGATATTTTTGCCATTTATTTTACAGCTTAAAACCTCAGGCTTCAGCCGGGCACCATGACACACCGGGCAAACACCTTTTACCACCACCTGCTTGATGGCGGCGTGCGTTTTGAGCTCGCGGCTGTCTTTTGAGAAAAAGTCTTCTTTAAATCGGACCAAAATGCCTCGGTAGCGGTGCGTCGAAGGATACTCGGGGTGTGGATTGGTAATCTTGACATCGGTTTTATTAAGCAGCGTATCCCACTCGTCTTCAGTGTAGTCGCCTAGTTTTTTATCGTTATCAAATAGACCAGAATGCACATAGCGCTTCCAGCGGTAGCCACCCGGCTGGAAAGTAGGGAACTGGATCGCCCCTTCGTTTAACGATTTCGATTTGTCGATTAAACGATCAACATCAACCGTTTGCTCCGTTCCCAAACCCTGGCAATGCGCGCACATGCCTTCTGGGTCGTTAAACGAGAAAACATTTGAATACCCAACAAACGGCTGGCCAACACGCGAGAACAGCAGGCGTAAGAAAGTATAAATATCTGTTACCGTGCCAACAGTTGAACGAGCATTATTGCCAATCCGTTTTTGGTCAACCACCATCGCCACCGATAAGTTTTCAAGCAAATCAGCATCAGGCTGGCCATAGTGTGCCAAGCGATGACGAATAAAGCTCGAGTAGGTTTCGTTGAGTTGACGCTGCGATTCGGCAGCGATAGTATCAAACACCAACGACGATTTTCCCGAACCCGAAACGCCCGTAAATACCGTTATTTGATGTTTTGGTATTTCGAGCGAGACGTTTTTTAGGTTATTCTCGCGGGCGCCGACAATGCGGATGGTATTTTTACGGATATTCTTCATAATCTATACGCCTCCTTGTTGGAATTGTCATTAGGAAAATCATAGCATAGATCATAATGTAAATTAATATTGACAGTATACTGTCAATTAGTTATTATTGTTCTATGACCCCAGACTCACAACCCAAATCAGTGCACCTTATCGAACAATTCGCCCTCACCGTCTTTACGGCGAACGACTTACTCATGCAAAATGGCGATCGACTTACAAAAGACTTGGGGCAGAGCAGTGCTCGATGGCAGGTGCTGGGCCGCGTGTATCATCAGCCGCAAACAGTCGCCGGCATCGCCCGAACCATGGGTCACGCTCGACAAAGCGTGCAGCGAATCGCCGATGCGCTCGCTGCGGATGGACTGGTGATTTTTAAAGACAACCCGGCTGATCGTCGCACGAAACTGCTCCAGGTTACGCCTGAAGGCGAGCGCATTTTGCAGCAAATCGCGCTGCGTAATGCAGCGTGGGCCGAAGCAGTCATTACTAAACTCGACCTGCGTCAACTCGAAGAGGTAGTCACCGGGCTCACCTCGATTGCCGAAGTCATGGCCGCAAATTTGTATATTTCTACGATGAGTGATCAATTAAAGAACAAGGAGGAGCGTCATGCTCGATAAAACATTTACCGCCACCATTGAAGGCGGAGGCAGTAAAGGCGCCTGGAGCTACGTTGCCTGGCCAGAAGCCAAGAACTTTTTTGGCACCGGAAAGTCGGTGAAAGTAGTTGCCCAGATCGAAGGCCATGAATTTCAAGCAACATTCATGCCGCTCGGCGGTGGCGTTGCCATGCTGCCACTACGCGCGCCCATTATGGAGGCAGCCGGTAAACAACTGGGCGATACTGTTACTGTCCGTTTAAAGCAACGTTTGTAAAGGAAGCATATGGACATTAAAACATTATTTACTACCACCAACACCATCCTGACCGAGCGCATGATCCACATCAAGCCCGAGCACTTTTCATTACTGGCACCGCTACACATCCGCTATAGCGATCAGCTGACGCTGCGTGACGCCATAAACATTCAGGCCCACGAGAACGCTAGCGTGCCGCGCGTGCTGGCAGGCGAAAAGAACATTTCAGCTAATTACGAGCTAAAAGAAGACTTACTGCCAGACGACTTTGTTGCAGCATTTCAACAGCTGACCGAAGTTGCTAATACAGCCGTGCAGAAGCACGACGACCTCGAACAATTAGTTCATTTGTCTTACGGCGATTTTCCAGCGAAAGACTACCTGCGCGACATTATCATTGAACGCAGTCTTACGGCCTACGATGTCGCCCAAACAATTGGCCTCGAGGCTGCCTTGCCAGCAGAGGTGGTGCAGCAGCTCTGGGATATTCTCTTACCGATTGCGGATTTATTACACTCGATGCAGGTGCTACCCACGGCAATTACAGTTTCCGGCAACGCGCCACTTGAACACAAATTACTGGCATCAGCTGGGCGCGACCCGTCGGCGTATCTTTCTTAGCTCCGTCTTGTGCTTGACTGTTATAGCTCCAGAAGTCGGGTCACCGTGTTCCAGCCACGAATAGTCATCGATTGGTACACCGGCGTGGAGGCAATTTTGTTAATGCGGCTTTGGGTTAGTTTGGCCAGCAGCTGCTGCGTGTAGATTGCTTGACCACCTGACCAGATTTGGTCGATATCCTCCCGCAATTCAAAAGCCTCCATGGCACTATCGACCGAAACGCCCATCAAGAAAAACACGTAGTAGCGATATTTGTCGGGGGCGATACCAAAGTCTTTTGGCGCTTGCGCAATAATTTGGCTTAGCTGGTCTTTGGTTAAAATCAGCACCTTAATCAACGAGCTATCAAGCGCAAATTTAGTGGGTAACATCGCTTCGATCTCTTTGGTAAGCTGGTCGGGTTGTTTATCAGAAGTAAAAACGACGTTACCGCTGGCAATCAAAGTCTTAACATTTTGATACCCAAGCTCTTCAAGATATTGCCTGAGCGCCGCCATAGGCACTTTGTTTTTACCACCAACGTTTATGCCACGCAGCAATGCAATGTAGGAAGTGGCGCGCATTTCTTCTCCTCGATGTTTATCTAGAATTACTTTCATTCATCGTAGCATACCAAAGTTCACTCTTACTCGTCTTCGGCCAAATGAATAATCGCGAGGGTCGTTTTCTTGATAGCCACGGTGGTGTGCCCCTTGCTACCCATATCTTCACCTAGTATCATCTCGCCCGGCTTAAACAGTCTCGTTTCGCCATCGGTGGTAGCTTCTTCAAGCTCGCCCTCGACAACAATCCCTAAAATACGGCTCGGCGCAGGATGAAAATCGCCCGACCAGCCTTCAGGCAGCACCAAAAACCGTATGCCGGTTGCCGCTAGCACTTCGGTGCTGCGTAACACGGGAGCAGGCGGCGCAAAGTTAAGTTGAGATGTATCAAGGGTTATATCTTTAAAGCTAGTGTTTCCTTCTGTATCCGCAATAATTTTAGCAATCGAGCGGGGTTTAAGCATGCGCGTCCTCCGTTAAAATTTTGTTATTGCTATTCCTAGAATCTAGCATAGCACTCTGCCATTGGCTTTTTGACTAACTGTTCAGCAAAAAACTTATAGTTAAAAGGTAGTTAAGATCTCCCGCATATACTCTCTTAGGGCATAAACAAAAAGGGTAGGGCACACAGATGACAAATGCAGATTATATTTTACATGTACTTAAATACTTAGAAGTCGGATATTTATTTGGCGTCCAGGGCGGCGCCATAGGGCCGCTGTATGATGCGCTTGAAAAAGCCGAGCGCACGGGTGGCCCTTTTAATATCACTTGTCGCCACGAGGGCGATGCGGCCTTTATGGCGGATGGCTATGCAAAAACAAGCGGGCACCTTGGTGTGTGTGTCGGCACTTCGGGGCCAGGCGCCACGAATATGGTGACTGGCTTGGCATCGGCCATGCTCGAAAGCACGCCACTATTAGCCATCACCGCTCAAACCCCGCTTCATAAATTTGGCAGACGGGCCATGCAAGATAGTTCAGATACCGGCATCGACACCGTGGCTATCCTCAAAGCCTGCACCAAATACAGCACGTTGGTATCGCACGAAGATCAACTAATTCCAAAACTCATTACCGCAATAAAGGCAGCCCTCGCGCCAACACCAGGCCCAGTGCACCTAAGCATTCCCACAAATATTTTAGAGGCGCCGGCAAAAGAGATGGCCCTCCCAGCAAAAGATATTTTCACCAGTCGCTCGTCCCTGATTGACGAGCAAGCCATCGCCGAGCTCGCCAGCTTGCTCGCACATCGCAATAACATCTGTTTTGTGATTGGTGAAAACAGCGACAACACCACCGACGAGATTATCAGCCTAAGTGAAAAACTCAATGCCACTATGGTTGCCACGCCGGGCGGCCTGCGCTGGGCACCTGTCCAGCATCCGCGATTTGCCGGCGTTTTTGGTTTTGCAGAACATAGCTCGGCAGTGCAAGCACTCGTTGAAGCCGAAGTCATTGTCAGTATCGGGGCAACATTTTCTGAATGGAACACTGGCAACTGGGACGCAAAACTACTCAACAATAAACTAGTAACGATTGACACTACCCCAGCCTACACCGACCTCGCGAGCATGGCAAACCTGCAGCTATACGGTTCTTTACCGGCCACTCTGCGGCGGCTAAAAACGATTGTCGCTAGCAAAGAAGCTGCCGAACCTCGTTATCCATTACTTCGGTCGCCTTACACCTTACATGATAGCCGAGTAAGCCCGCAGTTGCTGGTTGAGACCACCACCAAAGACTTGCCGCGCGAAGCAACCCTAACGGTTGATGTTGGCAATATTTGGTCGTGGGTTACTCACTACACCCAACAAAATCTACTACCGGGCAATTTTTTGATTAACACTGGCTATGGCACTATGGGCTACGCCCCTGCAGCCATTGGTGCGGCATTCGCTAAGCGCACACCGGCACTGTGCCTGATTGGCGACGGAGCATTTTTGATGGCCGGCCAGGAGCTGTCGGTGGCGAAACAGTACGGCCTGCCGGTTATTTACGTGGTCTTTAATGATAGTTCGTTTGGTATGGTCCGGCACCTACGGATGATCCAGGGCGTAAAACCGATGGGCGACGAGCTATCACCGGTAGATTTTACTAAAATGGCCGAAGCCATGGGCATTGAAGGCTTGCGAATTTCTTCAAACGAAGAACTGCGGGCGCTTGACTTCAAAAAACTCTACCGCCGCAAAGAACCATTACTAATAGATGCGCTGGTCGACGTTGATGCTGTACCGCTCATTGGCGCTCGGGTCAGCGCCATTGGCGGCGCCACCACTAAGCCGGGCAAGAAAATAGCCCAGGAAAAAGGTGTGTAATGGCGACACTAAAAGATACGAGCACCGATATGATTGATTACAATCACTATTTTTCAAAGAGAGTTTCGTCTTTAAAACCTGGGCCAATTGCACGTGCCTTGAACTTACTCAGCCATGGCCAAGATATTATTTCTTTTGCCGCCGGCTCCCCAGATAGCACCCTGCTTCCAACGGAAGTGCTGGGCGAGCTGACCAACAACATCGTGCAAAAGTACGGCAAAGAAATACTGCAGTATGGCCACATGCAGGGCTTCTTGCCACTGCGCCAAACATTCGCCAAGCAGCTCAGCGACCAGGGGGTAGCCTGCCGCGCGGAGGATATCAATCTAACGACTGGCGCTTCAGGGGCGATCAATAGTTTGTGCGTGGCTTTTTTAAATAAAGGCGACACCGTACTGGTAGAGACGCCTTCTTATACCTTAGCCATCGAAGCCTTCCGTACCTTTGATGCGACAGTCACCCCGATTGCCTGCGACGACGAAGGCATGATACCGAGCGATCTTGAAACGGCGTTAAAAAAGGGAGGCGTTAAATTTATTTACGTCTTACCAAACTTTCAGAACCCTACAGGCAGAACTATTTCGCTCGCGCGGCGAAAGTCGATTGCAGCTTTGGCACAAAAATACGACGCGCTTATTATTGAAGACGACATTTACGGCAGCCTGCGCTACAGCGGACAGCCTTTGCCGCCAATCCATTCGTTTGCGCCACACCGCACCTTGTTAATTGGGTCCGTGTCAAAAATGTTCGCCCCGGCAATGCGCATTGGGGTCATGGTGCTGCCACCGGTCGTTATGGAAAAAATTGTCTGCCTCAAGCCCAGCCTCGATCTTCAAGGATCGGTCTACACTCAGGCGCTGACCGATGAATTCTTTCGCACCGGTCAGGCTGCAAACTATCTGGCACGAGTACATAGCCACTATTCCAAAAAACTGTCACTCATGCTCGAGGCCCTGCAAACCCACATGCCCGAAGGTTTTCACTGGAATAAGCCCGAGGGCGGCATGTTTATTTGGGTTAACGGCCCAGATGGGCTTGACGCTGAGCGGCTACTCGAAAAAGCTATCGCCGCCGGCGTGGCCTTCATTCCGGGCGCGACTTTCTTTATTGAACCCGAGAATCATCGGCACCATTTTCGATTAAATTTTGCCACGCCATCAGCAGAACAGATCACGCGTGGCGTCGCGATTCTGGCAGAAGTGTGCAGGCAATCACTCGGTCAAATTAAAGAGCCGAGTTTACCAAATCCACTACACACCATCACTACAATTTAGCTTCATGATCTAGTAATGAGCATGGTTAGATGCTACTTTCAGCCTAAAACAACAAGATACATAAAGTTTAAAAACCATCCTTTTTCCTTTATACTAATTACCGTCCTACTTACTGCTTCTAGGAGACTCCCGTGCGTGTTGAATTGCATCGTGCCGAAATTGGCCATCGCACATCGATGACCGGTTCATTCATGGCTCTACTTGGAAAGAAGGGCCGCCCAGAAGATCCGGACACTTTTGAAGAAGTGGTTGAACTGCTTAGCCGGCTAACCGTTAAGGCAATAGCCCCTTGGGAATGGGTGTATCTAATTGATGCAGATGGCGTAAGGGCAGTATTGCGAAACGGTGCTAAAGGCATCAGGTTGAGTGCGCTGCGAAGCGGCGAAAGCTCACTGCACATTAAAGGGCAAACGAGCCAGCCTGGCAGGGTTGATACTGTCCAATTTAATGCATCGCCCAACTCTCTTGAACGCCAGCGCGTAACTAGCTACCTGAAAGAGAATCCGCAGACAAGCTTCTTGGCGAAGCTGTTGAATTGGCGAAACCAACCAATCATCGCCAAGACCTGGGTGCGTGCTGAGGGGCCCGCTGGGTTTCGCGTCTTGAGCCGTGGCACAACCACGGCCTCGACGTACACTTGTCAGCATCCGCACATTGTAGAGGGATAAGCTTGACGACTGGTGGGCCTTATAGCTCGCCAGTCTTTTATTTGTATTTAGAATTAGTTCAGTAGTTTTAACGCTATCGAAACAATTATATGATGCTTTAAGACAGGCCGAGACGATAGGGAAGCCTATGCGTCTCAGCCTGTATTCTAGGTGACCCTAGTGAGTTCCGCCACCTAGAATTTGGCGCTCTTCACCCGTATCACAGATGCTTAAGGATATTCCTGGAGTCAATTTGAACGGTGAACTTTTCGATCTTGCCATCAGCAAATGTCACCGTATCGGTCTGAGGAATTACAATTTTCGCTCCATTGGGTTCAAACGTAGTTCTACCGTCACGACTCTTGAGGTTCCTGGTGAAGGTTACCGTCATCTGATAGATTGCCTGCAAAACATTACCATCCTGCAGGATGGTAGGCACAGTTACATTCTGAGCAAAGTCCGGAAACGCCTCGTGCAAACGCTTAACTTCAACAATAAACTGTTGAAAGTTAAATCGTTGCATGGGCAGGCTGGATTGGTCGGGCTTAATCTCCGCAAGGAATCGCGGACTCACCTGCCTCTTCGCCTGCGGTTCATTTAGAGGCGCCACCAAGGCGGCAATGAAAGCCATGTATACTGCTCGCTGCGACTCGCTCATGAACGCTCCGTAGTAGCTAAGGTCTAAGAGCGCCGATTGCGCCCAATCAAATATTTTAAAACATCCCAACATTTATTTCAAGATGCACGGTATCGCAGCAGCCAAACGCCCATCAACCGTAAAATAGCGTCGTTTTTTTACAAAACTAACAAGCACCACAATGGTTAAATAGAACAGTAATAACCTAAACAAAGGAAAAGTTATGGAAATGAAATTAGAACTCGTGCCGGTGCCCGTATCAGATGTCGATACGGCAATTGACTTCTACGTGAATAAAGTTGGCTTTAACCTTGATCACGACCACCAGGTAAAAGACGGCTTGCGCTTTGTGCAGCTCACCCCTCCGGGCTCGGCTTGTTCGATTGTTATCGGCGATGGCGTTACCGAAATGAAGCCAGGCAGCCAGCAGGGCCTGCAAATGGTTGTAAAAAGTGCCGCCGATTGCCAAAAGCAGCTGCGCGACCGAGGCGTAGAGGCCAGCGATTTACAAGAATTTCCATGGGGTACTTTTACTTTCTTTTCAGACCCAGATGGCAATAGCTGGGCGCTACAAGAGATGCCTCAGTATTCTTAATTAAAAGCACCAAAAAGAAGAGCCTGCTAAAGTTGGCTCTTCTTTTTATAGTTATGAAATCGACTTTGGCAAAATATGCTGTTGCACGTAGGCTTCGAGCTGTTGCTCGTTCTGGACCTTAAAGTAGCGAAAAACCGTCTCACGCTCTAGCTCTTCAGAAGCCAGCCAGTCAAGTTCAAAGACAATGCTTACGGCTGCTTTCTCAAAGTCGTCCAAGTTTTCTAACAAACTGGCAATTTTCTCCCGCAAATAGTCACTTGCTGCTTCTCGGTGAGGCGAAGTTGGAGAGCTGATCGTCTCGTGCTTCGAGCGCTCACCAGGCGATGTTTGATCGAGTTGCACCACTTTATTAGAGCTCAAAAATCGCCTGAGCACCAAAAGCCGTTGTGTCATTTTTCCAATATTAGGATGGAAAGCCTCTTCAATCATTTTTGTATCGATATAATCGTCAAACTCGTATTTTCGGTACAGCCTTACCACTCGTCGTACGGCATCAAGTGGTTCGGTTGAATGAGTAAAAACAATTTTCTGCAATAACTCATTGCTAAGCAGAGTGGCGTCTCCGTACTGCTTAACATATGCCAAGCGTTTTTCATACTGCTCTAACCAGTCCATATCTTTCACCGCCGCTTGCGCTCTTTCGTCAATTATAAATTCGTTTATGTCCGGGTGGGGATATTGAGCAAAATAGTTATGTATGAGCTGTCTCCTTTTGCAAAACCGCTCTACTGCCTCTATTTCTTTGCCGAAGCCCGCTTTATCGATTATGCTTCGCAATCGCTGAGGAGATATGTCCTGTTGATACTGTGTAATTAGTTGCGTACGCATGCGAATTCTTTGTTGTAGTAACTGTTCTAGTTTCTCTTTATTTGTCCCGTGTTTAACACAGACACTCCGAATTTTATGTTCGCTCAGTTTACTGCCGTAAATTTTTACAAACTCCTCGGCCATACTAACAACTTTATTTATCCCTTCAGCATCTAGTCCGCGTTTTGCGAGCGCTTTGCGCGCACTCGGCGAGAATTGAGAAAGACTATCTGCCTTTTGCACGGTTTCATTCGTACGTTCCAATTTTCTTATATACCCAATAGAATTGAACGGGCTCCCTAAAAAAGCCTGCCTGACATCATCACGAGTAATAAATGGGTTCTGCTCTACATAGCTTCGAATAGAATGATACGTTTCCGGGCTGTAATAAAGTGCAATTTTTGCGGCATGTCTTTCAGCCATATCGCCCTGCATATGAATGTCGCGGCAACTCTCTATGAACAGATCAGCGATTTGAGAAGCAACTTCAGCCTCTAATAATACCCCTCGACGTTCGAGTAGGGTTGCCGCCGATAGGTATAGTGTATTTGCATAATTAGTAATATCCTCTCTAAACGCGGTAGCAATATATTCGACAAAGGCTTGTTTACCTGGGTGTGCTTTCAGCATCTTTTTTGCACCCTGAATCGATTGCGTGAATAGCTCTCGTCTTAATACCCTCAAAAGAAGTTGGGGGTCTGTGCGAATATCAAGAGTAGCACTATCATCTTTTTTAATAGCTGGATCTAAGTGGGGGATTAAGGTAGTAAATACTTTCTTGCGAAGATCTTGCTCGTGCAATGCCTTTTTTAGATGGTCCCGTTCATCTGCTTCAAAGTACTGTAACAAGTCAAATTCATTAATAATTGCCGCTTTCTCGGCTTCGGTATACATTGAAAAGCGACTACTAAAACCTATTTTCTTGCTTCCGGACTTTACTTGAATGATCCTTGCATATATTAGCTCTTCCATTTTAGCTATGGCTATCTTATTGTCAAAGAGCATTATCAGCTGATCCATGCTTCTCAATCCAGCCTGCTGAGCAAACAATGCGCTCCTTATCTGTTTGTTTTTCTCATGATCCTGCGTTTGGATCTTTACAACACGTCGCCATGGTGCAGCAAGGGAGTCTTTCGCCGCTTTTATTAAAGCTTTTTGATTTACATGCCATTTTTCACCCATTGATTGGTAGTCGTCGTAAAATGCAGCGCTATGAAAGGCTACCCACAAAGCAGGGTCGGGATACCCTTTGGCGGCAACTTCAGCAGCCTCCTTAGCAAAAGCATGAACAAATGGAATAAATTGTTGCGCTTCAAAGCCTTGGAATCTTTTCGCTAACGGCTCCAACTGGCCATCATCGGTACGATTTACTGCCATAAACAGTACGTGGCGTCCAATTTCTTTCGCCAGCTCGGTTCGATTTTTTGAATCATTTTCAAGAAGATTTGGGTCAGCGCTAAGCATCGTCTCCATAGCCCACTCTGTAATATCTAAAGTGGGATGTTGCAGACGCATGAAAGCCGAGCGACTCCGGGTTTGCTCGCCGGCCCGAAACGATTGTTGCACGCTGCGAAGCAATCGCACAGGATCGTCAGGACGACGCGATCGATTAAAACGCAGCGTTATTTCGCCAAAGGTTTCAATGGCAGAAAGATCGACCTGCTGCGCTTCGGACTTCACAATTTCTCCTCCCACCATCGGGTCCACCTCGCCACGCTTCCATAAAATCGCCCCTATCGCTTCCCGCTGCGATTCGCAGTAGGGGAGCTGCAAACATGAGGCGCAGGCGCGGCGGGCGAGTTCGGCGGTGGTGGAGCTCTTAAAAAGCGGTGCGTCTTTTTCAACGCAGTTACCGGTAGGGATGAAGTCGCGCGTTTCTGGGTGCATATCAGTCATCCAACGCGTCAATACCAGCTTGCTGTAAGAGTGCCCGAGCTTTTTCAAGGGCGCTGTTCATTACTGCATAGACCGCACCAACCGACGCGCCCGTTAGCTCAGCGATTTTTAAAATTGACACCGATCGATAACCATTTGGCATATCGGCTTCTGAAAATGGGTATTCATATGTACTGTGAGCATTAAAAGTTGCGCCCGCTAAGGCCGGGGCGTATGACCCGAAATGAAGACTCAAGACAACTTTTTCCCGGTCGTTCAGAGCATCGCTCGCCATAACCTCTTCCACTCGCGAGCGTAGTTCGAGCAACTCAAGCTCTTGATCGATAGTTTTTTCTAATAAGGCTGCGTCCCGCTTGGTACTTAATTGTTTGTCGGCCTTTTCTACTTCCTGCGCCGGAATGCCGAGCATATCCGCTAGTTCATAGCTTTTCGGCTCTTCGCCGCAGCGCTGAATATATACCTCACGCGCCACGGAAATTCGTTCCTTTAATTTATGCATCCGGACAGAAGCAGGCAGCATAGCATTCGAAACTTCATAAAAGGCGCCGCTGGTGAATTCTCCTTGTTGAGCTGTATACTCGCCAATGAAGCGTAGCAGCGCTATCGAGCCCTGCTGCACTAACCGGTCGCGCGGATTGAGTTGGTGGCCGTAGCGCCTTGCTAAGCTATCTATCAAGTAAAAGTGCTGGAAGTACAGGCTTTGCTGCGCAATCACGGCATTGATAATCTCACTTTCTAGCGCTTCGGGTGACGCATCGCTAAAAGCAATGGCCTGCAGGGCGCTTTCAATCGCTTCAGCGTATTGTTGGCAGTCTTTTGGATCAGGTGTTATCCAGTCGGATCGCGTTTGGGCGGTATGGTGCTCTCTGTACAGCTGCAAGATAGCTCGTCGAGCCTGCCTATGCTCGGCGTATTCTTGCACAAGCTGCGATAATATATAGAGCCGCTGCCGTGGTGAGAGCTGGCTGTCAGCTTCGTTTTGGAGGGTGTGTTCAGCGCGAATCCGCTGGCGTAAAATAGTCACGACATCGGCGCTGGCTTGGTTTCGTTGGTCTATAAGCTCTAGCCCTGGAAACAGTTGGTAAGTTGCCTCCGGAGCCATACCATCCACAATGACAAGCGGCTGATTCTTCACTTCAAACAGTTTAGCGGCTAGTCTTCCAAGTTGCCGAGTAAAGTCGGGGAGTGGTTCTGTGGCTTGGCTGAATTCGTGAAGTTCGGCATGGGTATATGGTTGGTGGCGATGCTGTAAGAGAGCCTCAAAAGCGCCCGTCTCAGTGCGTATATCGATTGTTGTTCCGGCAATGGTAATGCGACCAGAAGCTTCAATAAAAGCGCTTGTGGTGCGTTCGGTAGTATCTGCTAGCGGCACGGTGTCACGCTGAAAATTTGTCGAAGCTTCAAATTTTTCCATAGTTACAAAGAGTCCCTTATTACAAACCTCTTTATCTATAGTAAAAATACGCTGGTTTTGCAAGGATAAGCGACTTGACTTGACTTTTATAACATTTCATTGTATTATCGATTTATTGGCCGCGAGATACCCTCGGGTCACCCACCACCCCTTCTTTTTTGGGAAGGTCAGTGTGATCACTTACGTCAACGCGCGCTACAACGGCAGTCCCGAGCCGAACGTCACTCAGCACAAAAAGTCGACTCACGCTGCCTACACCTCCCTGGTCCGTTTTGAGATCGGTTACGGAGGAGTCATCGTCGACCTTAGCCCAACCAAGGTCGTGTGCAAGACCCCAGTTCTGGGCTCCGTGGATGTCGTTACCTTCACGGGCAGCGAGAAGGACATGCGACCACTGGTGCTGGCGGCAGGCTACAGCCTCCAGCTCCGCGCCGCTCACAAGGACGAGCTCATCGACGGCACCATGCGCTCGTTGTCGAGCCTAACGGGCGGCAAGCCCAAAACGTTCGAGGTCGCGCACTTCGGCCCCCTGCTGATGGGGCAGAGCATCGCCAAGGCTGCCTGCCTGCTCGGCATCGAGGTCGAACCCACCGAGGGGTTGTTGAACCGCAGCTTCGACGACTTGATGGCGGCCGCCGAACTCCACCTGGAGACCGGCGAGCCGTTCCTCAGCATCCTCTGATCCTCCAAGAAGATAGAAAGGGTGAATGCCCTCCGATCACTCGATCGGAGGGCGTCACATTTTATTCTGGTTTACGCCGGTAGGCCCATCGCAGCATACCCGCAGCTGCAACTATTAATACGGCACTCAGGCCAAACACCCACTGCAGTGAATGCATGTAGGCAGTTTGTGTTGTGGTGACTATTATATGCCCAACACCAGGTGCGAAGTTTTGCGCGGCCTGAAGCGCCGCACCAAGGCTGTCACCAATACCCTGCGGAAGGTGGGCTCCCTGAAGATAGCTCGTATAAATAAACGCCGCTAAACTCCCAAACACCGCAATACCCAGTGCACCACCAAGCTCGGCGGCGGTCTCGCTGACGCCAGAGGCCATGCCCGCCCGATGTGGCGGGACGCTATCAATAATACTGTCGGTGATTAAGCCCATAACCGGCGCAAAACCAATTGCCACCATACTTAAACTCATTGCATAAAGTGGTAGTGGCGTATCTGCCTGTAGCAGCGCCAATATACCCAAACCTACGCCCGCGAGCAGTAGCCCACCAAGCAGCAGCCTCTTTAAGCCCAGTTTTTGCACCATTCGTGAAGTGGCCATAGAACTTACAATAAAAGCCACCGCCCACGGCAACGTCCATAAACCAGCCTCCAATGAGCTCATGCCGCGAACCAACTGTAAGTACTGGCTAATGAAATAGAAAACTGCAAACATGACAAAGAATACCGACAAGTACACCAGCAACAGTGAGCTAAAGGTGCGCGAGCGGAATAACTGCAGATCAACAAATGGTTGCGCGAGCATTTTTTGGCGACGTACGAACCAATAGCCAAAAGCCAGCCCAGCGGCAATCATAGCAGCCGATACGACATCAAAACCGTGCGAAGCAGTGTGTTTTATGCCGTAGATAATCGGTAGAATTGTAAGCAGTGTCAGTGCGGCACTCCCAACATCTAAGCGTCCGGCTGATTCGTTCTTGTATTCCGGTAACAGCTTTGGCCCAATAAGCAACAAGAACAGCATTACTGGAATTGCTATCAAGAACACCGAACCCCACCAATAATGCATGAGCAGTGCGCCCCCCACCAAAGGGCCAATTGCCGAACCCACCGAAAAGCTGGTCATCCAAACGCTAATCGCAATTGTTCTTTCTTTGGCGTCTTGGAACATGTTACTGAGCAGCGATAATGTTGATGGCGCAAGTGTTGCGGCCGCTAAACCAAGCACCGCCCGAGAAATGATAAGCTGCGTGGCGGTTTGCGAAAAAGCCGCTAACAGCGATGCCACGCCAAACAGAAACGCGCCAATCAATAAAAGCTTTCGGCGGCCAATTTTGTCTCCTAAAATGCCCATGACAATTAGTGCACCGGCCAAAACAAAGCCATAAATATCCATAATCCATAGCAGCTCACTCTGCGAAGGTTGTAGGTCACGAATCAAGTGCGGCACGGCCAGTTGCAAGACCGTAAAGTCCATGGCATATAAAATACACGGCAAAGCCAACACCGCGAGGCCCAACCACTCTTTTTTCGTTGCTTTAGGCGCTGCAATAGGGACTTTTTTCATGGTTACCTTTCCTTTCATTCTTGTAAAATATAGCAAAAACACACATTTTTTCAAGTACCTACTTAAAAGTAAGTATAGTCGAAACAAAATTATCACGGCTAAACATGGTCGTCCATCGCGGTTCTTGTTTTAAAATAAGTATTTATGGAGCACACTACACCTCACGAACCGCACGAACACAAAACCGAAGCCCAGCTTTCTCACATCCTCGATAAGCTTCACCGCCACGAGCACGACCACAATCCCTTAACCCGAGCAGTTGAAGGTACTGGAGATGCTCATGAGCTCCCTAATCAATTGAATTATCACTATCCCTTCCCGCTAGACGCCGAAAAGCAAGCGGCACTACAAGATGGTTACGTCGAAGCGCTCACGCTGCTAAAAGCAACACAAGGCGTGCCTACTGAAGAAACCGCTTTACTTAAAGAACGACTAGAACGCAATACACAGATACGCCTTGACCTGCTGCGCTATAATACCGACAATTTCCGTCCGCTTGACCACACCGACGAATCAACACCGTTTTTGACATTCACCGATATAACTGGCGCTGGCTATTTTCGCTATGAGACGCCTGAAGACTTCGAAAAGGGCATGCTGCGCGCAGCTGGGTGGGCTCATTGGGTGGACGCAGCCATTAGCACAATGGAAGAAGGCGCACAAAAAGGGGAGACCACCCCAAGTGCAGTGGCTATAGCCACCCACGACCACTTAGCCATGATCAAGAATGGTATGTTTGAAGGCTTCCTTGCGCCGTTACAACAAGCCGAGGCAATTCCCACCTCGCTGCAAAAACAATACGAACAAGCTATGCGTAACGCCGCCCAAAATTACGAAAAACTCTCACAATACGTCTCCGAACGCTACATTCCCGCTGCTCGAAGCGACGAACGGCCTGGCCTTAAGTATCTCGACACTGGCCTCGAACAATATCAGCGCATTTTACGCTACTGGACAAGCGAACAACTTCATCCTGAGACGCTGTTTCGTTACGCCCAAGAACAATACCAGAAGCATGAAGCTGAGCTAACCGCACTTTCAGCTGAGCTAGGATTTAGAGGCGCGGCGGCGCTGATAGCCGCCATTCAAAAGAATCATCAGTTTCACTCGTTTTCATCGGCAGCCGAAATGCACGGCGCATACACCACCATTACCGATATCGCCATGGAGCAACTGCCGCGACTTTTCAAAACCTTGCCACAACAATATCCTGAAATTCGTTTAACAAAAGCTTTGCCCGGGGCGAATATAGCGAAATACGTTATGCCGAGCCGAGACGGCCAACGCGCTGGTGGTATTCATGTTGCCGTTGATGACCCGACAACCTATCCAGCTGCCCGAATTCTTGGCCTGGCGCTGCACGAAGGCGTACCCGGACATCACTTACAACTGTCGTTGCAATCCGAAAATAGTAAGCATCCTTATCTGCAAGCATCAGTCCGGCATCCAGCCTACCGTGAATCCTGGGCGCAGTACGCCGAATCACTAGTACACGAATTAGGCATTCCGGTGCACCCGTACGAACACGCCGCCATGATAGCAACGAAACTGTTAATTGCTCGCGGCGTCATGCTTGACGTTGGGCTGCATTATTATGGCTGGAGCATTGCCGAAGCCAAGCAGAAAAAACTGGCGATGCACGGCAACGATGACCGCCAAACTCACTACGAAATTTTGCGCTACTTAGCCTGGCCCGGGCAAATTTCTGCCTATTTATTTGACGGGGTGTTCCGAGAGCTCCGACATCACGCCGAAACAGAGCTCGGCAGCCAATTTGATGTGCGGGAGTTTCACGATGCCGTGTTGCAGCACGGCGAAATGCCGCTTGATTTACTGCCCGCACACCTTCACGCCTGGACAAACAAGCAAAAAACACATTAGCCGTAAGCATTGAACTCGTTTGTACAATCGCCCACACACCACCTATAATTAAAGCTGGTACCAGCGAAAAGGGCAGGGCAGTTTTTCGCTAAAGCCCAGGCGAGATGTCCTACTAAAGGAGAAGCTATGCAACCGTGGAAGCTACTGAAGTCAGAAATCGTTTTTGATAAATTTACCAAAATTGAAGAACGCACCTATGAAATGCCCGACGGCCAAGTGCAGCCGTTTTACATTAAAGTTACCAAGCCAGCCATTTGTGTGCTGGCGCTCACCGAAGAACAGCAGGTTATTACCGTTGAACAATTTCGGCCTGGGCCCAACAAAGTTCTTTATGAGCTTCCTGGCGGCTATATTGACGCCGGCGAAACACCCGAACAAGCCATGGCCCGTGAACTGCGTGAAGAAACCAGTTATGCGGGCGATGTTCAGTTTGTGACCGATTGCTTCGACGATGCTTACGCCACTTTGGTCCGGGGTTGTTTTGTTGCCGCCAACTGCAAAAAGGTCGCCGCTCAGCAGCTCGATGCCGGTGAATTTATTACTGTTAGATTATTTGATCTACCGAGTTTTCTACAGCTAGTGCGCGCAGGCCAGATGACCGATGTCGAGGTTGCGCTCCTTGGACTTGATCGATTAAACCTTCTGCGATAAGCCGCGAGGCTCGCAACAAACCCGCACACCCTCTCCTTAATAAAAGGTAACTTGACAAGCACAACCAGCTTGGCCTACAGTGAGCATAAGGCGTCATGAATAAATGAAAAAGCTAATAGCCACGGCTATCGTCACAATTTTTATCGGCTCGACCGCTTTTTATCTATTTCCTCAGTTCAGCACTTTGCCCGATAAGATTAACCTATCGATTAGTCTTATTATTTTAACCTTACAGCTTATCGCCATCGGGGCTTTTCTTACAAGCCTTCGGGCATTTAGAAGAAGCTTGCGAGCCGCCTATTACTTATTGACACTGGGTATTCTGTTTTTTAGCTTTAATCAAATACAATTACCGGTGGTCTCTTTTATAGCGATCGATCCTATTATCTTATCTTTGGCCATTACATTAAGCACTTTAATTGGGGCGGTAGTCTCGTACATAAGCATGTTTCATTTGTCCAAATTGCTTGGTACGGCAGTTTCAAAACGTGACGCTAGCTTTACAATCGCGCTAGCAAGCGGACTCGCAATTGGCGCAGCAGTTGCCCCGCACACACCCTATCCAATTAGCGAACCGATTGTTGATATCATTTTTGGTACCTATATGGCTGCAGGTGGCTTTGCGATTGGCGCAGCCATCTTGGTTTCACGACTGCATCATAGTATTGCACCTATCTATCACACGGCAATGCAGTGGCTGATGGCGTCATTTGTTGCCGTTAGCTTTGCATGCTTCCACGAAACCTTCATTCGGATGGTGCCCCTATTTGATACAGAACCGTTCATCGGCTATATCCTATACGGCTTCTCGCTGTGGCCACTCTTTGTTGTGGCCTGCTTATTCTTTGGCGCCAGCTTGTTCTTTAGAAAAATTAGTAATAATTTCTCACGACTCCCACAGAATACAAATTATATGGACGTGATTACATATGTTTCAGGTTTTATATCGAATCCGGGCGCCGCTGAGGTAGTGTTAGCAAAGACCCATGCCATTGTGGCAGGCATCGCCAATCCAGACCAGCTGACCGATAGCGACAAAGTAAAATTAACGTACGCCTACTTACAACTTGAAGATTATTTAGTTACCAGCGAGCCGTTTCTTAATCTTACCCGTGACGAATTACGATCGCAACTACCTGATTCTTTCCAGGATCGTCTGTAAATGTACACTCAAGAGTTTGTGTGGTAGCAAAATAAGCCACCACACAAACTATACTTGTAAGGTTAGTCAGACTTACACAAACGACCAACGGTTGCGGTTAGTAACTGTAGTTCTTCTTGTGCCGCGCCAGTATTCTTCTGAAAGAAAGGCAGAACCTCGGCCGGCTTTATGAGTGGAGCAACCGCGTGGGGCTCGCACTGAATTGGTACTGGCTTATAGCCTTCGGCAACGGCGGTTACAAAAGCATCAGCCACAAAATCCTTTGAAGCTCCCGAGGCCAGCAGCAGCACTGTTCGGGCGCGCTTATAAAACGCAGCGATGTCGAGAAAGCCTTGCGACAACGTATAGGGTCGAAGTACAGCAGTAAGCCCACAGCCCGACAGCGCCGTTTTTAGTCTCTGGGCTCGGATTGGTTCGGGCGCGCGATCAGAAAAAACAACCGCCGCATCTGCCTTAAACATAGCACCTCCAGGCTCGCAGGAATGGTTCTACTTTATAAACTGCTACTGCTTATGTCAAGGTTAGTTTTTTTGGCGAATTTATATATCAGCGGACGCTCCTTTTTAAAAACTGCCGGATCCATAAAGGCGATCTCGTCGGCTTCTTCACCAACTATAAAGTCAAAATGCGCAGGGGCAACATCATAGACCACCCATAGTTGCCACGCCTGCTTAGACTCAAGAAACATTGGCTCAATACCAAGCGGTTCATACGAAAAGTCGCCCACATAGCCAACTTCTTCATACAGCTCGCGCCGCAAAGCTTCTTGCTCCGTTTCGCCATAATCCATACCACCGCCAGGCAGGTTCCACTTGGGGTTATTCTTTTCTTTGACTACTAACACCTGCCCGTGTGCATTACGGATAACTGCCTTAATCGAGACACGGTAAAAACACTTTGAATGCCAATCATCTTTTAACATACAAGATAGTGTAACACGAGGGCTTAGCAATTGACCGACGAAGTGCTATATATTCCATAGACCGACAGAGATAAGTGGTCATGTCGCGACTAGGCAGAACCCACGACACAAGGCGTCAGCCGGCTAAGAATATTTAATTTGTCAACCGACTAGTTTCGTATTATTGAACGCCCAAGTGATTTATCAAATAGTCGAGTTATCTCGGCAATATAGCTAGGAGCGTCGGTGGCGCTGTTCATTAGGCCTAAAAACTGATCGATTGCCGCCCGAATCGCAATCGCCGTGCTGGCAGTAGTGAAGTCTTGAAAATCACCGCTACGCCGGCCTTGCTCAAGAATTTGTTCGAGCGGCGCAATAACCGTTTCGTGACTTTCGGTTTGGAAAAACAATCGGCCGTCTTCATCGCGCTTATTAAAAATAATTTCAATCCGGGCAGCCATCATTTCTGGCCGTTCGACCATGTACATAAGGTTCGCCCGAATATAAGCGTGCAGTTTATCGGGGGCACTTTTGGCTGTGCGAATATTGTTTTGTACATGCATATACCATTTCGCCGAAATGTCGTTTAGGGCGTAGGCCATTAATTCGTCTTTGTCTTTGAAATGATACAAAATAAGGCTGGTGCTGATACCAGCCCGTTTGGCAATTTTCGCTAGGCTGGTATTAACATACCCAAGTTCAGCCAAGGTAAACACGGTGGCGGCAATAATTTGAGCGCGTCGTCCTTCTTCTTTAATGGCCCGACGGGGTGATTTGGCTGAATGCATAGTCAAAATTATAAAGCGCTATTGCTTGGCTGTCAAATGATTTCTGCTGAGGTTTGCCTGAAAACTGCCTAATTCTTGCCTGTGTTCTGCTACTACGGGGCGAAAGTTATCTGATATCAGGGAAAGTAAAAATTAAATCTGTCCTGGAATGTGTCGTACCTCTGTTGTAAAAAATATTAGACATTTCCCAAAAAGTATGCTATATTTTGAACAATCATTCAGAATAAGGATCACGCATGGCAAAAGATAACGCAATTTTACAGCTGCAAGGAGTCGGAAAAGTCTTCAAAGGTAGCGGAGAAGGACACACCGTCCTTAAAAATATTAATCAAGAATTCATCGCTGGCACGTTTACTGCCATCATGGGACCGTCTGGTTCGGGGAAGAGTACGCTGCTTAACTGCGCCGCCGGCCTCGATAAGCCAACCTACGGCTCAGTAATAATCGATGGGCAATCAATTGCAGACCTATCGGCCACTGACCTAGCTAAATTCCGCCGCGAACACATTGGATTTATTTTCCAGCTGTTTAATCTTATGGCGACACTGACCGTGCGTGAGAATATTGCTTTGCCACTGCGCCTCAGCAATAAGCCCATCGACAAAACCGCGCTCGATAAAGTTATTGCCGCCGTCGGGCTCACCGAACGGCAGCATGTTTTGCCGCACGAACTTTCTGGCGGCCAGCAGCAGCGGGTAGCGATTGCCCGGGCGCTATTTGCCCGACCATCGATTTTATTTGGCGACGAGCCAACCGGTGCACTCGACACCAAAACCTCACGCGATATTTTGACGCTGTTGCGCGACGCCGTTGATACTTATGGCCAAACTGTGGTCATGGTAACGCACGACCCAGTCGCAGCCTCGTATGCCGACCGCGTGCTATTTATCGCCGATGGTGAAGTGGTCGATGAGATTGTGAAGCCAACCGCCGACGCCGTTGCGAAGCGCATGATTCGCTTGGGCGCCTGGGATAAAGCACCGGCAAAGGTTGCCTAGATGTTTCGGCTTGCACTCAAAACTCTCCGCTACCGTCAAGCCAGTTTTCTCGGCGCTTTCTTAGCTATTTTTGCTGGCGTCGCGATAATTATGGCCTGTGGCGGCTTAATGGAGACGGGCATCCGGCTTGATGCCCCGCCAGAACGGCTCAACGCGCCGATTCTCGTTAGCCGCGACTACGAATCGGGTGAACGAGCGCGAATTTCGGGTGACACCATTAAAAAAGCTGAGGCGGTATCAGGCGTCGAGACGGTTGTGCGTGATGTATCATTTGCAGCCGAAATTACCGGCGCGCCCGCAACCCCGGGGCTACATGGCCATGCCTGGGAAAGCGCTCAGCTCACGCCATACACGCTTGCTAGCGGGCAAGCCCCTAGCCGGGCCGATCAAGTGGTAGTTGATAGCAAGACCGCTGAAATCCAAAACGTGCAGGTAGGCGACAAGCTCACCATTAGCGTTAAAGGTAAGCCCTCGGACTTTACTGTTAGTGGCGTAGCGAAAACGACCGCCGCTTTTAATCAGCCGGCTTTATTCTTTGAAACCAACTTTGGACTATCACAGATTGACGGCGGCTGGGTAGACGTATTAGGGATTGTTCCGGCAAGTGGAGCTGATGTTGAGCAGGTGCGGCACGATTTATCGGTAGCTTTAGCTTCAGATAACGTTCTTGTGCTCACCGGTGACGACCGCGGCCAAGCCGAATATTCCGGCATGAGTGGTGCACGAGAAGTGCTGATTGCTGGTTCGGCACCGTTTGGCGGCAACACCGTTGTGGTGGTCGTGTTTGTGGTTGCCAGTATTCTTGGCCTGTCTATTCGTCAGCGCACGCGCGAAATGGCACTGCTACAAACCATCGGCGCTACGCCCGGCCAAGTGCGCGGCATGGTGGTGGCAGAAGTTATGGTGATCGCTATTTTAGCAACCGCTCTGGCTATTATTCCTGGCTATTGGTTGGGTGAATTTATGCTCGATGCCCTGAAATCGGTGCGGTTGGTGCCCGAACCAGTGGTCTTTTACCAAGGGTTTATTCCAGTACTAATTGGGGTATGTGTTGGCCTGGTATCAGCATTAGTCGCAAGCTTGCTCGCCGCTCGCCACGCCACCCGAGTGCAGCCAATCGAAGCCTTGGCCGATGTTGCTACCCAGCGGCGCTGGTTCAGTTGGTGGAAGCTCGGGGTAGCGATTGCCTGCTTGCTTGGCGGTTTATCGCTGGCTATTGTTACAGCGCTCGTCATGCGCGGCGCACTAGCTAGCAGCACTGCCGGCCCAGCAGTTTTGCCGTGGCTACTGGCATTCGGGCTCATGGCGCCAGCACTGATTATTCCTGGCCTGGCGCTGTTTGCCGGTCCGCTCCGGTTATTCGGCCACGGCACTGGCTTCCTGGCCGTCAAGAACGCCCGCGTCCGCTATTTGCAATCGGCAGCTATGGTAACACCTATTATGCTGGCCTCAGCCATGGCGCTCAGCATGCTCTACCAGCAGGCAACTTTGTCTGAAACGATGGAACGGACGTTCACCCAGGACATTAAAGCCGATAGTATCGTACAGGCGACCTCGAACGGCTTCTCGGTTGAAACTGCCAAAAACCTTGGCCAAATTTCTGGCGTTACTGCTAGCTCGCCACTACTGGTGAGCGAAGGCCGGTTCTTACGAAACGACGGCAGCCCCGATGAAGAACCGTTCCGTATGCAAGGTATCTCGGTTGAAACGGGTAAGCCACTTTTCGCGCACAAGTTTGTTGCGGGGTCGTTTGATGGGCTGACCGGACAAACACTGGCGCTTTCAAAAGGCAACGCTGAATATCTAAATCGCAAAGTTGGCGATACAGTCAAGGTCCGCTTTAGTGATGGCCGCGACGAAACGCTCCGTTTGGTGGCAATTTACGAAGCTCAGGCAGGCTTTGAAAGCGGCATTGTGCCGGCAGACCTATTAGCACCACATACCGCCAGCGGCCTGATTTCAACCATAGCACTACAAACAAACGCTACGACCAATCCTGGCGAGCTAAAAAAAGCCGTCGAAGCAGCCACCAAAGCGAGCGTACAACTGAGTAGCGGCGATAGCTTACGCAGCGGTGTGGCCGGCCAAGTATCGGTGTTATCGTGGGTAAATACGCTGTTTACCATTATGGTCACACTCTATGCGCTGCTGTTCCTAATCAATACCGTGGTGATCACTATCTTAGCTCGCCGGCGTGAGTTTGCGCTGCAGCGGCTAATCGGCTCGACTCGCCGCGAGGTCCTGCGGATGACCATGCTCGAAGCCGCCAGCATGTCGATTCTCGGGGTGATCGGGGGAATACTGGTATCGAGCGTTTCGCTTGTACCGTTTAGCATCGCCGTCAACGGCAGCCCGCTCCCGGGCGGTGGCTGGATGATTCTCCTCGGTGTTATTGCTGGGGCGCTACTGCTTAACTTGTTAGTCACCTGGCTAGCTGCCACGGCTGCGCTGCGCGTACCGCCAATTAAAGCAGCCGCCAACAGGGAGTAATCATGCAAACGTTAGTATCAGTAAAGAATTTACGAAAGAACTACGGCGATCACGAAGTTCTCAAAAATGTCAGCTTTGAGGTCAAAAAGGGCACTGTTTTCGCGCTGCTAGGCGCAAACGGTGCCGGCAAAACCACCACTATCAACATTTTATCAACCTTATTACTGCCAAGCGGTGGCGAGCTGACTATTGGCGGATACGATGTCGTCCGTGACGATCAAGCAGTGCGGGCGATGATCAGCGTGACCGGCCAATACGCGGCGGTCGATGAACTGCTCACTGGGCGCGAAAACATGCAGATGATCGGTCGTTTTAGCCATCTGCCCGAAAAAGTCATCAAAAAACGCAGCCAAGAAATTCTCGAGCGGCTTGACCTTATAAAAGTAGCCAATCAACGGGCCGGCACCTACTCGGGCGGCACCCGACGTCGACTCGACCTAGCGATTAGCTTGCTGGCTGAACCACCGTTAATTTTTCTGGATGAGCCGACCACTGGGCTCGATCCGCGCAGCCGTAAAGCCATTTGGGAACTAATTGCCGAGCTGGTAAAAGGCGGTACCACCATTTTTCTTACCACCCAATATCTTGAAGAGGCCGATCAGCTAGCCGATACAATTGCTGTTTTAAACGATGGAGAAATTGTCGCGCTCGGCACAGCCGAAGAACTGAAGCAACTGGTCGGGAAAGACATGGCCGAAATGACTTTTCGTAACAGCAGCCTCCTTAAAAAGGCTATGAAGGCGCTTGGCGACCGGGTGGTTGGCAGCAACCAACCTGCGTTAACCTTAGATGTGACCACCAACGGTGCAGCTAGCGACATTCGCGAGCTGTTAAACCAATTACACGCCCAAAATGCCGAACCCCAAACAATTCATTTGCGTAAAGCGACGCTTGACGATGTCTTTTTATCGTTAACCGGCACCAAACCACAAGGAGGAGACAACCATGCAGAATAATGCTACTTCATGGCTCTTAAAAGACTGGGCCACGGCAGTAAGGCGCAGCATCCGCCATACATTCCGCAACGTTGATTCGCTGGTCACCAGCCTGGCGCTGCCGGTTATGATTATGCTGCTGTTTGTGGTGGTGTTTGGCGGCGCCATTTCGACTGGCACGTCGTATGTTAATTACATCGTACCGGGCGTCATTTTAGTTTGCGTTGGCTACGGCAGTTCCACCACGGCGTCGATTTTAAACGTCGATATGACCCGTGGCCTATTCCAGCGGTTTCGATCACTACCGATGGCTCGGTCGTCGCTGTTAGTCGGGCACGCAGTCGGTAGCTTGGTGCGAAACAGTATTTCGGCAGCTTTAGTGTTTGTAGTGGCGCTGGTAATTGGCTTTCGCCCCGATGCCACACCGCTGGAGTGGCTAATCGTCGCTGGGCTGTTGCTGCTGGTTATCTTTATGCTCACCTGGATTGCCATCATTTTTGGGCTGATCGCGAAAAGCGTGGAGGCGGCAGCTGCGGTGTCGTTTGTGGTGATGTTTTTACCCTATATTAGTAGCGCTTTCGTACCGGTTAATACCTTGCCCGAATGGCTTCACGGTGTTGCCCAATATCAGCCGATCACCCCGATTGTTGAAACCGTGCGCAGCTTATTAATTGGCACGCCCGTCAGTGACACAACCGTATTTTGGGCGTTTGCCTGGCCGATTATTATTCTGGTAATTGCAATTGCTGTTGCTACCAGTATTTTGCGGCATAAGGCGCGCAAAGCGTAGTAGTCAACTTCTGTCTGCATTTATTGCTACTCGGCCTGAGCAAGTATTTTACTCTTCTTGCCTTTTACGCTACTGTTATATATACATGACCGACCACACCACGCTACAACCAAAGGCCTCACAACCGGAATTTTTTAATGGCAAGTTAGTACTGCAATCGCTTGAAAGTATCTTCGACGAAATTTACCTCGTGGGCGGTGCAGTGCGGGATATGTTGCTTGGCCGCGACAGCCCCGACCTCGATTTTGCAACGCCAGCACTACCCGGCGATATTCAAAAAACCTTAGAGAACGAAGGCTTAAAAACTTATCTTGCCGGCAAAAACTATGGCACTATTGGCACAAAGATCGGGCCGTTCTATGTGGAAATTACCTCTTTTAGAGCCGAAAAATACCATGAGGAATCGCGTAATCCTGACGTTAAGTTCGGCGTTAGCTTAAAAACTGACCTCGCTCGGCGAGATTTCACTATGAACGCTATGGCTTATTCGCACACCCGCCTGGTTGACCCGTTTGATGGCCAAGCCGACATTCAAAACAGGCTCATCCGGGCGGTGGGCGATGCCGAAGAAAAGTTTTACGATGATCCGCTGCGGATTCTGCGACTCTTCCGTTTTGCTTCGCAGCTTGGTTTTGAGCCCGAACAATACACTCTTGAAGCCGCGCGCCACACCGTCCCCGCAATTAAGAAAGTATCAAACGAACGAATCCGCAGCGAGTTTGAAATCTTGCTGCAGGGAACATTTTGGATTAATGCCGTGGAAGATTTAGTGAGTTCAGGCGTACTGCAAGCCACTTTTCCAGAGCAATACAGTTTTGCAGCCCTTGAAACCGAGCAGTTGCAGGAACAACTTGCGCGCTACGCCTTTGAGGAACTTCGCGAGATGAGTATTATGGATAAATGGGCACTGTTAATTCGGGCGAGCTTCGAGGCCGTGCAGGCAGAGTGGGGCGACGACCCCGATCTACTGACATTTGATGGCGTTAGCGATAGGCTAGGCTGGAGCAAGAAGACAATTGCCGCTTTAGGCGAGCGGGTGGCGGTAGCTGAGTTTTAATTCGGACCTAGAGGCAATATCTCCTTATATTTTGAACAACAGTGCTATAATCACACACATGAACACCTACTCAGCTAGCACCAACATTACTATTAACGCTCCACGTAGCGCCGTGTGGGAAGCACTCACCACGCCGGCACTGGTGAAGCAGTACTTTTTTGGTACCGATCTGGTCACCACCTGGGAAGTAGGTACGCCAATTTACTTCCGTGGTGAATGGGAAGGCCAGCAATATGAAGATAAGGGCACGGTACTCGAATTCGCCCCTGAAACTTCGCTGGCATTTAACTACTGGTCGCCAGCAAGCGGCATCGAAGACAAGCCCGAGCTCTACCAAGTAATCCGCTACGAGTTAACCGACGAAGGTGACGGCACCAAAGTCACCATCACCCAGTCTAATGTTGACGCCCAGGAGCGCGCTAATCATTCAGTGGAAAATTGGCAGCAAGTTTTGGAGGGTATGAAAAAGCTGGTTGAAGCTCGGCAATAATCTTGCACGCGCATTAATTAGCGTAAAATCGCTTGGCAGGTAAGCTCAAACTGTTTATAATAGCCTACCGTTAGCCGCGATTTATTAGGGAGCAGCTATGACGGCCGCGATTGTTGCAGTTGACGGGGAGATCACTTATGGTACGGCTAAAGATTCGTCAACGGTTAAGTGTGACAAGACAATGGGCGATTGGGTACAAAAAATTTGTGAACGTCTCAAGGACAATCCGGCACGTGAAGTGCGGGTATACGCCCCTGGCTACGAGTCGCTGATTCGTCACGAAGCAAACCAGAGCGGCGGCAAATTTCAGGTTTTTAACATGATCGACGTCATGACCAGCCAGGTCGCATACCCTCCAAAGAAAGGCGAGTTTGATGGCCTGATCTGGACGGGAAGTAGCAATGGCACCGGTTTTGAGGCCTACGAATTGAGGCCAGCGACTATCGGTAAGGGTCCGGTGTACCGAACAATCCAGCCAAGCACTGCGGATAAGCTAGGGAGCGTTATCGAACAGTTGACTACTCGAGGCTGCAGCAAGCTGGCAATTTTCAGGCCGTCGTGGCTCGGGAGCGATAAGATCACCGAAGCCATCAGCCGCAAGGGTCTCACCATCCCTGTTTTTGCTCTTGACAGGGTCGAGATTCTGAGGGCACTGCTGGCGCTGTAAAAGCTTGTTTCGGGGTGCGGTTTTCGCATCCCGAACTTACTATGGCATAATTTACATATCTAATAGGAACATCGCCCGTGAATTACAACAGCGTTCGTCAACAATATAAGCCCAAACAGATCAAGTTATTATTCATTGCCGAATCGCCGCCGCCAGCACCGGAAATCCAGAGTAGTCGCCAACTTTATTACACCGATCGCATTCGTAAAGATGACCGTTTGTTCACTAATACCATCCGCGCGCTCTACCCGGAAGCTGCCGATACCGCAGAAAGTGAGCTAGAAACCACCAAAGAACAGTGGCTACGCCGCTTACAAGCTGATGGCATTTATATGATTGAAGCGCTGGAAGATTCCCAGGAACACGAAGTTACCAAGCAGCAGCGCCAAGAACGCATTGCCGCCAGTCTGCCACGGCTACTCGAACGGGTGCGAGCACTGGCAACCCCTGAAACGAAAATTATTCTAATAAAATCTAATGTATTTGAAGTAGCAGCCGAGCCACTGCGTAAGGCGGGTTTTACCGTGTTAAATACCGAACTGGTGGATTACCCCGGGCGGTTCAACCAGCGGGCTTACCGCGAGAAGCTAGCTACATTAACACGTGACGTATTGTAAAATGGCCCTGGCTAAAAAGCCAGGGCCAGCCGCATCGAGGGGGTTTATTCCGTCTTGCCGTTTGTCATCTCAATAAATACTTCGAAGCTCGGCTCGCCGCTGTACGAAGTCTCGAAATTGTCAAAGGTGCTGAATACCCGCGCTATAACTTCCATAGCATCTTCGCGGCTAAAGTCTTTTTGACCACGCTTCTTTAAATCGAGGATAATCAGCCATTCGGTTTCATCAGGCGAACTCAAAATCTGACGGACAATAATATTGTGGAACGCTCGTCGATTTCTGATATCCTTAACAATCTGTACTTCTTGCTTTGAAAGCTGCCCGTTCACTACGTTTACATACACGTGATGACCTGGCTGTGTGGCTTCAAAAACCAGCTTAAGCGCTCGCTGAAGTCGGCTTCTTTGAACGGCTCCTTGCCTAATTCGTGCTGCCAATGGTTGCCAGGCTACATCTGCCCAGATAATAGCTGTTCGCGTTGTTTTACCCTTGGACATAACACTTCCCTTCAAAAGACGACTTCTTAAAGGTAGCATATTTTATATAATTTTACGAGACAATTGTCCACCAACGGCAGGATAGATGGCCCGTACCTATTTCACGACTCTCAAAGCAGTACGACATGCGGCTTCTTAAACCAGAAAGTCGACGCTAGCATATTGCAAAGAATAAGAAGGCCTTTATTTAAACGACGCACAGTACCTTACGATTGATACACCTTGACAAATTAGGGTAAACCATATTATGGTACTCAAAGTCGCCATCGGCGATGTTCTTTTGCAACTTACAAGAAAGGCTATAAGCCATGCAGCTTCCGCCGTACGAGTTTTCTGGCGACCCGCGCTTCGAGCTGAAGCAGGACTTCACGGTTCTTGCCAGTGAGGTAGTGCAGTTTTTGCAGTGGGTAATCGACCGCGACGATCTTGAGATCGCCCGGTATTTCCCGCTGATGACCCAGGAGCCATTCTTTTTGGTGGCAGCTACTGGGCTCGGCAAAACGGTCGGTGTCCCGGTACACGTGCTGCTGCGCCAGCTGCAAAAGTTGGCCTGGCAGCCGAATCCGGCGCCACGGGTGTGGATTGTTGAGCCGCGTATTCCAATTGCAATTGGGCTGGCGGCCTTCATGAATAGCCTGTGGGAGCGCTTTGCCTCAGAAAGTGGGGTAGCGCATCCGCCATTGTTTGGCTGCATCAGCTCGGTGTCGGGTAATAGCAACCCCGATGCGCCGATCACCTTTGTAACAACGGGTATTTTTGAGCTGACGGCTAAGGCCGGCGAGCTCACGCCCGAACGCGACCGCGTGGTGATCGATGAAGCGCACGTCACGATTGAGCAAAACCCTGGCGTCGAGCTAGGTATTGCTTTGGCGCGCAAGGCTGGCGTGACGATTGACTACATGTCGGCCACCGTCGATACCGATAACCTGGAAGAAACGCTAGGGCTTGAAACCATCATTAAGGCTGACGCCCAGCGGTATCCAATTTGGATGCACAATCTGGGCGCGCCGGCGGTAGAGTGCCTGCCCGAACTGATTCAGCACACGCTGATCGCGCCGGATACTTCCAGCAGCTATTTCCCGCAGCCCCACAATTACGCTGCGGCAGGCGAGGTTTGCCAAGCCGTTGCCGAACCCGGACGTGCCCATGGCATGTTGGTTGTGGTGAACTCCTTTGCCGGAGATTACAGCGACACGGCGCGCCTCAAGGCGATCATCCAAAAGGCGCACCCGGATCTTTCGGTGCTGCAACTGGCCAGCGAGGTTGTTCGCGACCGGCGGCTACTGGAGGCTTTTGAAACGCAACTCGCGAATATCGAGCGCGATCATCAGCCGTACGTCGTACTGGCCACCAGTGTGGTCGAGATGGGCATCACCTTCCCAACGCTCGACTTCGTGGTCACCATGGATTCCGGCTACGAGCAGGAGACTGTGGGCGACGTGACGTTTCCGGTGGTGGCGCCGCTGGGCGTTAATTCGCTACGACAGCGAATTGGCCGGGTTGGGCGTCGGCGTCCGGGTATTGCCTTCATCACCAACGAAGTCGGCGCCTTTTATGCCGAGCTCGATGATGAAGAGCTCAACGACAAGCAAACGCTGCCGTACGAACCGATTCGGTTCCCGCTGGCCGCTTCACCCCTGATGCCACTGGCGTACTACGCCTGTCAGCAGGGCTGGCGCGACATCGATGCCGAAATCCGGGCACTTGCGCTTCCGTCCAGATTGGCGGATAATAGCGAGCGTATGGCATACTTGCACGAACAGTTTGCGAATCTTGAAGCGCTTGGTCTCACCGAGGACTACGTGCTGACGCCGCTTGGTATCAGCATGGAGAAGTGGGTGGGCCGAGTCGATTTGGCGTACGCCGTGCAGCTCCAGAAGAGCCTGACCGAAGATGCCAAGGTATCTGATGTCATGTTCTGGGTGGTTGCTACGGCGCTCAGCAACTCGCCAGCGGCGGCGTTGCGTACCCCGCACGACTACTTTGTCGATTACGAGGGCAAGCACGAAGCCATCGCCCACATCGATGACGTCTGGTCACACTGGGCCAACCACGAAGACGTGTCGGTTTTCAAGATGTTCGCCACTGCGGCAAGCTATGAGCCCGACACCCTGTTTAAGGATGGGTGGTTCGAGCCAGATTCGGATGACCTCTTCGATTTCAGGGTGTGGTGCAACTCGGTAGGCGTCGATATCAGGAAGCTCCGCAAGGCCGCAAAAGCTGTCGAAGACACTTGGCAGCTGCTCTGGGAAACCAACGGCGAGTCCAGCCTGCTTCGGAACCTCTTCGAAAGCGAAAAGGCGCCAAAGCTGCTGTATCTGCCCTGGCGGCAACTGCTCAAGGCATTCCCCGAAAGCGGTTTGTGGAGCAGTCTTTACACCATGCCCGGCTCGGTGACGGTTCGGCTTGTGTTTGACGAAGACACCGGCTTTTACACCTGGATCGACACCGTCAATGGTCGCAGCGGCACTATCTTCCAAGATAATACGCCGGTACCCCTGAATGGCGCGCAGACCTTGATTGCCCGGATTGTCCCTAGCCGTCAGGCAAAGGGCGATGCCACCATGTGGCGCTTGGCGCATATTGGCCGCTAGCAGCTTTTAGTACTTCACCTTTCTTACTGGTTACCTCGACGAGAAGGGCTTCACCGTGGGAGATCCACAGCTGCACCCATACGAGTGCGAAAACCGTGGCTGTAGCAATGGCTATAAGTCCATTTTTTACAAAGCCATTCCCGAATGGTTCCTCGGTATGGGGCTCAGTCTTCCTAAAAATTGCCCGGATTGCCGGAGCTGGAAAAACACGCAGGTTGATACCTCGCGCCTCTGCAAAAAATGCAGGCGCAGGATTTCTTTCAGCCGCGGTGCTAAAATCATGCACCATAAGTTGAAGGGGGCGTTTATTGAGCCTGAGCTTTGTAAGCAGTGTGAAAGTGGCGAGAAAAGCCGGTCGAAGTATAGTCGGAAGCCAACGCGCAATAAGCTAAAGAAGAAGCAGCAAAACGTCAGCCTTCCACTCATGGACTACAAGAGTCTGAGTTCCTATAGAAAAGCTCACTTCGGAAAGCACATTGTCGGGCATCCATCTACTGAGGTTGGCAAACCGATGAGAGGAGGCCGACAGGTGTCTGCAACTTCGCTCGTGGAAGCACAAGCCGACGCGCGCGACCTGTACGAAGCTATCAGTAGCATCGCTACCGATAGCTCGGAAGAGGTGATGCTCTATAATATTAGCTCCACCGAATACGTTAAGGCAGTACCGGTAGGCGACCGGCATGTTGAAGTAACTTTCTTTCGAGGCCAGGGTGACATTTATGAGCCCGTTACAAGTTACGACGATCTGCTCGTCTCTGAAGTCAATACTAAAGTAACGCGTGGACTTTGGTACTAGGTCATTTAGGCTATAATGGAATCGAAAGGACAAGATAATGCGATCAAAGCTTGAATCGCCGACAAGCCGTTGGTATGTAAGCAACCGTCATCTACTTAATACGCCACTTTGGCATGAAGTAGAGAAGCTTGACAACAGTTATGACTGGGTTACGAAAGCAAACTCGATTCGCGACCATTGGCTTGCGTATCTGGGTGACGGAAGCAAGCCTGTGCCAGACATTGTAGGCTGCATTGCGGCTTACGGCGAAGCCAGGCTGCATGTTCATGGTTGGAAGGAATTTCCGATTTCGATACCACCAGAGGATGTGGAGTATTGGCGGGAATCAGACTATGGCAGTAACCTGAAAGAGTTCCATAGCTTCGTCATTTCGGGTGCAGCCGGAGCATTTCTTGAGCCCGCCGCTCGGGACCCTCAACTCACCGCCAGCCTTCTAGACATCCAGCTCAAGAGTAAAATCGCCGAACTTTTTGATCTTATCGAGCGACCGATAGAATGGTATACCCTAGAGGAATTTACACCAGACGAAGTTATAGAAGGCGAAGATGAATTCGACAAAGAACGGATTCGCCGACCCTTCGACCTCGCCGAGGAGTTGCTCTGCTTTACCTATGCTTTTCCGAAGCTGCGAACCTTTGCAGCCACCGGCGACAATGCAGAGCTAGGATTACCAAGCCAAGCCCTTTACGACGCCATGGACGGAGTAGATAATAACAGCTTGTACAAAATTATCGACCAAGTTCGACCTCACTTAGAACGAATTTTAGAATTTCTAGCCCAACAAAATTACTCCGTGGCCATTCCCGCCTCGCCACGTCAATTTTGGTGGCGGCACTGGAAACCTGGTCGTCTATAAGCACCAGCTCCCGCAAAATAACTCACGATTACACTTAAAGATACTTTTCATCCGCGTGAGCAGAAACCTGAGGTAACCATCGCGCATAACGACCTTTTACGTCATAGGCAGGCTGGCGGGTAGCCGGCGTATCGAGCGGTAGTTGCGCTGCTTGTTCAAGCTGGTCAAACACACCGGCAGCTTCTTCTCCTTCTACCAGCTGTAGTATCGGCCGGCTGCCATTTGGTTCATCTACCCGAAAGGGGATGATGCGCTTCGTACGCTCATGGCTATAAACATAGTAGCCGCCCAATACCTCTTGCTGAACGGCTTTCTCTTCAGATACGGCAATCAGCCGAAGCAATTCGCCGGGCATCGCCGCTCCTGACGACACCCGCCCCCAAGTGAGTAGCCATGCATCGGTGCCATCTTTGGTTTCGTACCGATGGTAAAAATCCGTTCGGGCCATTAGGCTAGAGGTATTGCTATAATTAGGGGCGATGGTTAGCTTTTTAAGCAGCGGATTCTGCGCCTGGCGTAACAGATTCGTAAGGATATCTACTCTTCGTTGGGCTAAGCTCATAGGGTGTTTATTAGTGAGCGCTAGAATTTTTTGAGCGTGAGCCCAATTACGGTTCTTTTCTTTTGACTGCTCAAGAGAAGGGGCGGAATCAGATTTGCGATAGTGGGGGAATGATAAATTTTCTGGCGAAGGCATAAGAGTATCCGTAATTACTTGGTTTTAGTAGTATAAAACAACTGCTTCACTTTTATGAAGTAAATTTTTCTAAATTAAAAAGCGGTTGCTTGAGTACTCCTAAAAAATAGAGCACTCAAGCAACCGTCGGCGAAGCTCCTATCAGCCTTCGTTACAGCCCACGACGCCGCTTTTGCGGCTCAATTACAGGCTGCTGCCGCTTGCGACCACCTCCAGAACCCTTGTGAACTCGCTTGACGCCCTTCTGCTTTTTAGTGCACCAGACGCCAAACGCACGATCCTTGCGTGGAATGTTTTCCTCACCCCCTCTCGCTGCTTGTAAAAGTCGTGCTTACCTACTATATCATAGTATGCATTAAGTGTATGCCCATGGTCGTCCAGATATATGCTATAGTATTTATGCAATAGTAACCGATCTTGGGAGTACTCGTGCCCGCGAAAGACATTGCCGCTATTCTTTCAGCTATGTACCCAGATCTTCAGCCGGAAGCGGCGACTGATATAACCAAGCAGTATCTCGATGCAATTGCCAAATGCCTCCAGGATGGTCTTAAGCCAAACAAGGTAACAGTTATAGGAGTACGTCCTAATCTCGAGTGGTTGGCCAGTGCCCTTACTGCTGCGCGTAAACAGAAGGGCATGAGCCAGAATGTAGCAGCAGAAAAACTGGAATGGTCGGTGTCGAAAGTGATCCGAATCGAAGGAGCGCAGACTCAACCTAGTCTCGTTGATGTCAATTCGCTGTGCCAATTGTACGGCATTACCGATGCAAAAACCGTTGAAAAGATGCGGAATATTGTGCGTCGCAACCGTTAACTAGTGCCGATGCGCAGGACGGAGAAGTATCCGTCCTGCGCACACCTTACCACCAAGTTTTAATTATAGAGAAACAGAGCTTTATCGAGCTCGAATAAACAGTCAAGGCTATAGCACTCATCCGTCAATAACGAAGCGCTATTAAGAAGATGTCTTTTCAAGAAAATTCCGCACTCGTGATACCACTTCATCAAGGTGCGTTTCAAGCAGCCAGTGGCTTCCGTCGGGCAGTAGGTGGAGTTCGGCATTCGGTAGATCGCGTAAATAAGCACGGGCGGCGGCTTCGGGCATATAGCCATCACGCGGGCCCCATACAATTAGGGTTGGCGGTTGCTGTTCGCGTAGGTATGCCTGGGCTTTGGGCATCCACTGCAAATTAGTTTTCAGGCCTTCCATAAGACCGACCATAATTTCACGACGCTTTTTGGTGAGCAGTAACGCCCCCGATAATCGCCACATATCCGGTGCCACGCGTTCGGCAACCTCCTTCGATAACCCATCGGTAAACTCATCCCGGAAGCCTTCCTCAGAAACCGCGTCGCGCAACTTAGCTTTACCTTCCGGAGTTGGCTGTTGCCAGTAAGCTTTGAGGGCGTTGTAGCGTGGCCCGAGAGCGTCTTCGTAGATATCGCCATTTTGGATAATCAGCCCGGTTATGCGTTCGGGGTTACGCATTGCTAGTCGCAGGCCAATTTGCGATCCGTAGTCATGCAAGTAAAGCGCGTACTTTTTAAGCCCAAGCTGCTGCGCAAAGGCATCAAGAAATTCGGCGTAGCCATCGAATGTATAAGAAAAGTCTTCCGGTGTATCGCTGTAGCCAAACCCAGGGAAGTCGAGGGCAATGACGTGCCATTTATCGGCAAGCGCGGGAATAAGATTGCGGTACTGAAAAGATGAGCTTGGATAGCCGTGGGGAAGCAGCACAACCGGTGCGCCTTCAGGGCCAGCCTCGCGGTAAAAGATAGTTATGTCGTTAAGGGTAATCGTACGATGTTTCATGAAAGCCTCCGTCGTATTACTGTAATCGTCTTTCTATTTAAACAAGAAGTTGAGAACTTGTGAACCAGCTAGCAGGGGAAGAGCGTGGCTCTATTCTGTTTTTGGGGCGATATCTTGTAGCATTAATTTGAATTCTGGCACTAGTTTTTCTGGCAATTTATCAACTGGAAACCACTGGGCGGCAATAAGTTCAGTAGTATCGATCGTAATTAGCGGTGGTGGTGAATCTTGAAGCACAACATGGTAGACACTTACCTTAAACGGGGCGTAAGGGGCACTTTTCAGAACTAGCCGATCTAAATGTGTGGGCGCGGGAACGGTTTTTAAGCCAAGTTCTTCATACAGCTCGCGCTGCAAGGCTTGAGGCTCGCTCTCGTGCCAGTTCATACCGCCACCCGGCAAGGTCCAATTTTGGGCGCCAAGCCAGTTTTTTACTAGCAACACTTGGTTTTTGTGCACCAAAACCGCTCGCACTCGTGGACGCTTAGCCACCCGGCCATAAACGCTTAAAAAGGGGAGAATTGTCCAATACAACCATCGCCCAAGATAGGGGTAAAACCGATGTTTTGAAATAACAGCAAGCATTAGTCATAATTATACACTTGTTGCCCTTTGATGGTGCCGGGATCATTACTGTCACCGCTTCGAAGGCAAAATATTATACAGATGGAATCGCTGGCTGCCGAACCGAGTCTCGGCAGCCAGCGGCGCAGGCAGCTCAGGCCTGGTCACTCCCTGGCATCACCCGCAGGATGTTACTTGCCATGCGGAGGATTTGATCATCGGGGAGAGCGGCTAGAGCTTGCAGGTCTACCACCTCACCGTCATGATGGCCCAACTTCAGTGAGCTCTTAGTGGTGGGCACGTGATCGAGGTAGCTAGCCGGATCTCCGTGATCGAGGATCGCAAGATGAGTATACGATACCACATCGCCATCACCATTGCAGGTAATTGTGCGTCCAAAATAGATACCCTGAGATCCTGTGCGAATATCGCTTGTTTCAACCATCTGCTTCACCAAGAACTGCCCGGATTGACTCGAAGGAGTGCGGTGGTTAACACCCCTGATCAATCGTTGCGCCGCTCGTACAATAACCTCGGTAGCAACCTGATGATCCATGCCAACCTCCTTTGACAAGTGCACGTTCATATTATATCATTAACTTTTTCTTAAACGCTATCACTTGTGGTGCAGCGCTCATATTCTTATCAAGTCTCATAACAAGCAGGGGGTTGAGCTCCATCGAGCGCCAGAGCTACACTAATTACGGGACTATCGTTTCTTCGCGTACCGGAAGGATGCAGCTGAAAGCGCCAATAAGCCTATGCACAAAAGGATATACTGCGGAAGTTGCGACGAAGTATCCGCAAGGTCGGGGGCAAGCTGTGGAGGTTGGTTAGGTGTTTCCGGTCTTGGAGTTGGATTTGGGTTTGGGTTCGGGTTCGGTTCAGGAAGTTGTTCGACTAAAAAGCCAGCACCCATCACGTAAAGGGCATTGCCGCCGGTTAAAGTAACAAATCTGGTGGCTACATCGCTATTCGGGTCGGCATCAGAGGTCATGCCGGTACCGGTGCCAACAACGAGTGGTGATGATTGGTAACCAGTTGGCGTGCGGAACTGTACTGCATAATTGCCGGGTGCTAGGTTCGTAAACTCGTAGGTACCATCTGGCTGAACGGTGGTCACAGCAACGGTAAAACCGGCATCGTTAAGTAGCGCTACCTCAACACCTGGCAGCGGCGCTTCGCCGCTATCGTGGACACCGTTATTATTGGTGTCTTCAAATACTGAAGCGCCAATCCGCGATAATGTACAGTCGTCGGCTTCGAGGTTGAAAGTATCGCCATTAAAGCTGGCAGCGATGCTCGGTTGGCCGTCTTGCCACGACCAGTTAGAATGGGTGGTCATTTCAAGCTCAATGGTCAGCTGCTGCGTTGCACCAGTTGCCGGAATAGCGCTGATATCAAGCGGACTGCCTGGGGTAATGACAATGTCCTCAAAACCCGGCACAATCGCCCCATTACTATCGCGCAAGGTCACCTGAGCAGTGTCTACCAGCGAAGGATCAATATTGTATAAGTCCAGCTGTCGCCAGGTGGTGGCCAGCGAAATGTTGTCGCAATAAGCAGCCACTGGGTCGACCACTGAGGTATATTTTAGTGTTTGGCAGGGAGAGTTACCGGTAATTGGCGAAAAAGCTACCATCCACGAACGGTCACCAAGTGCCAACATGCAGCCCCCAGCTTCATCATAGACAATGCCATAGGTGGCAAGATTGCCGTTATTTATTGGATCCCAGGTCTTTAAACTCCCTGGAGTATCACCGAAATCTGCACAGCGTGCCATCGTTGCCCAGTCAAAACACATATAGGTATCGTAAACGACTGTTGGGCTTATTTCAGTACGATAGGGTATGTAGGTTCGCGCGGTACCTGGCAAATGACCGGTATCGAATACCGGGTTAGGTATTTCGGTGGGTGATAGCAGGACAGGCGGCACTGTGCGCGGCGTACCATCGAGGCCAAAGCAGTACGCGCCCTCAGTGGCTCCTTCAATCCAAAAGGTACAAAAACCATCCTCTTCGCCAGCACCGGTAAGCATAGGGGTTGTGCCACGAATAGTGTGGGCCGGGTTATTGGCGGTTGATGGTAAAGTAATCGGGGTCGCTGGCCAGCCGCTGCAAATCGCGCCAGTTGCTGGGTCGTAGCACTGCATTCTGGTTCCTAATGGCTGCAGGGCGCCAATTGATGAAGCATTGTAGCGAATATAGGCAATTAGTTTGTCGCCAACTTTATAGAGCGCAGGGCCATAGGCACCATTTTGATCGGTGGAATCAGGAAAGTTCAAGCTAACTGGAGGTAGGGCAGTTCGGCTAGCAATATCCATTCGCACCAGCCGACCATCAGAAGTAAGCGAATGAAAAATTCCCTCTGCCTCATAACCGGCGCTTAAAATAGCATATATACTGAAACCGCCAGCACCGCTTGTGTTGCCAACGGTATTGCCAACCGGTGTATAACCGCAGCCGGTGCCTGTTTCAAGGTTAAAACAAGCAACACCAACCTCACTTTGATTCATGCGCTGGACACCGATATACACTGCGCCAGCCGGGCCAAACGCACCTTCACGATCTAGAAATTCGGTGGTATGCGTTACGCTTACCAAGTCGGTAGGCATGGTTGGATCACCGCTATTTAAGGCCTTAGGGTAGCCCGGCAACTGCTGGCCAGTGACTCGATCGGTGGCGTAAATTGCTGGGTAGGTGCTGGTAACTTCTTGGTGGTGACCAATGTTATAGATAGCATCGCCGTACGGGATTGGCCGCCAACCATCCCCACCCGACATCGAAGCGCTCATGCCGGCCTTCGTAAGTGGTGTTGGGAGTAATGGGCTTACAAGTGTCGTAGCCGAGGGGTTGGTTCCAAGGAGCGGTGCCGGTTGTTCGGGTGCAAATGCCACATCTACCCAGTAATTCCCGGCATTAAAATTTGAATTAGGGAAGGTTGGCCCGGCGCCATAGGCAAACACGCCATTTTCATTGCCAGCGGTGTTTTTTGGCACTAAAATATATGGCGTTTCCATGCCTGTTATGTTGAAATAATTGCGATCAATCGAATAGTGACCGTTGGGGGCAAAATAGGACACAATATAGGTCGTGCCAGCCGTGACATCGATCGGGGTAGCAAAAGTTGCTTCCTGCCAGCCGCTAGCGGTCTCGCCAGAAAAAACCACCGACCCTAAATTGGCGCCAGTCGTGGACCAAAGATTGCCAATATGCGCCCCGGTGTTAGCGGGTGCCTTGTAAAATCGTACACCAGTGACTTTGCCGTCTTGCTTGGGGGTGAATTTCATGCCAAGCTCAATCGAGCCGCCATCGCCGCCATCTTCAACAGCAGGCAAGGTTTCACCCCAAACATTGGTGGACGTCGGTGCGCGCACCACTGCGGCTGATAGGGCCGAGTAGTTATTAGAGGCATCTTTTGCCCGCACTTCATAGCTATACTCTTGACCAGGCACCACGGCGTAATCAATAAACGAAAGCTTAGTAGTTGTTTTATAAAGCGACCCATCGCGCCAAACTTCGTATTCGGTTACCCCAACATTATCGGAAGCCGCAGCCCATGATACCGATAAGTACGCTTCTTGCGGTGCAACGCTAAGTCCAGTCGGCACGCTTGGTGGGGTAGTATCAAGGGGAAAAAGTGGAAATGTGGCGGCATTAACTGGTTTAGCAAGAAATAAAACCGTGAAAAGTGCCAGTAAAATGGCGAGGCGCGGTAAGTAGCGGAGAATCGTTTTGGTTTTCATTTGTTTATCTTGCCCAAGGTTATGTCTTTAGTGTAGCACAAATTACACTACTAAAAGCAAGAGCTTTTTTAAGAGAATCTATCATTAATTATCCTCCTGGCTTCCAGCAGCCCGTCTTCTTCTATATGCTTCAAGCGCCCTTGCCGTGAATACTAATTGGCGTGCCGCATGCTCAATACTCTGATGACGGCGTGGTTTCGATTCTGCCTGCGTCGCCTCGGCATCAGCAGACTCGACCGCTGAATTCTTGCTAAGCGCCCAGCATCTTCCAGGAATTGTAAACCCAGCCTTAACTAAGTCGATGGCTATTTCAGTAATGTCACTGCTCCGATTCTCAACCCCGACTAAAATGAAACCAGCCACTTTTTTCTCCCAATGTAGTGGATCGTCATTACCGGCAACTGTTTGGCTATTCAAACAGGCAACCAACTGCCGGACCACGCTTTGCTGTCCGCTCACTCGCTCGGGAATAGCGAACACTACTATTTGCGCAGCGTTTATTTTAGCTCGTAAAAACAGCCAGTCTTCCGCCGCAGTCCAGCTATCACTGTCCATAGTCAAATGGGACAAGCTGTCAACTAAACGAATAATTTCAGAAGTAACGCCCTGGCTCAGTAGGGCGTTACTCATTACTTTTGCAAGTGCCTGCGTATTTGAAGTGGCGGGTGACTTCTTTAGTGTGCAGTTGAGAATTAAAGCTCGCACTTTGTTCTCTTTAGATTATGTGGTTTGGCGCACGAGTTGCATTGAAAGAAAAATCAAGTAAATACCGGCAATACCTACCAGCGCGAAGATGATACGCGCAATAACGGAATCCTCACCAAAAATCGCCTTAACGAGGTCAAGCTTAAACACACCGACCAATCCCCAGTTCAATGCACCGATAATTACTAATATAAGCGAAATCCAATCGAGCACTGTCAATTCTTGCATGTTATTCTCCGTTATTAATGTACTGCCTTACTATAAAGCCGCTGCTCGGTTATCTCGTTAAGCGTGCTTACTGCCAGGCTCAAGCTAACTTACACTAAATATGTGAGCTAGCATACAGTTATCTCTGTAAAAAGCCCATCTTAATGACTTTTTCGTTTAAAGAATTACACTTTAAAAAGCTTTGTACAGTTAAGCTCAAGCTTGCCGGATGCTGGATAACGAGCAATTTTGTCATCGTAGAGCTGTTTCATCGTTACGCTGACTGTTTCGCGGGTGAGCCCAGTCATGTCTGCCAATAATTGGTGCGGTACAGCAAATCGCACCGGTTGCCAGGTGCCGCTGCGAGCTTTAATATGGTGCGTCCCCAAAAACTTTAAAGCGGCGATTAATTTACCAAGGCTAGTGGTTTTGGTGGCGCTATTTAAACGCACCAGTAATTCGTGAATTTCATCGAGTGATTGCTTTAAAAACAAGTTGTACGCCGAAACGCCATTGGCATTTTCGAGTTGCTCTTTGACCTCTGCGTAGGATAGCAAATAAACATCCGTATCGGCCAGCGCCGTATAAAACCAGGCCGATGGCGCCAGGCTCGTAGAAAAGCTTACCATCGGAAATAATGCCAGCGGCCCAAAAATATGGAGCACCTTTCGGCTTCCTTCATCATCAATATCGTGCATGCTCACTGCGCCATCTTTAATAAGAAACAGGTCAGGCGAGCGATCATCTGGATAGAGAATCGTTTGACCCTTGGCGTACGTGCGTATACGTGCGCGTTCAAGCATCGGCGCAATAACTGGATTCTGCAGAATTGTGGCCATATTTCTATTATATCTCACTTAAGAAAATCTGCTGTATTTACCTCTGAGCCCTGTGAAGTACTTCACACAGTATCCTTAAACCGTGTCACAGAGCCGCAATGAATAGTAGTACAGCTCTCTCAGTGCTCTGGCTTTACAGTAAGCAGTACAAACATAACGAAAGGAGGATTTATGGCAGATCCAAACAATCCAGGTCAGTTCGGTAATCGAGATGACACCGAAGAGCAGGCTCGTCAAGGAGGCCTTGATAGTACCGGCTCATTTGGCGAAGAAAACGGCGCCGATCCTCAGCAAGCCGGACAAAAGGGCGGCGAGAACAGCCAAGGTGGCGGTCGTCCGAGTAACGATGACGAAGAAGACGAAGACTAGCTAGTTAGTTATCCTATATATTCAAGAAAGGACCACATCCCCCTGTTGGTCCTTTCTTGAATATAGAGCCAACTGCAGGTAGAACTCGCCAGTTAATTTTCAATTAATAGTTTTTATTCTTTGTAGTATAGTGATGGGGTAGGCAACCGATGTGGAGGTACCCGTGCTTACTAGCATGAACTTTTCCGATGGCTACCGCCAGCTGTGGGCGCGTTATTTGCGAGTCGCAGATGCCATCGCGCCGTTTGCTGCTGAATACGACAAGACAGGCGCGGCGCCGGTAAAGTCGCTTGCTGCCATTAAGGAGGCCGGGCTGTTTGGCCTGGGAATTGCGCCCGGCTTGCCCGGGAGCTTGAACGCTGATGTTCGGGCAACCGTACTGGCGCTCACGGCGCTGGCCACTGCCGACCCTGCAACTGCGCTTGGTTTTAACATGCACATTTATGCCATGCGCGAAACGCACCGACAGCTGACCGACGAAGGCCGCCAGCTACTGGCAAGCCTTGGCAAGGACCGCTTGTTCAGTGCGCTGACCAGCGAGCCCGGTGCCAGCAGTGCGCTGCCTGAAACTTTTAACCCAAAGCTTCGGGTGGAAGAAACCGAGGGCGGCTTCCTGCTTTCGGGCGTTAAGAAGTTTGCTTCAAACTTCGAAGTGAGTGACTACGCGCTGGTTTACGCTGGTGATGGGCAAGGCGCCTTCATGGTATTGATCGTCGACACCAACCAGCCCGGATTGTCTGTCAAGGACATCTGGAATGAAGCTGCTGAGGGGATGCGCAATACGCGCAGCAACGAGGTGACCTTCGATAAGGTCTTCGTGCCCAAGGAGTATTTGCTGTACCGCGGGGATAACTTCCTGCAGTCGGCGCTGTACACCGATGATCGGCTGTTCTACTACACTTCGGTGTACATGGGCGTCGCCATTACCCTGCTGCACAAGTTCGGATACGAGCTTAAGACACGCAAGGCCGCCGGCAAGACGCTGCCGCTGATCTACCTGGAATCGAACAGCATTCCGTTCGGAAAGCTGATCGCGCAGGTCGAAGCAGCCTGGACAACGCTATGGAACGCGGCGACAACGGTTGACGAAGACGGCATTTCACCGGTAGCCATGGAGTCGCTGGCGAGGGCCAAGGTGCTGGTAGGGGAGGCGGTTGCCGAGCTGATTCACCAGGCTGATCAGTTGGTGGGCCTTAACGGCTTGCTCAACCCAACCATCAGTCGGTTCCTGCGGGACGGACGCACAGCGCGTATTATGCCGCCCAGTAGCAAGAACTGCTGTGAGATGCTGGCGCTGAGCTTCTTGGATCTGCCGCCGGTCGGCCAGAAGTTGACCTAGCAAAAAGCCTGGCAATATTCTTCGAGAGGGAGTGTTGCCAGGCGATTTTAATTTTAATCAAGCAAAATAGGTTAGAGAGCGACCGAAATAATACCTGCGATAATTGAACCAATTGAAGCTAAGAGAAGTAGAGCGAGACCGGCAAGCTGAAGTAAGCGCAGACGTCCTGGCTGATCTTGGATGCTTTGCTCTTCGATCATGGGCTCTTCCATGTGTTTAGTGTAGCAGACTTAGCGGCGAGCCGCAACATTTGCTTTAACCCTGGTGAGCATCAGGGTAGTGGCATTAAAATAGCGACACCTAATTTAAAACGGTATCGCTATTTTAATTTGGTCGCTTTACTTCCAGAACAAGAAGTACTGGATCATCCAGGTGATAATTGCCGCGAACAAACCAACTAGCGCCGGCAGCGAAGCCAGTTTCAGGTAGGCCTGGAAAGTCAGTTCCTTTAAGCTTCCCATCGCTACGATACCAGCTGCGCTGGCGAATATCAGCAGCGAACCGCCCGTGCCGGCAGTAATACTCACCAAGCCCCAGATGCGTGGGTCGGTAATTGGGAAGACCTCAATCGCAATCGCCACTAAGGCTGAGTTGTCTACCACGCCCGACAGCAAGCCAAGAATCGAGCTTAAGGCGATCAGCCAGCCTTCTGACGGTTGCGGGCCGACAGCCACTTCTGAAAAGTAGGCCAGCACGCCCAGCGAGGTGAGGGCGCCAACGCTGAGCAGAATACCAATAATAAACATGATCGAACTCAAATCAACCGACTGAATAATCTTCTCAATATTAGCCGTCAAATGCGACTGACGTGGCTTGCGGCTCTTATGGCGAACAATTTCAATAATTGCCCAGGTGATACCAAGGCCGAACAAACGGGCAGTGTATGGTTGGACATTTATCATGTTGGCAAGCAGCGGCAGCACAAAAGCAAACAGTGCTGAGCCAATAACCAATTTTTCGCTCAGCGAAAGCGTAATAGCGTCATCTTCGGTATCTAACTTTACAAACTCATCATCACGGAGTTTGCGGTAAAGAAACGCACCTGCCACTACTGTCAGCACCAGCGTCGGGATAAACGCAGTGGTGATCATATCAATCGCGCTAATCTTACCGCTCAACCATAGAAGTAGCGAAGTTACATCACCAATTGGCGACCAAGCACCACCAGCATTAGCGGCAATTACAATACCAGACGCCGCCAAAATCAGGTTGCGGCCGGTAAAGAAACGACGAGCAATTAAAATGAAACAAATAGTCAAACTGATGTTATCGAGCACCCCCGATAGCATAAAACACAGCGCCAACAGTAGTACAAACTGTCCGCGCTCGGTAATTTTTAATTTAGCTAATTTTGTGCGAATGAAGTCAAAAAACCGATAATGCGCTAAGATCTCAATCAGCGCCATCGACGCTAGTGAAAAAGCGGCGATACTGAAAACATTGACGGCAGTTTCATTAGTAATTGCGACGAAGGCTTCGCTATTATGACCCAAAATTGCCGCCAGCACCCATAGGGCGCCCGCCATCATTAAGGCAATGGCCGATTTATGCGTATTGAATTTTTGTTCGAAGGCGATCAGCGCGTACCCAAGCACAAACACGCCCGCACCTATCCATGCGACTAAAGGCATATACTTTCTTCTTTCCGTTAAGAGTTTTTTCTAATCCATTCCACACAATACTCCTGCTTGGTAAAAATTACAAGCTCAAAAAGTTAAGAAGTAGTTAAAATGCGAGAACAGGGGTGCTGTACAAGAAATGCTGATATGCTCAATGAAACTACGAAAAATCAAGATTAGAAACGGTAAAAAGCAAGTTTTATACTACATAACGTCCCTTAACAGAAAGGTGCCGCTCATGCGCGTTGAGCTGCCAATGTGTTTGTTTAACTTCGAAGCTGGTGGCCTGCAGCCTTCTGGCCAGTACGACTTTGGAAAATTGCGACTCGCGTTTAAGAATATTCGTCCGCGACCGGTGCTGATCGTCATTAATGAAGGTAAAGAGTGGGGCAGCAAGGGGAGTATCCCGCTGTTTGCAGCCAATTCTGCGCTTATGGCCGAACTCGGCGGCACTTACGAAGCGCATCTCGGCCATTCCGAGCGTGGTCCGTTTGGGCCAGCTATATTCTTTGACCCAAACGTGCTGGAGATTAAGTACTGGGGCGACGAACGAGTTCCTTACCTCGACAAGCGAAATCTCGGGCGATTCGTGGTGCGCGGGAATGGGCAGCCTTTTGAGGTGCTGGCGCAGCACTGGAATCCCGACGGCGGAGAACTCCGCATGACTGAAGCCGGTCGTGCAGCATCCTTGGGTAAAAAAGCTGTTCCTGAGCTGCTAATGGGTGACCTCAACGAAACTGCTTCGGGTCTTCATTTGCCGCAATTTAACTGGGAAATTGCCACACCAGGCTTCCGACGAGGCAAGGGCAGGCAACTCCCTGATGGCAGCTGGACGGCGTATACCGACAACGTCGACAGGCTTGTCGGCAAGTGGGATCCAACGTATGCGTGGGGGCATCCTAAAGCGCGCCGGTACGATGGCGAGGGTTTCCATATCGTGGCGGAGCTCGCCGCGAAAAGTGGCACCCCATCCAAGGAAGCCTTTATGCCAACGGTAAACGAAGGAGTCGATATTGGCGGTGAGCTGCTGATTGACTACATGCTGATTAATGCTGCGTGGCTTAAAAAGGGCGGCCTGGCGCCCAAGACTTACAAGGTGCATGTTCCTGCTGGTAACAACCGCCGAAAGTGGCCATCCGATCACCGATTGGTAAGCGCGACTTTCTGGCTCGGGTAGGGCGTGCTGGCTCGCTGTGCTTTCGCAGCGAGCCGTTAATCTTCTACGGTCTATGTTATACTCTCTGCGATAGCTAGCGCTACGTAGAAACCGATGACACTATGACACTAACTTTTTCGAGGAGAAGTGAAGTAATGGCCAAGCCAGCCGGATGTTCGTGTCGATGCAATCATTCTCCGGACGAGCGGAAGGTCACGCTCGAAGACTTCGTACCCGATCCCGATAGGACCCTCTGCGTCAGCTGTGAGTGTACCTGTGTCGGCTCAGACCCGAAGCAGTGTCCTTGCTGTGGTGTTCGTGATAAATAGCTAGTGTGCGGTTCGGTGTGACTTATACTCACGCCGAACCCTTTAATTTTTAGCTCTTATTCAATTTGCAACCAGACAATATGCTACACTCTAAATATAGCTGAATTTTGCAAAATCAAGGAGCCCGCATGCAACCAAACAACGAAAACCAACCCGTAAATACACCGGCACAGATGCCAAGCCCGGCCGCGAGTAGCGCCCAAACGCCACTACAGCCAGCAACGCCTTCTGTCGGAAGTGGCGCACAACCACCTAAAAAATCAAAAAACAAGCTTATTCTACTTATTGTCGCACTGGTGGTTATTGTTATTGGTGCAATTGCCGCGGCTGTGTTTTTCTTTAATGGCGCCAAGGCACCATCTCGCGGCCCAGCACTAACGGTTGGTTCAAATCCGTATATTTATGCCTGTAGCGTTTTCGATACCGACACCGTGGTGACTAATCTTAAGTTTGAAGGCGACAAAAACAAGCAAGTTGCCGAAGAGACCTATGCCTTTTCGCCATTTGATACCGAAAACAAAGAAATCGACATCCTAAAAGCGACTGGCCGCGAGAATATCCCTAGTGCCTGCCGCATTAAAACCGATATTCGCTTCGAAGATGGCCCCGAAGGCCGTGAGCCAACCTTTGTTCCGGCTACTTTAACCCTGCAGCAATTCGCAAACGAACAAGCTGCTATGGCAAAGTTCCTTGAAACAAAATCTCAGTATAAAAACGCCAAGCCATTGCCTTCAAATAGAGACAAAGGCTTCTTCGCACCACAATCCGAGGATTCAAAGTATCTAAATGTTTTTGTTCAGTACAAGAATATGCAGTTTGGTTATTCAATTCCACAGGGCAGCGCTACCCCCGAGGAACAGGCAAGCCGAACCGAAAAAATCCACGCCGAAGCTATTCGCCGCATCGAGGCCGGTGAAGGCCAAACACCTAAAAACTACACCGGTGTGAACAAAATAGGCGACATGCCGTTTATCGACTTATGTCAAAACACCTACTTCCCTAAAGTCGCTGAAGCCATTGGCGGCAATGCCGAATTCGATCTGGCGCTGTTTAATTCAAATCAAAACTACAGTCCGTCCGATGCCGAGAGCGATGCGCCACAAGCGATGTCATCAATCTGCAATACCTACTTCCGCACCGAAAAAGACATGGCCGCCCAAAGCGAATTAGCTAAGCAGCAGCCATCAGCCCAATTTGTGAATTTCCCACACCAGTTTATGGTGCAACTGATCATCACCAAATCGCCCGAAGATGCTCAAAAATATGTTACTAACTTCAAAAAAAGTGGCGATGAAGCCCGTGGGAGAGACTCATCACTTGGAAAAATTGAAGAAGTGCAGCTCGGCGATAAGGGCGTCAAAACTTTTAACGCCGCCATCAAGGACGCACCTTTTGATAGCTACCTGCACTATATCGCTAAAGACAATCACGTGTACGTGATTTCAATCATGAAGCGAGCCCAAACCGAACCTTACAAGACCGATACCACTCCTTTAACCGACGGACAAATGGAGAAAGTGTTTACAACCTTGGTTGATGGCGTTAATTACGCAAAAAGCAAATTGCAGTAACTTCCAAATAAACATAGCCCCTCATACATTAGCAGAGGGGCTTTTTTGTTGTTTACTCTCAGGATACCGTTAATATTGCTTTTTAATAGATTTTATGATATTATACATAAGCTGTAACTCGCGATAGAAAGGCGAGACGACATGAACATCCCTGCTTTAGTCTTCACTCTTAACGAAAACCCCTCGGCAACGATTGGAGAACGATTTCTTGACGGTCTCATCCGCGATGCTCTTGAATTGACTCGCCCCAACTCGCGCCATGCTCTTCCCGGACTTGAACCTACGCTGCATGACGAATTGACCCGGGCAAAGAGCGCACAAGAGAAGGATGCTGCCCTCCGGAAGTTTGCAAAAAATGCGAATGGGCTGATGGCAGCAAGGTAGTTCGTTCAGACATTCACGGCAATGCCCGCCAGGCACACCACCTGGCGGGCGCACCATTTCTGGAAATTATATTCACAATTTAGCTCGCCCTAACTTTTGCAGCAAGCGAAAGAATCAACCTCCAAAACTAACTAGGAAATAGCGCTATGATATCCGGCATCGCCGCAATATATTTTCCTGGCGCCGTTTTAAGTTCTGTTTCAAGTTGCGCACGGGGAAGCCAGGCGATCTGTTCAATTTCAGCTGTTTGTATCATAAAGCGTTCTAACGGCCAATCCAGTGTGACGCTGTACCACTGCACAAAATAGCGCGCCGGAAAGGTGATAAGCTGCTTTGGGCCAAGCTGAAACGGTACATCAACAATACCTAGCTCTTCTTGGGCTTCGCGGTAAATGGTGGTTTCGTACGAATCACCGCCTTCGACCGTTCCACCAACTGCCTCGGCCCACTTACCCGGGTCAACTTTTTTATTATGCTTTCGCTGTGCCAGTAACACGTCGCCCTGGCTATTGGTGATCCACAGCGAAGCAGTACGAAAGATATCTTTTTTAAAATCAAGCGCTGATCGATCTTTTGCTCCAATGATTACATCGTCACGGTTTACAACTGGTACTATCATAAAAGCCAGTATAACGCATCAAGCTCTTCTTGGTAGTTGACGGGCGTTAAATAATACGAGATACTTCATGATGGCCACGAGGAGGAGCATGATGGCGCAAGAACCTTTTGAGTTCAGCCACAACGAGCGTACAAAACGCGCCCGCTGGCAATTAACACAGCCCCTCGAAATGTCGGCAGAATTCTTGCTGGTTAATTCCTTAGTGGGGTTGCGTGATAGCAAGGAGTTCGAATTCTTCACTTTTGAGGACAACGTGCTGGACGTACAGTTTGGCAATAGCCATACCAAGTACCACATCACCGAATTGCTTTCGACGCTACACCGAGCCGTTATGGAAGCTGTCGAGCACGCTTAAACCGACCGAGAGGCAGGGTTGTCATGAATATGTCACAGTATCCCTACACGCACGAACTCGACCCGATCAAGCGCACCGCAAGCTGGACGCTCAATCACGCTACGCCGCCGTTTACCGATGAAGAGCTGAAGATCATCAACAATGATCTGCGAGACGACAAAACTACTGGGTTGGTAGCAACTTTTGAGGTAACTGAGCGACGAATCAGCATTCAGTGGCTCAAGCCAGAAGGATGCGCCTATACTATGGGATTGATTGTCGAAATTCTTCAAGATCGTCGGCGATAAATTTACGCCCGCACCCCATCGGTGCGCGCCCTAACTTATGCTACACTTAGCGTATGGCCACATTTAGTTTTGATATAGTTTCCGAATACGATAAGGGCGAAATGAA